>NZ_JACAOA010000010.1 GCF_014049385.1 Ruoffia halotolerans | reverse complement strand
TTATATTATATAAAATAATTTTATATAGTCATTTGCCACTTGGCTCATTTAGCTAATTTAATAAAACAAAGTATGGAGCCATCATTTTTATTAAATAATTGGAGGGTATCAATGAAGACATTAGAAATTAAAAACTTACATGTATCAATTGAAGACAAGGAAATTTTAAAAGGTCTAAACTTAACCATTAATACGGATGAAATCCATGCCATAATGGGACCAAACGGAACGGGTAAGTCAACCTTAGCAGCGGCGATCATGGGAAATCCCGCTTATACAGTGACCGAAGGAGAAATTTACTTAGACGGTGAAAATGTATTGGAAATGGAAGTTGATGAGCGTGCTCGAGCTGGGCTATTCTTAGCAGTCCAGTACCCAAGCGAGATTCCTGGTGTAACAAATGCCCAGTTTATGAAAGCTGCCATTAATTCCCGTCGTGCTGAAGATGACAAAATGAGTGTCATGGAATTTATTAAAAAACTCGATGAAAAGATGGCTATCTTAAACATGCCGGAAGAAATGGCAGAACGTTACTTGAACGAAGGCTTCTCAGGTGGTGAGAAGAAAAGAAACGAAATCTTACAATTACTGATGATTCAACCAGCCTTCGCCATCCTAGACGAAATTGACTCAGGACTTGATATTGATGCCTTAAAAGTTGTTTCACGTGGTGTGAATGAGATGCGTGGCGAAAACTTTGGTGCTTTAATCATTACGCATTATCAACGTTTACTAAACTACATTATACCGGATTATGTTCATATTATTATCGATGGAAAAATCGTTAAATCAGGTGGTCCTGAATTAGCCAAACGACTAGAAGATGAGGGATACCGTGGCATCGTTAAAGAGTTGGGCTTAGATTTTGAATTAAAAGAGTAGGTGAAACCTTTGACACAAATACCATTACATGAACAAAAAAGCTTAATTCCACAATACTCAAACGTTACTCAAGCTTTTCAAGACGCACAACAACAAGCCTTAACTGCTTGGGAAGCACTGCCCTTACCTTTTATAGAGCGTATGAGCTACCCAACGTGGGAATTATTCAACCAAGTGATTGCGAGTCCAAAAGCTAGTGCCAGTGACTTAGTTTCTACTTATAAAAACAACCTAAAGCTTTCAGATGACCAAGAATTGAGCGCCCGCATTGCTCACTGTGGTAATACGACGGATGTTGATTTTGTTCTAGCAGACTTAGTGGAGCAAGGTGTAATTATTCAAGACCTCTTCACTGCAATGAATGAATTTCCTGAATTAGTTGATGCACATCTATTCAGTGCGATTCCTGCTGCAGAAGATAAAGTTGCTGCCTACCATACAGCCTTTATGAACGGTGGATTATTCATCTATATTCCTAAAAATGTGGAAGTAAGATTACCCATTGAAGCAGTGTTACTGCAAGACAGTCGTCAAGAACTCGCCTTCAACAAACATATTTTAATTGTAGCGGATACGAATAGTCGCGTTGAATACTTAGAGAAATCAAATACGATCGGCGATAAACCCAATAGTGCAACCCTCTTTGTTGAAGTGATTGCACTTAATGGAGCAAGCGTGAAGTATGTCTCAATGGATTCACTTGGAGCAAACACGACAAGTTTCTTTCGTCGCTACGGATTGACACAGCCTGATGCGAATATTTCTTGGGCAGTAGCGGCTATGAATAATGGGGATACAATCTTAGATACCTATACCGTCTTAGATGGTAACGGCTCATCATCCAACGTTGATGTTATTAGTATCGCTAATCAATCGCAGACACAGACTATTAACACAAAGATCCTCAATGTTGGTAACAACACAACTGCCAACATCTTCCAACATGGGGTTATTCTTGACCAAGCGCGTCTAACATTCAACGGTATCGGCCATATCGTTAAGAATGCTAAAGGCGCAGATGCACAACAGGAAAGCCGTGTAATGATGCTTTCTGATGATGCCCGTGCGGATACAAACCCAATCTTATATATTGATGAGTTTGAAGTCACAGCTGGTCACGCCGCGAGTGTGGGTCAAGTTGATGAAGAGCAACTGTATTACTTAATGAGTCGTGGTTTAAAGCACGAGGAAGCTGAATACCTACTCATCCGAGGATTTTTAGGTCAAGTGATTCAAACAATGCCATCTAATAAAGTAAGACAACAAATGGTCGAGATCATTGATGAAAAACTTAAAACATTAAACCACGATTAATAAATTAACTGTATCAACTATTAGGAGGTGCCAACATGTCATTCATACCTTTAAGACTCTTCTCTCAAGAGAAAAGCCAGTCTATTCGAGCCCAATTTCCAATCTTAGAACAAAGCGTCAATAATGAACCCTTAATATACTTTGATAATGCAGCTACATCCCAGACACCTCATTCAGTTGTTGAAGCATTAGCCGACTACTACCATCATGATAATGCCAATATTCACCGCGGTGTCCATACTTTAGCCGAGCAAGCCACTCGTGCTTACGAAGGAAGTCGGCAATATATTGCGGACTTCATTGGTGCAAAGGATCCTAGTGAAGTGATCTTCACGAGTGGAACCACCGATGGGATTAATTTTCTTGCTAGAGGGCTTGTTGAAGACCAACTAGAAACCGATGATATTATTTTAACAACACCTCTAGAACATCATTCTAATCTCGTGCCTTGGCAAGAACTTTGTCAACGTAAGGGGGCAAAGTTAGAATATATGCCACTTAATGAGGATTTTCAAGTTAATCTTTCTATGTTAAAGAAAAGAAACACAGAAAATATTCGTGCCATCGTGATCCAACATGTATCCAATGTTCTTGGAGTTGAACAACCAATTCAAGCTCTTAGTGAATGGGCACGCGATCACGATATTTTACTGATTGTTGATGGCGCTCAAGCAATCCCTCATCAAGCCATTAACGTGAACGATCTTGGAGTTGATGCGTATTGCTTTAGCGGGCATAAAGCTTATGGTCCGACTGGGATTGGTGTTTGTTACTTAAATGAAAGACACCACCAACAAGCACGGCCTGTTCAATATGGTGGTGAGATGATCCACTTTGTCGGCGATTATGAGAGTAATTATAAAGACTCACCATGGAAGTTTGAAGCCGGCACCCCACCGATTGCACAAGCGATCGCCTTACAAACGGCCTTAGAATATATTAACCAAACTGGTGTTGAAGCCATTGCTCAGCATGAAGCCGCTTTGACCCAACAGTTGTACCAAGGGCTTCAAAAAATTGATGGTATTGAACTTTACCAGAGCCCTGCTATCATTGCACGCAATCCTCATGGTATTATTAGTTTCAACTTTACTACTATTCATCCCCATGACGCAGCCTCTGCTTATGATATGGAAGGTATTGCTGTGCGAGCTGGACATCATTGCGCCCAAGTATTGATGCGCAAACTTGATGTCGCGGCTACTTTAAGAGCGAGTGTTGGTATGTACAATACAGCCGCTGAAGTTGAACAATTTTTGTTAGTGACTAAGAAAATAAAGGAGTTTTTTGATTATGTCTCTATTTGATCTAACGAGTCTTTACAAAGAAGTCATTATGGACCATTCAAAGAACCCACGCCATAAAAAACCGATTGCCAATTACACTCATCGTATTGAATTATTAAACCCGACTTGTGGCGACGCCATTGTTGTTGAATTCGTACTGCATAATGACACAATTGAAGAAGTTGGCTTTACCGGTCAAGGTTGTGCCATTAGTATGGCCAGCGCCGATATGATGTGTGACACGTTAAAAAACAAAACAAAGGAGCAAGCGCTTGAGATTATAGAGAACTTTACTCATTTATTAGGTGGAGAACTGAAATCACAAGCTAAACCTTTAATGGACACGACTCAATTACAAGATATATTGCAGGATGCCTACTTGTTAGAAGGCATTAAGAAATTTCCTGCACGCTATAAATGTGGCATACTTGCTTGGAGAGCCCTTGAATTAGGCATGAGTCAAAATGCTCAGACAGAAGAAGGAATTATAGAAAGAGAGTGATACAATGAGTGACGTACCAGTTCTCGGCGATTATGAATTTGGTTTCCAAGATAATGCTGAGATTATTTTCTCGACTGGATTGGGATTAAATGAAGAGGTTATCCGAACCATTTCCCAAGAGAAGGATGAACCTGAATGGATGTTAGACTACCGATTAAAAGCTTATGAAATATATAAAAACAAACCCATTCCAGAATGGGGGCCTGATCTATCTGGAATTGACTTTAATGACATCACGTATTACCAAAAAGCAACCAACCGCCCTGTTCGTACTTGGGATGATGTTCCCGATGAGATTAAAAAGACTTTCGAACGGATTGGTATCCCAGAAGCAGAACGTGCTTATTTAGCAGGAGCGACAGTTCAATATGAATCTGAAGCAGTATATACACGTATGAAAAGTGCATATGAGAACTTAGGTATCATCTTTACGGATATGGATTCTGCCTTACGCGATTATCCTGAATTAGTTAAAGAATACTTTGGTAGTGTTGTCCCTTCAGAAGATAACTTCCAAGCAGCATTAAACAGCTCTGTATGGAGTGGTGGAACCTTTATCTATGTACCAAAAGGGGTACAAACAACTCTTCCACTGCAGACTTACTTCCGAATGAACAATGAAAAGTCTGGACAATTTGAGCGTACATTAATCATCGTAGATGAAGGTGCAAGTATTCATTACGTTGAAGGGTGTACTGCCCCAACCTTCTCATATGCCAACTTACATGCTGCCGTTGTTGAAATTGTCGTTAAAAAAGACGCTTATTGTCGTTATTCTACCATTCAAAACTGGTCAGATAATGTCTACAATATTGTGACTAAACGAGGTCACTGTGAAGAAGGCGCAACCCTGGAGTGGATTGATGGGAACCTTGGTTCTAATGTCACTATGAAATATCCAAGTGTCTACTTAAATGGACGTGGTTCTCGCGGAACCGTCTTATCAATTGCTTTCGCTGGTGAGAATCAACATCAACATACAGGAGCTAAAATCTTCCACATGGCTCCAGATACATCAAGCTCAATCGTTTCAAAATCGATTGCCAAAGACGGGGGAAATGTTGATTACCTTGGACAGGTCTACTTTGACAAGAACAGTGACCGTTCAATCTCACACATTGAATGTGACACGATTATTATGGATGAAAAGTCACGTTCTGATACGATTCCATTCAACGAGATCCACAACAGTAATGTGACCTTAGAACACGAAGCGAAAGTCTCAAAAATATCAGAAGAACAACTCTTCTACTTAATGAGTCGTGGCTTAGATGAGGCAACTGCCACTGAAATGATTATTATGGGCTTTGTTGAACCATTCGCTAAAGAATTACCACTTGAATACGCCGTTGAACTGAACCGTTTAATCGCTTATGAGATGGAAGGATCGGTTGGGTAGATTCATTAACTGCAATATCTAACACACAAAAAAGCTTGAGCAAAGACAATATAATCTGCTCAAGCTTTTTTTAACTAGATAATATGACTTATTGAAAAACACCCTATCGAGACTTTATTGATGTGGTGTTTAGGTGTCGATTTCCCATTTAGTTCCAATTGCTTGGGTGCTCAGGATAATAGGGGTCGCCGCCACATCGTGGGCCTTCATTTTCCTGGATAGTCGTCATCTCCTTAGCGAGTTATCCAATCACTAGCCAAATATTTCCCATCTTTCAAGTCGAATTCATTCGCCATATATTTTAGCCCCTTCATGTACATATTCCTTTAACGTGCCAACGCTTAATATAGTTACTTTGCTGATCCGCATCAATAATATTGACTTTGATTCCACTGGAACTCTGCACCCTATACCCTGAAGATTCTCAACTAACTTCCCACGCGCTCGCTTCATCTGAATAAAGAAATCATTGCCGATCTCTCTCCCATTGCACATCCACGTCCCATTTTCATATACATAATTCTGAAGCAAATTCTTGACTTCAAAATGAAAAACTTTACGTGACTAGATCAACATAATATCAATCTGCATACGCCCAGCAACCAGCGGAAAGTTCAAATCTGCTAAAACATCCAATTTCTGGAATCTCTGGCAACAGTATCAACAAACATTCGCCCTCACCAATAAAGCCCGTCCGGTAATTTTCCAACCGCCACTCCAAATTTTGTGGTAACTTGTAGCGGTCTCTCAAACACTCCAAAAATTGCAACTCAAATGGTTAATTCGATATAATCCGGCCTCCCTTTTTAGTCCTATATATATATACGTAAAAAAGAGTGGATTCCATTAATTTATTATTGTGAATTTTGATTTTTGGGCCTCGTGATGTTGGACGTGGCCAGTTTACTCGATATTTGGCCTTGTAAGTCTGCACGAAGCCAATTTTATCTGATATCGGGCCTCGTCAACTCACACGATGCCAATTTCCTTCAATATTCGGCCACGTCAACTCACACGAGGCCAAATCCAATCCCAAACTCATCAAAAAAGAACCACCCATCCCAGGTAGTTCTTCCATAACCCTCTCTTATCTAGAAACTTTCAGAAACCCTTTAGGCGCAGGCGACGAAAACTTCACCACTTTCCCTGTCCGCGGGTGCTCAAAGGCAATGGTTGTCGCATGCAAACCAAGGCGTTTTAAAGGATTTGTCTTAGCTCCATACTTTTTGTCCCCTGCCACCGGATGGCCGATTTCTTCCATATGAACGCGGATCTGATTCTTCCGCCCCGTTTCGAGTTGGACTTCTAGTAAACTGTAATTTACATTGCCCTGCTTCTTCGTATAATGCGTCACCGCGTGCTTACCACCGTTATCGTAGCGACTCGAATATACTTTCATCGTTTTGCTTTCAGTTAGCCAAGATTCAATCCGACCTTTGTCGCGACGCACTGACCCTTCAACAAGTGCGGTATATATACGTTCTTTGACAAGCGTCTGCCAGTTCTCCTGTAGCTTATCTTTAATGCTTTCAGATTTGGCATAAACCATCACGCCGGATGTGTCACGGTCCAATCGGTGCACCACGAAGATGCGATTGTTGCGATTGTCGGCTTTTACATAGTGCATTAATTGTCGGTAGGCCGTCGCTTCACCGTGGTCTTTGCCGGCCACGGACAAAATTCCGGCGTCCTTATCAATCACGATAATATCGTCATCTTCATGTAGAATCCGTAGACCTTCAAGCGTCTCTATCTTTTTGAAGCTCTTATTCGATAGCATCCCGACTTGATCGCCTTTTTTCAATGGATGATTGTGCTGCGTGACTGCTTTTCCATCAATAAAGAATTGACCGCGTGTCAGCATGGATTTGATCGCATTACGACTTTTGGGGGCTAATTGTTCTAACATGAATTTCAACAATTCTGTCGGTTCTTTGGCTGTATAGTAAATCATGTTGGGGTTATTTTTTTGTATCTTCACTGAACTCACCTCTTTTTCAACTTGTCTTTGTAGTATAGCAGAAAAAGTGCTACAAGTTTGGTATAATCGTAAAACAATGAAAGGTAGGCAGATTATGAATAATAACGATCGGTTAACACGCTTGCGCTATGCGTTAGATATTAAAGATAGCGATATGGTCACCATCTTTTCGATGGGTGGAGTTACCCTTACCCAAGAAGATGTTGTCCAATTATTGAAGAAATTACCTAAAGAAGATCCAACTCAAGAAAACCAATTCGTCCAAACACTCACTGATCAAGAGTTAGAACGCTTTTTAAACGGCTTAATCATCTCCCAACGCGGTAAGAAAGAAGGCGCTGGTGAGCCGAGACTTGAACTGAATCCTGGAATGCGAATAATATTTTACTGAAAAAAGTAAAGATTGCTCTCTCCCTAACCACTGACGATATTTTAGATATTTTAGCAACGGCGGGGGTTGAGATTTCTAACAGCGAATTAAGTGCTGCTCTACGCAAAGAAGGCCACCGTAATTATAAACCTTGTGGCGACCGATATATCCGTAATTTTCTCAAAGGCCTATCCTTTGAATACCGCTCTTAGAGAAAAAACCGACGCCTTATGCGTCGGTTTCTTCTTCATGTCCAATTGAAAAGACATACTTGTGCCCTTGAGACATGCTATGGTAAAAGCCTTCCCCGCTATATAATTGAAATACTTGCATACTTTGATGAAGACTATCATCAGGATAAACTTGATCAACATAAGGATTGTTCGCAAGTAGTTCCTGAAGGCGGTCTTTCCCAACTTGGCGCACTTTCCCCTCGATTCGGATCACTTGAACGAGATAGCCTTCTTCAGACATTGTGGTAATAGCGATATTTGGATTGTGCTTAAGTTGTTTATAAAAATCCGTCGTGGGACTGGTCATGAAAAAGACGCCCTGCTCGTTAGCAACGCCGATATGGGCATGTCTCGCATGCGGTTTTCCGTTCTCATCCACCGTTGCAAAGACAGCAACTTTCATATCTTTTTCCAGAATTTGCATAATATCATTTACTTCCATGTTAACACTCCTTCGCTCTTTATTTTCTTTTATTATAGCATATGGATTCGCTTTTATAAAAATATTTTATATGGATGAAATGTAACACAAATGTGAAGAGAATATGATATTTTCAAGTGGATATTGCTTTTTATTACCGATAACTGTACATTAGATATATTAATAAATGAATATGGTCTGACCATAGGGGGAAGAATGTTGAAAAAATTAATCTTATTTAGTTCTTTATTTATACTAGGCGGGTGTGGGTACTTGGACTCAGAACCACCAGCTGGGAGAACTGAGGGCTACGTACACGAACCCATCCAAGATGGAAATGATAATGAAGAAGTAGAAATACAAACAGATTCTGAATCAGCAGTTGAGACTGAAAAAGTTTCTGAAGTAGAAGAAGATTTGGAAGATGAGGTACAACTTGGTATGGCAATCTTTGTGCCAGATCCTGAATTAATGGTTTACTTGCCCATTGAAGTGGCAGAAGAAGAGCGAGATTATACAGAAGATGAGTTAATTTACTGGAATAACTTGGCGATTGAATACGGACTGCCAACTTACGATGGTGTCAGCGACTTTAACTTATTCGCTACTGCAGTGCAAAAAGCGATAGACTCTGCACAAGAATCTGTGTATGAGGAGCCTGTTTACGAAGAACCGGTATATGAAGAGCCTGTTTACGAAGAGCCGTCTTACGAGGAACCAGATTCTTCATCTGAGGAATCTTCTTATGAAGAGCCCATTGATGAAGGTTATCTACCAGAAGAAGAAACTCCAAGTAATGATTATTATAATTACGATTTCAGTAATAATAGTAATCGCAGCGATGTGTTTGGTAATGATGAAAGTGAATAGAGTTTGGGTAAGAACCGCTGACTTGGGAATTTTCCTGGGTCGGCGGTTTTTTGTGTGGATTTTGGTTTGCGGGGTGTCGAGTCGGATCACGACGCTACGGAAATTTGGTTGCGGGGCGTCGTATGGTGAAACGACACTCCGTATTTTCATTTGCGGTACGTCGAGTCGGATCACGACGCTATGGAAATTCAGTTGCGGGGCGTCGTGTGGTGAAACGACACTCCGTATTTTCATTTGCGGTACGTCGAGTCGGATCACGACGCCCCGCATTTTCAAGAAAGCTCACTGAAAACTCAAAAAACTCCCGACCTACTTCATCACTCTGATAAAGTAAGCCGGGAGGCTATTTAATTTTATCTTATTTTACATATTAAGCTACAGCTTACATCATTCCTGGCATACCGCCACCCATTCCTCCGGCCATACCCATATCAGGCGTTTCAGATGGAATGTCTGCGACAACTGCTTCAGTTGTTAATAATAAAGCTGCAACTGAGGCTGCGTTTTGTAAAGCAGTACGTGTCACTTTAGTTGGATCAACGATTCCTGATTCAATCATATTTTCGAATGTATCAGTCGCTGCGTTGTAACCAATTCCTTTTTCAGCTGCACGGATTTGTGATACAATCACTGATCCTTCAGATCCTGCGTTTTCAGCGATTTGACGAACGGGTTCTTCTAATGAACGCGCAACAATTGCGATACCTGTTGCTTCGTCGCCTTCTGCTTCAAGAGCGTTGACTGCGTCTTGCACATTCACTAAAGCAGTTCCCCCACCAGCTACAATACCTTCAGCAACCGCTGCACGCGTTGCGTTTAGGGCATCTTCAATACGTAATTTAATTTCTTTTTGTTCTGTTTCAGTAGCCGCACCGACTTTAATCACAGCCACTCCGCCACCTAATTTAGCTAGACGTTCTTGTAATTTTTCACGATCGAATTCGCTTGTTGTATCTTCGATTTGTGCACGAATTAATGCCACACGGTTGTCGATTTGTTCTTTCGAACCAGCACCTTCAACGATTGTTGTATTGTCTTTAGTTACATTAACTTTACCTGCTGAACCTAGGTGTTCTGGCGTTGCGTCTTTCAATTCGAAGCCTAATTCTTCAGAGATAACCGTTGCACCTGTTAAGATAGCTAAGTCTTCTAACATTGCTTTACGACGGTCACCAAAACCAGGTGCTTTTACTGCTACGACGTTTAAAGTACCGCGTAATTTATTTAATACAAGTGTTGGTAATGCTTCTCCTTCAATATCTTCCGCAATAATTAATAACGGACGACTTGTTTGCATTACGCTTTCTAGTAAAGGTAGCACATCTTGGATATTCGTAATCTTACGGTCAGTAATTAACACGTAAGGGTTCTCTAAGTCTGCAATCATTTTTTCATTGTCAGTTACCATGTATTGTGATAAGTAACCACGGTCAAATTGCATCCCTTCAACAACTGATAATTCAGTTTCAATTGATTGTGAATCTTCAATGGTAATAACACCGTCTTGACCTACTTTTTCCATAGCGTCAGCGATTAATTCCCCTACTTTTTTATCCCCTGAAGATACTGATGCAACTTGTGCAATCGATTCTTTAGATGAAACAGGTTGTGATAAGTTTTGTAAAGCTTCAACAGCCGCGCGCGTTGCCATCTCTATACCGCGACGAACGCCTACTGGATTCGCGCCAGCCGTCACGTTTTTCATTCCTTCACGTGCAATCGCTTGGGTTAATAATGTTGCAGTGGTTGTTCCGTCACCTGCAATATCATTCGTTTTAGAAGCTACTTCCATGACTAACTGTGCACCCATATTCTCGAAGCGATCTTCCAATTCAATCTCGCGAGCGATCGTTACACCATCATTTGTAATTGTTGGTGATCCAAATTGTTGATCTAATACTACATTACGCCCTTTTGGCCCTAATGTTACTTTAACTGTATCTGCTAAGATATCAACCCCACGTAGTAGAGCTGCACGTGCATCTTCTGAAAATCTTAAATCTTTTGCCATATAATATTCTCTCCTTTAAATTCGATATTATGCTAAGACTGCTAATAAATCTTTGTGTTCAATAATCATCAATGACTCATTGTCATGTTCAACTTCTGTTCCAGAATAATTCTTGAAGAACACTGTGTCGCCAACTTTAACGCCATCTTTTTCTTCAATCTCTGGTCCAACAGCCACAATTTCACCGTATTGTTCTTTTTCTTTAGCTGAACTTGGTAATACGAAACCACTTGCTGTCGTTTCTTCTGTTTCTGCCACTTTGATAACAACACGTTTTCCTAAAGGTTTAATCATATTATACCCTCCAAATGATTTTATTTTTATATTTAGCACTCGTTTTATTTGAGTGCTAATGGTTTAATCATATAATAGTCTAAATTGGTCAAAAAATCAAGTCATAGACTTATTTTTTTCGAAAAAAAAAGCACACCTTTTGGCATGCTTTACAATTATTTTTTTTCAAAATCAGAGAAGTCCTCTGCATCATCCATATTACTATCTATGAAGTAAATCAGCGTCTGCAACTCATTTGTTAAGTCTACATTTTGTACGCGCACATTCTTCGGCACTTCAAATCGTAACGGTGTAAAGTTCATAATACCTTTCACACCTGCTGTAATAATCCGATCAACAATTTCACCAGCCACATCTTGTGGCACTGCCAAGATAATAATTTCAATTTGTTGTTGTTCGATTTGCTCTTCCATCTCATCCATTGGATAAACTGGAACACCACGTTGAATTGTTCCAATTATGTCAGTATTTACATCAAACGCGGCTCCAATTCGAATATTGCTATTCTTCCGGAAATTGTAGTTAATCAGTGCATTCCCCAAATTACCTACACCAACCAGCCCAACCGACGTTAAGCGATCTTGATTCAAAATACGCGAGAAAAAGTCTAATAAGTGATCTACATCGTAACCGTAACCACGTTTCCCCAACGCCCCAAAATACGAAAAGTCACGACGAATAGTCGCACTATCTACTTTCACAGCTTCACTTAATTCCGTTGAAGAAATGCGCTTTTTCCCTGCATGTTGCAAGAATCGTAAATACCTATGATAGATGGGTAATCTCAAGGCAGTCGCTTTTGGTATTTCTTTTGCCATAAATTGCCTCCTCCTAGGTTTATCTATATCTAATTTTTAAGTCATGCTCATTATAGCACCCATTCACAAATTTTGTCCAAATGTAACCTTCGAGGGTTTAAATTTATTGTGAATTCTGAATCTATTTAGCTAACTTTTATATTCTAATATATTTTATAGTGAGAATAAAGCTTTTTATGTGAATTATTGTGCAAAATCTAAATTAATTCGAATATAGTGGTGGTTGTTTGTGAAAATTGGTGATTTTTGTCGGAAACGAGCACTCGAATTTTTTTCGAATGATTGTTTAGTCCGAATCGAGCACTCGAATTATTTTCGAATGATCGTTTAGTCCGAATCGAGCACTCGAATTATTTTTGAATGATCGTTTAGCCCGAATCGAGCACTCGAATTCATTTCGAGTGCTTGTTTAGCCGAAATCGAGCACTCGAATTTTTTTCGAGTGCTCGTTTATCACGGTATAATGGTCCTATGGACGTGGACAATCAGAGACATGCCCGTTTTATTCGTGGACTCAGGTTATTTCTGTCATAATAATCGTAGACAGAGTCGTAGAAAGCTAATTATTTTGTAGACAATCCGTCATGAGTGGATATTTTTAGTGGAATGAATAAAAGTAGAAAGGTGAATCAACATGGGAAAATATAGTCCAGAAGAAGTTCAAATTTTAAGTACTTCACCGTATATTGATAGTGTCAGCGAGAGGTCAGTGCTTTATGGAGATGTATTTAAACAGGAGTTTTATCTATTGACGAAGCAAGGTCATCAACCGAAGGAGATTTTTAGATCGCTAGGGATTGATCCGCTGATTGTGGGTGATAATGCGATTCGAGTTTTTACACAGAAGATGAAACACTATCAACCAAAACTAAACGAAGAGGGTGACATGATTGCGTTATCCCTCTCATACGTTGACTTAAAAAAAGAAAATGAAAAGCTCAAATTTGAGAACAAATTCTTAAAAAAAAAGAGGCTTATCGACTTGGGGATGTATCCGAAAGAGAAGTCAAACGATTCTACTTTAAAGTGATTCAAGAAACCTACGAAGCGCCGGAGAATACTATGACCATCGAAGCGCTTTGTCAGCAGTGTGATGTATCAAAAAGCGGCTACTATCGATGGAAGAAGATGACTCAGGTAAATATTGAAAAGCGAGAACGTGAAGATCAAAGGGATTTTTCGTTAGTCCTGGAGGCATTTAATTACCGGCAAAAGCCCAAAGGACAACGCCAAATATTGATGTATTTAGCTCACAATCGCACACCGATGTGTCGCAGTAAGATTCGTCGATTGATGAAGAAATTCAATTTGGTGTGTCCGATTCGAAAGCCCCGTTTTCAACGCCAAGTATCTGCGGAGTATCAGGCTGAACATGTCAAACCCAACTATGTTAAACGTGAGTTTAGAGCTTACGGACCGCGTTCCGTGCTGTTGACGGATATTACTTATTTGCCGTATGGCAGGCAGAAGTGGGCGTATTTAGCGACGGTTAAAGATGCCTTTACGAACGAAATTCTGTCCTATGAACTCAGCCCGACGCTTCATATTGCGTTTGTTTTGAAGATGATACGACAACTTATCGCCCAGCATCCGGTGAGTTTAGCGACGCAAACCCTGATTCATTCAGATCAAGGGAGTCACTTTACCAGTGTGAAATTTCAGTACCTTGTGGAGAATAATGGGTTAATTCACTCGATGTCCCGACGTGGCAATTGTTGGGACAATGCCCCTCAGGAATCTTTTTATGGACATATGAAAGACGAGATTGATCTCGCTTCGTGTGAAGATTATGAGGATGTAAAAAAGCTCATTGAAGAGTATATGGATTACTACAACAATGAGCGTTACCAATGGAACTTAGCGAAGCTAAGCCCTATTCAATATTATCAGTTTTGTACTACCAATGTCTATCCTTTAGCAGATATTTATTCAACACCTGCATTACCGCACATCAGAACGATTGAAATTGAAGAGTGAAATGCACTCAAAATATGTCTCAAATTGTCCTTGACTATAGGACCAGTTCACGGAATATCCCGGAATCGGAATTTTAGATCATCAAATGCGTCTTCCATCCGCTTCATTGGGTTAATATAGTCAGCGGTCCGGCCGCGGCTATGTACTTTGAAATATTTCTTTAGGACGTGTCGGATTGTATTATGAATGCCTTTCGTATCTTGGTAATAGTTTAGGGTTCTTCGAGTCAGCGGCTGGTCATAGTCTAGGATTGCTAAGTCGCATAGGGTTCGCAACACTGCTTTTTCTTTTGACTCGCGGTAGCCACATGACCGGCAGACGACGTGATATCTTTCGGTTCCAACATCGATCTTGTGACCACCGCACCCGCAGCACACAATTCCTCGGTAGATCTGCGTTTTGTCAACATCTACTGGGCGCACTTTTGGGAATTTCCGGCGGCTCGCTCGCTTCATTAATTTTACCGCCACTTCTTCGGGGCGCCATTTTGCTCCGTAGGTTTCTTTTTCCAATTCTTTAAAATACTTCTTGATTTGCCACCGCTTTAAATACAAGCCTTCGGTGCGTGAATCTGAGATTTGGACGGTGTCTTCTTCTTGAATGAAAACTAATTTTGTTTCGACTTCAGTCCGAATGCCCATTTCATCTAAAAGTGCTTCAAGAATTTCTCCCGCTCGTTTCATTTGGGTAAAGTAGTCTCTGGATAACTTCCACCCATTAGTGGTCCAAACGCCGTCGTGGTACTGATATTGGCTTAATAAATTTTTCACTTCAAACATGCGAATTGCGTTATTTGAAATAAGTAGTGCGTCAATTTGGGTTTCGCCGTAACGCATTTCAAAGGCTAGATCGGTCAGTAGTAGCATTTTGTTCGGCAAGACTTCGCTCACTATTTTCTCAAATTGAACTTCGCCTTGATACCCGCTTTGCATCTTTTCTAAGTGTCTTTGGTTCTCGCCGGTTAATTCGTATCTTTGAGACATAATTTCAAAATAAGCTAACTCGATTGATTTTTTCATTTTATATCACTCCTTAAAATTCCTTCTATATATAGATACGTAATTTAGGGCAGTTTCCATTTTATTATTTTATATTTTGTGAAATAGGTGTGTGTGGGCTATAATAACTAAGAGTTCAAATAGAAGGAGTCATCGAATGATTTTACTACAAGCTAATGACGTTGCGCGTCGCTTTGCTGATGTGACGCTGTATGAGAACGTTTCATTTAATATCCAAACGAATGACCGCATTGCTCTTGTTGGGCGAAATGGTGCGGGAAAATCAACATTAATAAGTCAAATTATGAAAACAGAACCGATTTCTGCAGGGGAAATTACACGCTCGCGCGATTTGCGGGTGGGTTATTTAGAGCAACATGTATCGATTGATTCAGACCGCTCGATTTGGGAGGAGATGTTACATGTCTTCTCGGATACCTTGGCCTTGCGCGAAAAGGCGGAGGTGGCTGCTGAGCGAGTGGCTGAGTTGAGTGAGGATTGGGAATCCAAGGAATATCAAAATGCCTTAAGTGCCTATGATCAGATTCAACAACAGTTGGCAGAATCGAACGCCTATGGGGTTGAGTCGGAAATTCGGACGGTCTTACATGGCTTTCAATTTTATGAGGAAGATTACGACCGCCCTGTCCAATCGCTATCGGGTGGGCAAAAAACTAGACTCGCTTTGGCACGTATTTTGCTAATGTCTTATGATCTTTTGATCTTGGATGAGCCGACTAACCACTTGGATATGCAAACACTCAACTGGCTGGAGGGCTACTTGCGTGGTTACCGGGGTGCGCTGTTGATTGTGTCGCATGACCGCTACTTTTTAAATCGGGTGGCCAATCAAGTCATCGAGTTGCGTAACAATACGTTGCATACGTATAAAGGGAATTACGATTTTTATTTAAAAGAGAAAGCACTGCGCATGGAACAAGAGTGGAAAGAATACCAGAAGCAACAAATTGAGATTGAGAAATTGGAAGACTTTGTTGCAAAAAATATAGTCCGAGCGTCTACGACGAAACGTGCGCAAAGTCGTCGGAAAAAATTAGAAAAAATGGATCGTATCGAAAAACCGAAGCAAGATGCGAAAGCACCGCGAATTGAGTTCAGTGCGAGTCGCGACAGCGGAAACCGTGTGATTGAAACGCGCGACTTGACGATTGGTTATGAAGAGCCGATTGCTAAAACTATAAATATGGACTTGCGTCGCCAAGATGCGATTGCGATTGTGGGGCCGAATGGGGTCGGAAAGACGACTTTCTTGAAGACTATTTTACAACAAATCCCTGCGCTTTCTGGGGAAGTTATTTTCGGAAGTAATGTCGACATTGGTTACTATGACCAAAATGTAAATCAGTTGGATGGAAATCTAACTGTGTTGGAGACACTGTGGCAAGCGCACGATACAACCGACGAATGGAAAGTGCGTTCGATTTTAGGGAGTTTCTTGTTTAGTGGCGAGACGGTTGAGAAGAAAGTGTCGATGCTGAGTGGTGGCGAAAAGGCCCGGCTGAGCTTGGCACTGCTGGCGACCGATCATGACAATACTTTGTTATTAGATGAGCCGACCAACCACTTAGACATTGATAGTAAGGAAGTTCTGGAAGAGGCGCTCATTGATTACGACGGCACACTACTGTTCGTGTCGCACGACCGTTATTTTATTAACCGCACTGCGACCAATATTTTGGAAATATCACCTGAGGGCGCGTCGCTTTATTTAGGTGATTATGATTACTATATTGAGAAAAAACGTGAGTTAGAGGAAATCGAAGCTTTACGTGAGCAGGATAGTCAGGTCGAGCCCACTCCTACTAAGGAAATGTCTCAAAACCAGTTCACTTATGAAGAAACAAAAGCTTTGAAAAAGGACTTGCGGAAACTTCAAACTAAAGTCGATGAGGCAATGGCAGAAAGTGAAGCCATGGATGCCTTGATCACAAAGCTTGAAGCGGACATGATTACGGCGAATGAAGCCAATGACCAACCTGAGTTAGCTGATTTGAATAAAAAATTGATTCAAGCCAACGAGCGCCAAACCAATGCGCTGGAAACTTGGGAAGAGGCAAGTATTGAACTTGAGGCTTTCATGGAAGAGCATCCGGGAATTGAGATTTAGATATAGTACGGGAAAAACACCAAACTTTGTGAGAGGTTTGGTGTTTTTTGTTGAGAGTTGATGGATGCGGAGTGTCGTGAGCGTGCACGACGCTACGGAAATCCCAAAAATACCTCTGAGGATATATTTTCCCAGAGGTTTTTTGGTTTCATTTTATAAAATTACGGGACTACCCAGCCTTTCACAAGCCCCCGCGCCTGAAGTTGAGCAGCGGTTTCGACTGGCTTATCGGCCATATGATTTTCCGCTTGGCTTGGGACAATATACTCATCAAGCAGGACTCGCGATTTTTCCACAAATCCGAGCTCAATGAAACGCGGATCTGCGACTTGATATTGTGTGCCGATTCGCACAGCCTGGTTGACTTCATCGGAGAATCGCACCCAGGCCTGGCTCACTACATACTCGCTCCCTCCAATTCGAAAGACGTACCCACCTTGTTGCGTCGCTCCTAAATATTCAACCGGCTCGCTGACAGACATTTTCTCGTAAAAACCAACCGCTTCAAAGCCTTCATCAAAATACCCATCCCGGTAGGCTCTCATTTCCATAGCTTGGTACGGCATATCAATCATGAAAAATGTTCGTTTGAAGTTGCGAATTGCGGCAGACTCTTTACTCGCTTGCTCAATTAAATCACCGTATTGAGAATATCCCCGAACAACTCCTACCCCAAATATTGTGAAAGCGATAAGGGTTAGAATGAGTATTATTTTTGGGATTAATAAATTAACATAATAGAGACAGGAAACTAGTAAAATAGATAGAATAATTACGACTAATAAACCCCAAGCAAAATATCCATAATAAAATTGCTCCATCGCTATCCATTGTTCGTACATATTAGCCCCCTCTTGAATTTAATTACTTAATTTTAATACATTCTGGATAAAAATTCTATTGGAACATGCGATTGGCTAGTGGGTTTGGGCGTCGCGGATCGGCGCGATGAACTGCAAACATGGATACGAAGTGTCGTGAGTCAGCACGACGCTACGGAAATTGGTCTGCGGTACGTTGTGAGCGGGCACGACACTCCGCATTTGAGTTTGCGGTACGTCGTGAGCGAGCACGACACTCCGCATTTGAGTTTGCGGTACGTCGTGAGCGGGCACGACACTCCGCATTCGAGTTTGCGGTACGTCGCGAGCGTGCACGACACTCCGCATTCGAGTTTGCGGTACGTCACGGGCGTGCACGACGCTCCGCATTCGGATTTGCAGTTCATGGTGAATAGCGATTGTTCATCTAAAGCAACCGCCTATCCATACACCCTTTCAATCGCAATCCCAAATTCGAATATGTATAATGAATGTACCCATGGTCAACTAAAGGAGGAACTACCATGCCTGAAATCAAACATAAGGAACGCGAGCCACACCTTGATAAAAAAGAAGACGTTATCATCAAGTCAGGACGCTTTCGAATTTATTTTCAAAATTACTATACAATGATTTCTTTAATCAATGATATTCTTACCGGTGGCTTATATTTTATAGGGAGTATTTCAAATATTCTAGGAGCACCCGTTATAATCGGAAATATCGCATACTTAGTAGGTGGCTTTTTTCTGCTGATGCGTCCCATTTTGAAAATTTTCCGAAATGTCTTTATCTATAATGAAGAAGAGTACCAACGTGAGGTAGTCGATGTGGAAATAGAAAATGAAGATAAGTCCGAATAACTCGATGTTTATCCACAGGTCAACATATACAACTAAATTTATCGCTTTTACCGGCTTGCGGAGTGTCGTGATAAGGCGCGACGCTACGTATTCGGATTTGCGGTACGTCGCGACGCCTCTCGACGCCCCGCATGCTATAAAAAAAGGCCTCTGAGGTTAATTTCCTCAGAGGCCTGTCCTATTCTTATTTTCCCTACTCACCTAACATCAAACCAGGGATCGCATTGATATCTAATTCACTGAAGTCTTTGTCGGCAAACATATGATGTGCGCTGGTTCCGATCATCGCTGCATTATCTCCGCACAATTTTAAGGGTGGGATAATTAATTCTACATCTGGAAATTCAGTCGCTAGGCGCGTTGACAACTCCCCGCGCAGTCCGGAGTTGGCTGCTACTCCACCAGCTAAGATAAATTGGCAAACTTCTGTATGTTCGCGCAAAGCTTTGCTTGCTTTTTCTACCAAAACTTCTACGGCTGCAGCTTGGAAGCTTGCAGCTAAGTCTTCAGGCACAATCTCATCGCCACGCTGTTTCGCGTTGTGCACAGTATTCATTACGGCACTTTTCATGCCGGAAAAGCTGAAGTCAAAATTGTCCTCGTGTATCATCGCACGCGGAATTGCGTATGCTTCAGGATTCCCTTTACCGGCTAACTCGTCTAAATATTTTCCAGCGGGGTAAGGCAAGTCTAGAATCCGTCCCACTTTATCGTAAGCCTCACCAACGGCGTCATCTTGCGTTTCACCGATAATTTCAAATGAAAATTCTTCTTTCATATAAACGAGTTCCGTATGTCCACCACTGACAATCAGCGCCATTAATGGAAACTTCAGCGGTTTAACTAATTGACTGGCATAAATATGACCCGCTAAATGGTTGACAGCGAGTAAGGGTTTGTTATACACCATCGCTAGAGATTTTCCAGCTGTCACCCCAACTAATAAAGCGCCCACGAGTCCGGGCCCTTGTGTAACCGCGATTGCGTCCATGTCTGGGACGCCGTGCCCACTTTCTTCTAAAGCCATATCAATCACTTGGGTAATTTGCTCCACATGGTGACGGCTCGCCACTTCGGGTACGACACCGCCGAATCGCATGTGACTTTTTATTTGTGATGCAACGATATTTGATAAGATTTCTCGCCCGTCTCTAATGACCGCCACACTGGTCTCGTCACAACTTGTTTCAATAGCTAATATTAATGATTCACTCACTCGATCTCCTCCTTTCGCCAAAGCATATTCACCGCATCGTCCTGCGGATTTGAATAATAATTCTCTCTCACTGACACCAACTCAAACCCCACGCTTTGATACAATCTTATCGCCACTTGGTGTTGGCTGCGCACCTCTAGAAAGGCACTGTCAACATCTTTTAAAGCCTTTTTCAATAAACTATTTCCTAAACGGCGCCCGCGAAATCGCGGATGAATGTATACGCGCAAGACTTCGAGTTCGTTGAACAACACTTGCCCAGCAACGTAACCTTGAATCGTATCACCGTCGCACAAAAACCAGTAGCGCATGAAGCGGTTTGTTAACTCACTTTCGAACTGTTCTGGTGTCCACCCAAAGTCATGTAAACTTTCCATAATAAAATTGCGCTCAATTTGTTTAAGCATTAGGCATCTCCCGTTTTAATAAAAAGGCTGTTTCTTTGTTGTCTGAATAATAATTTTCCTTGATGCCATGCTTCTTAAAATTTTGTCCATAATATAAATTTTGCGCAATCGTGTTAGATTCGCGTACTTCGAGCGTAATTATTGGCACTTCTTCGATTTCAGCTAAGCGAATCCACAAGTCGAGTAATTTTGAGCCGAGTCTTTGGTTTTGATATTTTTCCCGGACTAATAAATGACTGATGTGCGCACCTTTAGCAAGAAACCGCCCTGAAATCATGGCTACGACCTCTTTATCGGTCGTATCTTCCACTAAAATATAGACGCAATACGGATTTCTAAACCAATCGTGTTCGAAATCTTGTTGAGTCCAGGCGTGGAAGCCTTTGTAGGCATCATTTTCCAATTCTATAAAAAGCGGTACGTCCTCAGCTTTCGCAAGTCGTAAGCTAAAAGACTGGTCCGAACGGCTCCATAGAGGCTCATCATCAATTATTGGCCGAATTCTGTCCATGATAATATGATTCACTTGCCTCGCATTTTGAATGCGTCTAATAAATTCTTGCATCACACTTACCTACAACTTTCTATCAAAAATTTAATCATTTAAAATCAATAAGTTCGTCTGGATTGAGAGTATCGCTGTCCGATTTCTCCGCCCATTCTTGTTCCGCCAAAGTCGCGTGTGCATAATTAGGTGCTAATAAGGTAGGCTCCTCAATTTGCGTCCAAGGGACTTTTCCAAAAGCGTTCACTGTATGTGGATAAGCGTTCCAGTCATCGATAACTGTGAGTTTAGTCGTCGGCAACTGACGGCTTGCCATTTCCACAAATTCATCAATGTCGGTTCCGATTAATGTTAGCTCACAGTTTGGATTTATGTGTTTTTTAATTTTCGCTAAAAATTCTTCGAATTTTATATGTTGATCGGGCTCAACGGCTTGTAAAACAGCCTGGTTATCATATTGATACAAAGCGGTATAAGCCGTCTGGCGCCGGGCATCCATAATTGGTAGGACAAAATCGGTCTGTTTTGAAGCCGATCCAGCCATTAAAGCCAGCGAGGAAACGCTATATAGAGGCAACTTCGTCGCGTTCGCCCATACTTTTGCGAAGGTCACACCGATGCGCAGTCCCGTGTATGAGCCCGGCCCGTTTCCGACAATAATTGCGTCAATATCACTCATTTTCCAATCGACTTGCTTTAAAATATTTTCAACCGCAGGTGCGAGTGTCTGGCCGTGCTGACGCTTGCCCAAGGTTGTGGTTGAGGCTTTTATAGTAAAATCCGTCGGCTGCTCACCCTCGGCTAAAGCCACGGACAGCGCCTTTGTTGATGAATCAAAAGTAATGAATTTCATAATAACCTCCTTTAATCAATTTACGTGCATTCATATTATCATAATTCAGTCGCTCGTTCCATAATACGGGGTGAAATATGGGGTGGATGTGAGCTTACGGGGCGTCGTGAGATGGTTCGACGGACCGTAAATCAGTTTCCGGAGCGTCGCGGGTCAGCACGATGAACCGTATTCGCGAATGCGGAGTGTCGCGAGGCGGTGCGACGCTACGCAAGTCAATTTACGGTGCGTCGCGCGACTTCACGACGCCCTATTTTGAATAGTATCTAAATTCCTCACCTTTAAAAGCAAACTTCATTCGTTTTGCCGGGTTGACATAAGTTGATGCCTTCCCTTTTGAGTGTAATTCAAAATAATTTCGTAAAGTCCGCTTAATAATATACTCCAGACTTGGTTCGCCAATAAATTCAGTCACCGAACTTTTCGTCAGTGGTCGATCATAATACAAAAGCCCGTAATCACAAATCGTACGCAGAACCGCTCTTTGTTTTGGTTCTTGGCGTCCGCAATTTTTACACAATATATGATAGCGTCGCGATATCACATCTACTCGCCAGCTATCACAATTTTCACACAGGATACCACTCCGCGCTAAAGCGCGCAATTTCTTGTCCATCACATCAACGACTAAATGCCCTTCAGTTGCTTTGCTCATTAAGTACTTTGCGATTTCTTTCGGATTCATCGAGCCTCCTCGGCTATCTTCAACCACTTTTTTCAAATACGATCGCAGTTCCCACCGCATTAAATAGGGGCTGACATTTTCCTGGTCGAAAATTTTAACCGTATCGTCTTCATTGATAAACACCAGTTGCGATTCCACAGGCAAATAAAGTCCATCATTTTGAATAATTTCCTCAAAAATTTCTCCCGCTCGTTTGACTTGGGTAAAGAAATTGCGCGACAGTCGCTCACCTTTTCGGTACCAAAAGCCTTCCTTATACGTAAATTCACTGAGTAAATTTTTCACTTCAAATCGGTAAATCGCATGAACTGTAATTAAAATCGTATCAATTTGAGTAAACTTATAAGGCAATCTATAGAAAATATCATTTAATATTAAAAAATGTCCGGGGAGATTCTCCCTCAGTATATTAATAAAATCTAAGTGTCCTTCGTAACCGACCTGTTGTCTGGCTAGTCTGTTTTTGACAGAAGTCGGTAGTTCGCATCTTTCATTTAAGCATTCATAAAATTGCAATTCAAACGGTTTGTCCATGTGTTTACCTCCAGTATGTTTTTCTATTATATATACATACGTAAAAAATGGGCATTTCCATTATTTTATTTGCAGTTTTTTGGAAATAAATTTGGATTAAGCTGGTTAAAGTGCGTCGTGAGCTAGTACGACGTACCGCAAATCGGTTTCCGGAGCGTCGTGGGTGAGTACGATGAACCGTATTCGCGAATGCGGAGTGTCGTGAGTCAGCACGACGCTACGCAAGTCAATTTACGGAGTGTCGTGCCGGTTCACGACGCCCCGCAATCAAATAAAAAAGCCAAAGCAGTTGTGCTTTGACTTTATTTTTTTATCCCCAAGGGAATTCGATTGAAATATTTTCTTGAAATTCACGATCTGCCATCCGATCTTCTGAACGTTTCTTACGACGCTCTGCGTAGCCTTCCATTATGTAGCGCTCTTCTTCAGTCTCCGCTTCTAGTTGCGGGATGTCTGGCGCATTTTCGTCCACGACCACAAATGTTAAAAAGGCTGTTGCTGCTAAATAGCGTTCGCCGGTTGCTAGATCCTCTCCGATGACTTTCGCGAAAATTTCTGCTGAGCGTTTGCCTACACCCGAGACGATCGTTTCGATGCACACCGAATTCGATACGGGTAATGGTTTAATAAAGTTCAAAACATCCATCGATGCAGTCGCACCAAGGGAACGCGTATGTCTTGTGAAACTAATCGCTGATACGTTATCAATCATGCGCATTAAATTTCCGCCGTAAAGTGTGTTGTGACGGTTCCCGTCCCCAGGCATAATCAAGTGCGTCTGCACCACACGTGAGTCACTTACTTTTTTAATTGTCATTATTTTTCTCCTCCAAATTTCCATTTTGTATTAAATTTTTTATGTTCTCGCATCATTTCTAAGGTCGGCATCCCTGCTTGGGCACCTTTTTTAGTGATTGAAAGCGAGCCTGCTAAATTCGCAAACTGCACACTCTCTTCTAAAGCCAAGCCTGAAGCTACTCCAAATGCTAGCGCCCCATTGAATGTGTCACCCGCTCCAGTTGTGTCGACCACGTCCAGCACATCAACCGCCGGAATCCACTGATGTGATTTTCCGTCGAAGAAGACCGC
The DNA here is from genome assembly GCF_014049385.1 of Ruoffia halotolerans. GTDB lineage: Bacteria > Bacillota > Bacilli > Lactobacillales > Aerococcaceae > Ruoffia > Ruoffia halotolerans. The sequence continues at coordinate 56,658 of NZ_JACAOA010000010.1, read as the reverse complement.
TCCTTCAGCTCCTAAAGTGACGATAATTTTATTAGGATTTTTTTGTAAAATATTTTCCATAGTCTCCCCGGGAAATAGCACCTTGAACTCAGATTCGTTCGGAGTGAGATAGTCTACTTTAGCAATGTAAGCCTCGCTCATTTCACGTGCGGGGGCAGGGTTGAGTATAATTGGCGTATCAACTTCATTACACATATCAATTAATTGCTCGATGGTTTCAACTGGTGTTTCATTTTGAACAAGCATAATATCAAAACTTTTCACGAGCTCTTTTGAAATATCTTCTGGCTTGACCTCGTCATTTGCACCCGCAACGTAAATAATTGAGTTGTCTCGCTCAACTAAAGTGATGATCGCCGATCCGGAAGGCACACCGCTCACATTTTGAACTGCGTCTGTATTTATGTTTTCATTTTGTAAATTTGTCACTAAGCGATTCGCGAACTCGTCATCGCCAACGGCGCCGATTATTGATACATCGGCACCTAAACGCGCGGACGCCACTGCTTGGTTCGCACCTTTTCCGCCAAAACTTGTTTCAAATGAATCACCAAAAACCGTCTCGCCTTGCTCAGGCCGGCGACTCGCCTCTACGACAAAATCCGTGGAAATACTACCAACTACCCCAATTCTTACCATATAAAAACCTCTCTAAATTGCATTTTATACCTATTATACCAAGTATTGCGGAAAAATATACGCCCAGTGCCTCGGAAAATAGAATATGACGACTTGGTGCGGTGCGTCGTGAACTCCCACGACGGTCCGAAAATGAGCTTGCGTAGCGTAGTGCTTACTCACGACACTCCGGAAACTGATTTGCGGTACGTCGCGCCAACTCACGACGCTACGGAAACGAATTTGCGGACTGTCGCGCCAACTCACGACGCCCCACAACCCACAATACTACCCTTTTCATTCAAAATTTCTATAATGAAAAAAGCCTGCTACAAAGCAGGCTCACTTATTACAAATCTTTATAAAATACACATTCAGATTGAACTGAATCATCAGTAGCTAAATCTATATATCGTATACCACGGAAATCCCCAGCCTTCTCTTCTTTACCACTAAACATTCCATAGAAAAGATGAATTCCTTCCCAAAGCAGTTCTGCGTTGTTCAAATGATTGTGTCCACAAAACACTCCATATATTTGATCTGAAAAAAGTAATTCAGAAAATAGCCCTGTATTTACTCGACTTGTTGATATCAATTGATTTGGTTCCAATAAAGTGCCACTAACAATTTGATCCTTTGCTCTCAAGTATTCTGGTATAGGAATATGAATAAATAACAGATTATCTTTGAGCACTTTATATTCCTTGCTTGCTTCTCTAAACCACTCTACTTGATTTGGTAAAATCCAATCATTAGTCTTCATCGGGCCCGGAGCCACATGTCCAGTATCCATTACATAGAGTACGCGATTTAAAAAGCCTCTCGCATCATTAACTTCAATGACATATTGAGTTAAATCTCCTACTATTTTTTCATGTTTTCGAATTACTTTATTTTTAACGACTTTGTTAAACAACTTTTCTGCGTCCTGTCGGCTCAATTCAAATTCTGTATCATGATTTCCATAAGTGATTGCCTTTGGTATATCAAACTTATTAAGAAATTCAAAAAAGCCAGTCATTATTCCAAGTTCTTCTGGATTATTATAACTATTACTAAAATCTCCTGTAATCATTATTAAATCCGGTTTAATATGTTGAATTGCATTAAATATATCAGATAAAATTTGTTCATCATTGTCATCAAAAGGATAATGATTTAAATGAACATCCGTTACCTGAGCAATACGAAATTTTCCTTCTTCATTAAAAGTTACTGTCATTAAATCTCACACTTTCCAAATCGTTTTTAGTATATAGGTCCAAGGCTCTAAATAGAGTACTATAAGTTAAGCGTCTTTCATTTTGTGGTATATCAATTATCATCTCTTCAGCTGAAGCGCCGTAAATATCTAAAGTATAATCTACGGAATCTAAAGCTCCGATTAAACTCATAATTGCTCGAGGTAAATGTGTCACCGAAGTAACTACACTACAGTTTTCAAAACGTGATTCTTTTAATATTGGGGCTATCATAACGCTATTTCCAACGGTATCTTTCGCTAAAGGCTCCATAATTATACGCTCTTTAGACACACCATGTTCAATTAAAAAGGATGTCATTGCTTCTGCTTCATTAAACGGTGTTGTGACTGCACCACCACTCACTATCACTTTTGCTTCAGGAAAAGCTTGTGATAATTCCAAACCTTTTAGGAGCCGATTTTCTAGAATACGTGGAATTTCTCCTTTATCAGTTAATCCATATCCATAAATTGCAATCACATCTAATGAGTTTAATTTTTCTAAATCGGAAACTACATGCTTTAAGTTTGAGTACTCAGAAATTATTTCTAAATATTTTTGTAACTTCTCAGCCCATTTTGGATGATAGTTTAATAATTTTTCTATATAAACTTGAGCTTCTTCTTGTTCATTATTGGCTAGTCGACTAATTGCTCCTAACCAAAGCGCTTGTAAATCATCTGGTTCAACCCCTAGAAGCTTATCAATAACTTTCATTAAAGTTGAATGTGCTTCATAGACAAAATATATTTCCGCTTTGAATCTTAATGCATCAATGGCTGTCGTTTCTGACTTTTCCAGTTTAGTTAACTCAGCTAATGCTCTTTTCATTTGCCACTCGTTCACTAAATCAACTACTGATTTAAAAGCAGCTTGGTTGCTATAACTTTCCCCAAGTAGTGGGCGTAACTTTTGTGGATCAACTAGGCCGTTGTAATCATTAAAACTCTCTTGTTCTTCCAAATATTTGTCATTTTTTTCAATCTTAATCCGATAGTCGGTCAAGAAATTCGGCCAATCAGTTTGTATAACATCGATGTCCCAAGAAATAAATACATCCCAACCAGAATTTAATGAATCAAGTAATGCCATGTCATCATCAAAGTTGGCAAATAAATTGAAATTTTCACCTAGTTTCTCAGCATTTGCCATCAAAAAGAACCCATGGTTTTTGAGTGTTTTAATAAAATTCTTATCTAATAATTCACTATCGACTGATTTTACAACTAATTCCATTCCAACTGTGTTCAAATTGTCATATCCTAATACACTTATTACATCTTCGTGGCTTTTAACAATTGGCATAAAAGCAAGATCACCGGCGTTTCTTTCGAATGAAGTAAGCCACCTATTATTGACTGGACTTTTGAGTAAAAGAGATTTACTTTTCCCAGAATTGTGTATCAGCGAAAAAAATGATTTATCTTCCCAATAATGCCATGAACGATCAATATTAACTAATCTATCATTCGGGAGCCATGATAAAAATTCAGACAACCTTTGTATTCGATAACCTGATGGGTTACCTAATGAATTTAGCACTGAAGCGCTATCTATAAAGTCAGAATTAAATTCCCAAAAAGGCTTGTTAATACCTAATAAGTCTAACTCCTCACCATCATGAAATAGATAAAAAATTCCATCTTTGGATCGACAAATATCAATTTCTACAATATCAGCTCCAGCTGCATAAGCTAATTGAGCAGATTGAGTTGTGTTTTGAATAATATTGCCTCCCCAAAAGCCACGATGAGACATTATTAAAAAAGGATACTTGTTTAAGTGGTATTGAAATCTATTATTTATCATTTTCTGCCTCGTTTTCTATTCGAGGCTCTTACGAAACCACTTCGTTTCTCCCCAACTTGTGTACCTCGTCCATAAACAAAGTAAAGTACTAATGAACTCACAACCATTAATAGCACTGAGTAAACTAAGTTTACAGCAACTGCATCAACGTTTGCTCCAGGTGCTGCATTTTCCCTAATGGCAATCCCTAGCGTCGGTCTCCCTGGTTGATATAGGAAAACGGATAAATCATAATCTGCTAAATAACTGTTAAAATTCAAAGCAATTAAGGCTAAGGCAGTTGGTAATAAAGCTGGAAATATTACTTGCCAAAATGTCCTGAAACCTGATGAACCAAGTACGCGTGAGGCATCTTCTAGGTTTTGATCGAAAGAGTAGTATGCACTCTTCAAATACCTTAAAGTTGAGGGTAGCATCATAATTAAATATACAACTGGTAATACCCACCATGTTCCGACTACTAAATTACCAAAAAGCAAAGCAGACGGTTCATCGTAAGCTAGAATTACTCCTAGAGCGATTAGTAATGCTGGTAGTAACCAAGGTATATAAAATGCTAACTCAATACCTTCGAAAAAATTACTTTTTCGATGAGTCATAACTAAGCGGACTATAACTAACATGAAGACTACAGAAGCAACAGCCGCAATACCAGAGAATGTAAAACTGGTTAATATAGGTTGTAAGTTGCCTGCATCACTCAAAATACTTTGGTAATGCTCTAATGTAAAGAAGTCCATCGATAGTATTGATTGTGTAATTCCTTGTGTATCCATAAAACTAAACAATACTACTAATATTAAAGGAAGAACATAAATTATAAACAGAACATATGCAATTATATGAACTACAGTATTTAATATTGGATTGTTAATTTTTTGTTTTATTAGTTTCGTTTTTGTTTTAGAAATTGATAAGTAATTCCCTCTTTTTTCGTTGTATGTCATCACGATTAGTAATACGATCTGAGCTAAACCTAAAACTAGTGAAAGTAAAGCAGCGATGTCACGGGAAGCTGGGCGTTGAGAAAATGTCAATATTAGAGGTGAAATTGTTTGGAAACTTCCACCTACCATTAGAGGTGCTGACATCGCACTCAGTCCAATTTGAAATGACATGATTGTCAGCGTAATTAGTACAGGCTTCAACATCGGAATGACAACACTTTTTAATATTTGCCACTGGCTACTCCCTAAATTTTCTGCTGCTTCAATAACACTACTATCCAATCCTTTTACAGCATTTCTCAAAAACAACATGTGATTTGATGTACAGGCAAAAGTCATTACGAAAACTACTGCTGGAAATCCCGTAAACCATTGTGGATCAAGATTGGGATTAATTGAGAGCAGTAACTTTGTTAAAATACCATTCTGTCCGTAAACATATAAATAACCATTGTTTAATACTAAGCCCGAAAAAACGAGTGTCGACATAAAGCCAATTCTTAAAATAGCGGCTCCCTTTATATCAAAGTATTCTGTCACCAAAACAATAAAGGTACCTACAATATTTATTGTAAAAGTTAACACAATTGCTAAAATCACAGAGTTCATAACCGCTGTTAAAGCCCTATTCGAACGCAATATTTTCGACACCGCATCTGTTGTAAACTGTCGATCTACCCAAAATGTATCTTTCATTATCGTAAATACAGGATTAAATAAAAAAGTTAATAAAAACCATAATATAAATAGAATTAACAATATCATTGGGAGTCGCTGTAAAACATTCTTTTTTCTTGTAACTGATGCCATTATAAACTCACCTCGTACTCCAGAATATCTTTAGGATGTATAAATATTGTTACTTCATCTTGTGCAAATTCTGTCTGATTCCCATCTTGCTTTTCAATCGTTTTAAAAATGGTCCCAAAACTTTTTAATGTATAAGTTAAAAACTTTCCTGCAAATTGTATATGAGAAACTGTCGCTTTTAACGCTACTGAATCTTTCTCGTTATTAGTGCGCCACAATTTAATTTTTTCTTCCCGAATATAATGTTTTTTTGATAAATCAAACTGTTGATTTTCACTAAGCTGTTCATTGATCTTAGACATCAACTCATTTCCAACTATATTTGCTTCTCCAATAAATTTACAAACGAATTCCGTTTTTGATTGATTATAGATTTCTTCTGGCGTTCCTATTTGATCAATCTTTCCATTATTAAAAACTGCTATATGATCGGATAATTCAAGAGCTTCTTCTTGGTCATGTGTCACGTAAATTGCTGTCATCCCTGTCTCACTTTGGATTCGTTTCAATTCACTTCTTAATTGTTTACGTAATTTAGCGTCTAAATTTGAAAGTGGTTCATCAAATAAGACAATTTTAGGATTTTTTGCTAAGGCACGAGCAATGGCTACTCTTTGCTGTTGTCCACCTGAAAGTTCAGAAACATTCTTATGAAGGTGACTTTGATCTAGTTCAACTAGCTTTGCTAACTCATCTACTTTTACTTGAATTTCTTGTTTCGGTAGCTTATCAACCTTTAACCCGTATGCTATATTGTCATAAACTGTCATCGTAGGAAATAACGCATAGGATTGAAATACCATTCCTATGTCTCTTTGTTCAATTGGAATCGGAATAATATTATTTCCGTGAATTTTAATTTCTCCTTGACTGGGAGTAAGAAAACCTGCTATTGAACGTAGTGTTGTCGTCTTTCCACATCCTGAAGGTCCAAGCAAAGTAAAAAACTCACCTTCTTCAATAGTAAAACTTATATTATCGATTGCTACAAAATCATCATACTTAATTTCTAAATTTTTGATTTCAATCATGAAAAAATCCTCCCTAAAAATTAAGAGCGAAAGAATGATTTTCTTCCGCTCAACACCTTTTATGATTGTTAAGACTTTAGGAAATAATAATAGTCAGATTACCGTAGTAAACTGATAAGTCATTCCTAATTGTGCCTTCACAATTACTTACCTTATTCTTTCGCTACTTATAGAGGCATTAACTCTAATTCAATTTTTTCAACCCAAGAACTGATGTTTTCACGAACGAAATCCCAATCAACATCCATTGGTTCTGTTGCATCAACAATTTCTTTGACGCGATCAGTTGTTGCTTCATAAGCCACTTCGTTTAATGGGTGAGAACCAAATTCAGGTGCCCACTCAGCTTGGATTTCATCTCCGCCGAACCACTCAACAAATTCTTGTGCAGCAGTGTAGTCATGATCTTCACCTTTATCTAAGATACCGATTTGTTCACGCATTGTAATTACACCTTGCTCAGGGTTTACAATAACTCCTTCAAATCCATATTGTTCTTCCATTAAAGGTAAAGTACTTGTTGATGTATATGTCATAACAGTTTTTCCGTCTGCAAAGTTTTGCCAAGCGTCTTCACCTTCTGGTGTCATATAACCGTTATTTAAATACTCTTCTACTTGTGTCCAACCTTCATCAGAGATACTGTATTCGCCATTCTCATCTTGGTATTGTAGTAGAATACTCATTACTGCCTTTTGGTTTGTTCCTCCACCTAATTCGTTGGGAACCATGTATTTTCCTTGTAAATCAGGATTTGCTGCTAAGTCTTGCCAATTAGAAGGCACTTGATCTTCACTTACAAATTCTGGGTTATAAATCATGAAGATACGTTGCTCTACTAATGGATGGTAGAAACCATTACCAATATTTGCTTCTTCTGGGATTGTTTCTACCCAAGTAGGAACATACTCTAATAATATTTGCTCTTCAGTTAATTGTGCAAAACTTGCTTCATCCATACCGAATGTTACATCAGCTTGTGGTGCATTTTTTTCTGCTAATAAACGGTTAAGGATTTCTCCTCCTCCAGCAGCTACAAATTCTAAAGAAAATCCAGCTTCTTCTGCACGTTCAGCAATCCATTCTTCACGAGAATCAGATAAAGAATTTGAGTAAACTACGACTTCTTTCATATCTTGAGCTTGCACATTTGACGTTAAACTAGATAAACCTAAACTTGATAATACTGTCCCTGCAACTGTAATAAACCCTAACGCTTTTTTAAGTTTCATAATATTCCTCCTAAATTTTTTACAGCTTTAATATTAACAACCTATTGTAAATTTATCGTAAATCTCAAGTAAATTTTTATCTTTTTATGTAAAGTTTATGTAAATAATATCGATTCCCATTGTAAACACCTTGCAGAATTTCACAATGCACTTTTACTATTTTATGTTTTTAACCCAAAATATATGTGATAAAAAACGAACTATACGTCTAATAGACATATAGTTCGTTTTTATTTTATTAATATTCATTCAAAGGTGAGTCTCCGAGGTGTCGTAAACTCCCACGACGGTCCGAAAATGAGCTTGCGTAGCGTCGTCCCAGCTCACGACACTCCGGAAACTGGTTTGTGGTCCGTCGAGCCAACTCACGACGCTACGGAAACGAATTTGCGGACTGTCGAGCCAACTCACGACGCCCCACAACCCCAAACCCAAATAAAAAAGACCTACATTTGTAGTGACCCCCTGAATCCGGACATGGATTTAGGGGGTCACTACACATTTTAAAAATGTTAGTAGGTTATTTGAGTTTGTAATATATACTATCTACGCTTCCCCCGATGAGAAGGTTCCAATTGGCAAGTGGTCGTTAACGATTTCTGAGTTTTCGTCCAGAGTACTGATCTGTTTAGTTCCTGCTTTCGTTAAGTACCAAAGGATAATCACGGATACGACTAAACCGACAATATATGTCACTGGTGTTAAGCCTAGGTTAAAGCCGATTGGCTCACTTAAGATGTACACTAGCACGGCATATAACATGAAGGCACCTGGCACTAGAGCAACAATATAGTTTCGATTTTTCAATCTTAAGTAACGTGTCGCAACAAATAATGCAATTACGGCTGTCACTTGGTTTGCCCAGTTAAAGTAGCGCCATAGTAAATTGAAGTCTACTAAAGTAAGCATGAATGATACGACGAAAATTGGAATAGTTAACATTAAGACTTTCTTAGTTGTGTCTTGTTTCACATTGATGTAGTCCGCGATAATTCCTCGTAAGCTTCGGAAAGCTGATAGACCCGATGAAATTGGAAGAACAATCACACCAAAGATGGCTAAGGTCCCAAAGACATTACCTAATAACATCAGTGATACTTCGTTCACAACTGCCGATGGTGTTCCTGAATTTATTAAGGCGCTTAACGTTCCTGCATCGAATAAACTCATTGAAGCCGATGCCCAAATCATTGCGATAACACCTTCTGCAATCATCATTCCATAGAAAATGTAACGACCTTGGGATTCTGATGTTGTTGTACGAGAAACCATTGGTGATTGAGTTGCATGGAAACCTGATAATGCTCCACATGAAATAGTAAAGAAAATCGCTGGGAACATTGGTACACCGTTATAGTTTTCTAAACGAATTGTTGATAAAGTTAACTCTGGCATTTGGTAGTTTCCAAAGATTAATGTTAAACCAATCGCAATTGTTGAAATAATTAAGATGGCTCCAAAGTATGGATATACTTTCCCCATTGCTTTATCAATCGGCAATAACGTCGAAATGACATAGTAAGCAAAGATAAGTAACGTAATAATACCAATCGTTAAGAAATCAGGTGTTAAACTACTAATTAAGTTAGCTGGCGTTGTTACGAATACCGTTCCTACTAATAGGAGTAATACAATTGAGAATAGGTTTACGATATGTTTGAAGTTTTTACCTAAGTAACGACTGGCTAACTCTGGTAAGTGAGCACCATCATTACGTAAAGAAATCATACCGATCATGTAATCGTGGACGGCTCCCCCGAAGATACAACCGACAACAATCCATACATAAGCGATTGGCCCATAGAGGGCTCCCATAATTGGACCAAAAATTGGCCCTGTCCCCGCAATATTTAATAATTGAATAATGGCATTTTTCGAACGAGACATTGGCACGAAATCCATGCCATCTTTTAATACTTCCGCAGGTGTTTTACGATCTGGAACAATTTGAAAGTTCTTTTCAATAAATTTTCCGTAAGTAAAATACCCAATCACTAGTAAAGCAATACCACCCAATAAAGAAATCATCTTTTCCACTCCTTCTTTCTTTGTTAACTAAAATATACATTAAATAAGAAAGGATAGGGCTGTTTTGTGACCAAATGCACAATATTTTAAATGAAATGCACATCTCGGTAGGTGAAGCGCTTACAGCATCTCTCTCACAAGCCTCAAATATCTATGAAAGCTTGAAAAAGATCGATTCACGATGATTTTTGCCTCTTGAATCCTCGTGACTCGACCTTTATTTTAGTTAGCTTGCTGTTATTACCGTTACAGAACCGTCTCCAGAGATTACTTCGATTAATTCAGAGAGTTTCGCTGAGCCGAAGTCCTTGTCAATGCCTGCTTCGGTTCAGGATTCATTCAAAGCGTTTTGTTTTCAGTAGCCGTTGGGCTGTAGTATTGTGATTTCTTAATATAGGATTGCGAGCAAATACGGCCCCTCTTTAGGACAAACCAAAAACAGCTTTGAACGCTTGCATATATGACCGACTCACAATGACTTTTGACCCATTATTCATCGTGACTTGATAATTTCGGTTGAACCAAGGCTGTATTTCTTCAACTTCATTCAAGTTAATAATGTAGGCCCGATGAACTTGCATGAAGTTTTCCTCAGGTAACTTTTCCTTCATTGCTTTGAGTGACTCGCGCATACGATACTCTTTATCATGCGTTTGGATAATGACTTCGCCTTCATCGGTCGTCACCACATAAACATCATTCATTGCTACCATGACAATTCGGTCCTCATCTTCAATCGGTAAATAGCGTTTATCACGCGATGATGCGTCGGATTTTTTATCCGGTACATTCTGAACAGACCGGTGACTCATTCGGGCTTCTATTTTACTCATGACTTTTTGCAGACGTTCCAAATCAAATGGCTTTAAGATATAATCCGTCGCATCCAGCTCGAATGCCCTCACCGCAAAGTCATCATAAGCGGTCGCAAAGACGACAAATGGCGGTTCCTTCATCTGAGTCACAGTTTCCATTAACTCCATGCCAGATTCATTTTGCAAATGCATGTCTAGAAAAATCACATCAATGGCTTCTTTTAAAAGCATTTGTTGGGCAGCTTTAATGTGACTCGCTTCAAAATAGTCATTCCCCGACTTTATTTCTGTCAGTAAATAACTCAATTCTTGACGAGCAAGTTGCTCATCGTCAACTAAAAGAATTTTCATGATTCATCTTCTCCTCCTCTGAAAGATATGGTATTAAAGCACTCACTTTGGTTCCGTCAGACGACGATTCAATCTGGAGCTCACTTTTCTTACCATAGATACCTACTAAACGTTTATTTAAATTCTCCAACGCCGTGCCAGTTCCCTCTGCCGATTCCACAACCTCTTTCCCTAACTTTTCAATGATAGATTCTGGAATTCCATACCCATTATCTTCAACGGAGAATATGAGATCTTCACCTTGGGGCTTTAATGCGATATGGATCTTGTTGTCCGTTTCCCGCTCTTTAAAGGCATGATGAATCGCATTCTCAACTAACACTTGCATTAGAAAAGATGGAATTAATACGTGATGCAGCGTTTCGGATATATCAAAACTGATTTCAAACTTATCTGGAAAGCGTGCTTCTTCAATTTCTAAATACGCTCTGACTTGTTCCAGTTCATTCGTCACTTGTACTAAAGTTTGGCGGTTTCCAGTTAAATTCGCACGAAAATACTGACTTAATTTAATTAATAATCGTCTCGCCTTATCAGGATCAAAGCGCATCACCGCACTAATCGTATTAATCGTATTAAAGAAGAAATGTGGATTTACTTGCCCTTGTAAAGTGCGTAGCTCCGCTTGTTTCAGCAAATGCTTTTGCGAGTCAACTTTTCCTAATTGGATTTGGGTTGAAAAGATTTCTGATAGCCCTTCAGCCCACTTCTGTTCAACCTCAGTTAATTGGTTGTCATCTGTAAAGTAGTATTTTAAAGTGCCAACAATATCATTTCCGTCATTTAAAGGCAGCACTATCGCCCCTTCCAAAGGACAAGTTTCACAGTGGCAACCAATCTCCGCTCGCGTATGCGCCACCAACATCTCACCCTCCGTAATCGCTTGTCGCGATAAATCCGTCACCAAGTCTGACCCAACTCGGTGATGGTCACTTCCTGCCCCAGTAAAAGCAAGAATATCTTCCCGGTTCGTAATACTCACCGCTGACACCTTCATCGTCTTATGAATCAACTCAGCTGCTTTCTGCGCATTCTCAGGATTCAAACCACTCCCAAATAAAGGTAGAGTCTCCTTCGTCAATTGCAAGACATCTTGCGTTTGAATGGCTCTCAACCCTTCTTCGTGACGAATCGTATTCAATATAATTGATAAGAAAATACTCATCCCAACACTATTAACGAGCATCATTGGAAACATAATCACTTGCACTAAATTTGCCCCCATCGCGCGGTTCGAACTTAGAAAATAAATACAAGCCATTTGAACCGTTTCCAAAAGTACCGCCACACCTGCACCCTGAAACGGAGTTAAGTAGGTTTGCTTTTTAATCGAAGCATGACCAAAGGCCCCACCAATGCTTCCGATTAATATAGAAGATATTAGGTAAATATGCGGGTCCGTCCCACCTTGAAAATATCGGAAGATTCCTGACAAGACCCCAACCATCGTCCCTACTAAAGGCCCGCCAACAATTCCACTCACACCAATACTCAACACCCGCGTATTCGCAATCACAACCTCATCCGTTAATTGACCAAATAAGGGATAGAAAGATAGCTGGTCAAAAGAAATCAACACCCCTGTAATATTAGACAGAATAGCAAAGGCTGAAAAAATTAAACTAAGACCGATCACCGATTTTGTTTGGCGTCGATTTAATAACATGTGTTTTAAATAATCATTGTTCATAAGAATATAAGCTAACAAAATAACAATTGCAGCTCGCTCAAACAAAACTAACGCTAGCACCGTATATCAACTCCTTGACTCAATATAAATAAATTATATCACATCGATATTTTTCTTGGAATTCACGATTGGAAACGCGTTCCTCTAAGCTCTTCTTGAGTCTTTCTGAATAGCCAACCATGACATAATGATCTGCTTCTGCTTCGATGACTGGGATCAGCTTAGGATTCTCTTTCATACTGTCGAAAGAAAAGCTGTCACAGCTAAGTAGCGCGCGCCCGTCGCCAGGTTTTCTCCGATTACTTTTGCAAAGACTTCAGGAGACTTCTTGCCCACTCCAGAAATCATCGTTTCGATACAAACCGAATGTGACACAGGTAGTGGTTTAATAAAATTCAATACGTCCATTAATGCAGTAAAGCCCAGTGGACGTGTATGTCATGAAAACTAATTGCTGAAACATTATCAATCACGCGCATTAAAATTCCCCCTATAATGTATTATGACGATTCGTATTACCTGGCAAAATTAAATGTGTTTGAACAACACGCGATTCACTTACTTTTTTACTGTCATGATTATTTACCTCGTAGTTTTTTTATGTTTCATGCGCCTCCATCATTTCTAGAGTTGACATTCCTGCTTGAGAGCCTTTCTTTGTAATTGAAAGCGAACCTACTAAATTCGCGAAACAGACCCTTTCGATTAACATCTCTCCACTCGCAAGACTGAAAGCTAGGGCTCCATTAAATGCATCTCCTGCCCAAGTTGTATCAAAAATCTCAGCCACTTCCACTGCGGGCACTTCTTGGATTGCTTCACCATTATTGAAGACAGCACCTTCAGAGCCTAAAGTTATAATAAATTTATTAAGATATCGTTTTAACACATCTTCGATTCTTTCTCCTGGAAATAAAACGTTAAATTGCGTTTCATTAGGTATTAAATAGTCTACTATTTCAATATATCTTTCTCTTCATAAACGAGTAGAAGCCGGATTTAGAATAATTTGCGTCCCAACTTTAGGACACTCATCTATTAACCTTTCAATGGTGACTTGAGTCGTTTCTATTTGTAACAGCACAATATCAAATCAGGTCCAATAATTGCTAGCAATCTGATCAGGCTTTACTTCTTTATTGGCTCCCGCTACATAAATAATCGAATTATCGCCATCTATGAATGTAATCGTAGCTGCTCCAGAAGGTACACCTAGAACTGTTTTTACAGAGCGGGTTTTGATGGTTTCTTTTTGCAAATTCTCAATCAGGCCACTTGCAACTGCTTGGTTAGCCACTTTTCCACCAAAACTTGTTTCAATCCCCTCACCAAAATAGTCTCTCCTTATTGAGGTTGATATGATGCTTTAACGATAAAATAGGTAGAACACTACCTAGTACACCGATTTTTGCCATAAACCCATTCACTCCATTCTTACTCTGCTATTATACCAAGAATTAAAAAGGATATGATATGATTTACCTAAGTATAATCTAAAAGTCAGATACTAATATTTGGGTTGGAATTGAGGGGATGGGGCGTCAAGCAGGGGCGCGACAGTCCACTTTTCTCCTTTCGGACCGTCGCAAATCCTCGCCATGCTCACCCAAAATCGTTGGCCAAACCCATGTTGCTAAGAAGACGAATGGTAAAACGATAAAGAAACCAATAATGTAAACAAAGGTAAAACCTTGAAAACACCTAACCAATCAGGTAATTTCGTATCAAAGTATTTATTATGAATCCACACTGCAATGGCAGCAATTAAAATCGCTCCAATAATATTGGTATCTAGGGTTTTCACACTACCAATTAACTTTAATCCACTTGTCCCGCCAGGATCCGCTGCATAATCAACACCGAACGTTGATCCATAAATTTTCCAAAATCTTTGCGATAAAGTTATTAAATGTCATGTAAATAACAAATGATTCCATAGCCGCTCGTCCAGAGGCTTTTTTCGCTAACCCTATTGGCAATCCAATAACGAATAATAGCTCGATCTGATTAAAAACTGTCCAACCGCCTGATTCAATAATCGACCAAATATTTCGCCATAATGTTCCTTCTGCTGATAGAGAACCAATAATCATTTCATTTTGAAATAAAATAGCCCACGAAAGAATAATTCCGCCGAATGAAAATAATGATACAGGAACGAACCTCGCTCCACCGAATCGCTGTATCTTTTGCATCGTCTTTACTCACTCCTCTTTAATAATTTATATTTATAGTACGAGAGAACTAAGTTATAAGTAACCGCTTTTAAAAATTTTGGGACAGGTTCCTGATAGTGTTTATAGTTCCAGTGTGTGGAACTTGTTGCAGGGTCATCATGAAAAAAGATAATTAATTTCACTCACTTCTTTAGAAATTTTTGTATATTTCTTTTATCTTTACAACGAATCACTTAGAATTTTGATTATACTATGCCACTTTGCTATTGCTTCGTGCTATTATATGAGGATCTTTTTGTAATGCGATTTGACTACTAATAAAAGTTTGCAAATATTATCGATGAATAACAAAAATGCCATATCTACACTGGTGATAAAGTGAAGATATGACATTTTAATTATCTTGCTTAAATTTTCTACGTAGATTTTTATGCGATTCGGCTTCTTCTCTCGGAACCTTTAAAATAGCTCCCGTTGCAATTCGTCTAAAGAGGTATATGTTTTAAACTTTCCTTCTATCCCATCTAGGCTTGTCTCTCCCTCCGGCACAAAACAAACCGTTAGTCCGGCTGCTAAAGCTGACTGTAAGCCCGAAGAAGAATCTTCAACAGCCATACTTTTATTGACACTTACACCAGCTTGTTCTAATACTTTTTTATAAATTTTTGGATGAGGTTTAGCATGGTTTACTTCATCTCCAAACACCATATAGTCGAAATATTTTGCTAAGTCAAAACGCTTCAATGTCGCCAGACCGCGCTTTTTATATGACGAGGTAGCTACACCTATCTTTAAGCCGTTGTGATAAGCGGCAAGAATCATCTCACGCGCTCCGTCTTTAAGGGCGACTGTATCTTTTTCTAAAGCATCATAGTAATATGCTTCACGTATATCTCTAGCTTCTTGCACTAATTGATCGCTACCTAAGTAATTTTTTATAATCTGGTTATTATGTTTAATACTTTGTCCACGCATCACTTCAAAAACAGATTCATCCACCTCATGTCCGTAACTTTTAAGGACTTCAACCCAACCTCGACGATAGACTTGTTCACTATCAACTAAGGTTCCATCTAAATCAAATATAATTAATTCTAGCTGCTTCATATTCATCTTAATCCCACCACAGCTTAACAATTGCTTGTGTTCCTTCATCTGCATGACCTATTTCCGCTAATTGTGTATACAATTTATGTGCCAATTGCGTCATCGGCAAGTCTAAAGACATCTTCTCTGCTTCATCTAAAGCAATCTTCAAATCTTTAACAAAGTGCTTAACAAAGAAACCAGGTGAATAATCTTTTTTTATAATGCGAGGACCATAATTTTCCAATGAACGGTTGCTAGCTGCACCAGCTCCAATTGTATCAACTAATTTCGTTAGATCTAAATCAGCTTGCTTAGCATAAGCCATCATCTCTGCCAAGCCTAACATCGTTCCTGCTACCATAATTTGATTAACGACCTTGGCATGTTGGCCAGCACCTGATTCACCGAAACGGGTAATACTCGCTGCAAATGATTCGATAACTGGACGCGCTTTTTCGAGAACATCCTCGTCTCCACCAACCAGTACCGCCAAACGACCTTCTCTGGCTCCTACGTCCCCACCCGTTACTGGGGCATCTAAGATGCCAATACCTCGTTCTTTACTTTTTTCAGCTAGTTCAATCGCTAATGATGGAGTACTTGTTGTCATATCGATGAAAATACTGTCTGAATGAGCTCCGTTGAATAATCCTTGCTCACCATAATACACTTCTTCTATATCTTTTGGATACCCAACAATCGTAATCACAACATCTGCTTGTTCTGCGACTTCCCTTGGTGAATCGAGCCATATGGCACCAATCTCGACTAAGTTATCAGCCTTTGATTTTGTCCGGTTATACACGAATAATTCATAACCTGCATCCAAAATATGCCCTACCATACTTTGCCCCATGACACCTAATCCAATAAATCCTACCTTCATGTTTTACCTCCTTGAAAAATGTCGGTCTTCTTACTAAAAGTATAACATTGATGAAGTGAGGATGCTTTTAAAAGGAGCTATAGAATATTAAAAAAAAATTTTATAATTCTACCTTTAATTTTATATAAAATGTCATTATAAATTTCTAACCATTCTTTAGTTGCTTGAGACTTATGTTATTCCATATATCCAATTGGCATTGTTTCATTCACACTCTATAATATCATTAGCACCTTTAATCTAGGAAACATTTATACATATTTATTTAACAATTAACTCTACACTTATTATTTGAATACCCTTACACTTAAGCAAAGGCTTACATTTTTTATTCAAGCTTTTATCAATTCGATTTGAAAGGCGGAATTACATGTTAATACCTAATTATTTTGAAGATTTGACACTGAATGAAGTGAATACCCTTCCTAGAAGAAATTACTTTGTTCCATATAAGAGTAAAGAAGAGGCACTTGCTAATACAAACCGACGACAATCCTCTTACTACCATGACCTTAATGGTGAGTGGGACTTCCATTATTTCGATAATGTGCGGTTAATCGACCAGCCTTATTGGTTGTCAGAGCATGCAGATGAATTAACTTACGATTCGATGAAGGTTCCAAGCGTTTGGCAATTATCGGGCTATGGTCAGATTCAATATACTAATGTAGAGTTTCCGATCCCTTATAACCCTCCCTATGCACCTTATGAGAATCCTGGCGCTTTATATCGTCGCCAGTTTACTATTTCTAATTATAATGTAGAATCTGATTATCATATCAACTTTGAAGGAGTAGATTCAGCTTTCTATTTGTGGGTGAATGATCATTTTGTTGGTTTTTCGAAGATTTCACATTCTAATACAGAATTCGATCTTACAGAATTTGTCCATGAAGGTGATAATGACATTGCGATTCTAGTTATTCAATATAGTGATGCAACTTATTTAGAAGACCAAGATAAATTTAGATATAGTGGTATTTTCAGAGAAGTGTTTTTACTAGAGAGAAACAAGCAACGCGTGAATCACTTCTTACTTACACCAGATGTTGCTTCTGACTTAAGTTCTGCAAGTATTGAATTAAAATTTGTTGAAGTCCAGAATGCTGACTCAGTTAAATTTACTCTATTAAGTCCTGAAGGCGATATCCTTGAATCGCATGAATTGGATACGAATCAGACACACACATTCACTGTAAGTAACCCTAATCTTTGGAGTGCTGAGAATCCTGCTTTGTACTTAGCGATCTTGGAAAGTGAGCATGAAAGCTATCGCCAAGAAATTGGTTTACGTAAAGTTGAGATTAAGAACAAGCAACTTTATGTTAACCACCAATCGATTAAATTATTTGGTGTCAACCATCATGACACCAATCCAGATACGGGTGCTACGGTTACGATAGAAGACCAAATTAAAGACCTAAGTTTAATGAAACAATATAACTTCAATTCAATTAGAACGGCTCATTATCCTAAAACAGCTGAATTTTATGAACTTTGTGACCGTTTTGGGTTCTATGTGATGAGTGAATCTGATTATGAATCTCATGGCGTGGTTGATTTATATGGATTAGGTGGCAATGATAACTACAACTTAATTGCGGACGATGAGCGATTTACTTTTGCTATTACAGATCGTATGGAAGCAAGTATTATTCCTTTCCAGAACTATTCTTCAATTATTATTTGGTCAGCAGGTAATGAAGGTGGTTATGGAATTGCTGTTGAAACAGCATTGAAGCGTGGCCGTGAATTAGATCAAACTCGCCCACTTCATTACGAAGCGTATCATTACCGCGATATGAACCGCGAATATGACGATCAGTATATCGATATGTATAGTCGTATGTACCCTTCTGTACAAGAAATTGATGAGTTGTACTTTGCCAATGGGGCTGACCGTGCGTTTATATTATGTGAATATATCCATGCTATGGGGAACGGCCCAGGCGAAACTCAAGAGTATTACGATTATATGATGAGCAAAGACGAATTTATCGGTGCCTTCGTTTGGGAATGGGCAGATCATGCAGTGAATATTCATCGTGGTACCGAAGAGGCACCTGTATATCGTTATGGAGGCGATCATGGGGAATTCCCACACTTTGGTAACTTCTGTATGGATGGGTTAATGTATCCAGATAGAACACCTCACGTTGCGGTGTTAGAGTATCGTCAAGTTCATCGCTACTTACGTATTGAAGATCATGACTTAAGCAATGGGGAATTTACCTTTAAGAGCACCTTTAATTTCACAAATTCTAAAAAACACTATGCGGTTCAATTAGAGTATTATGATTTAGATGGAAAATTAATGGATATCCAAGACCTACCAGAAGTTGATGTTGAAGCTCAACAGACAACTAGCTTTAAGATTGATCTACAACATAACCTTGATGATCTAATCAGCCTACGCTTCGTATACCGTGCAAATGAAGCGGATGGAGGCTATGAGTTAGGTTATGATCAAATTATGGTTCAGTCTTATGTGCCAAGTCTAAGTTTAGATGATACTACCTTAGAAATTTCTTATACTGAGACTCTAGCGAGCTTTGATGTCTCTATCGGTGACAGCTTAATTCAATTCAGTAAAGGCGATGGCGCTATTCAACAAATCACTAAAAACCAAAAAGTTTTACTCAACTCTCCTTCAACTTGGACAATTTGGCGCGCGCCAGTTGACAACGATCGTAATATCAAGAAAGAATGGTATGAGGCTCGCTTTGATAAAACAGCAACTCGCATCTATACTCACGAGGTGAGTGAGACTGCTGAAGGTCTATCATTGAAATTTACAGGATCATTGACTGCTGTCGGCAGACAAAATGTCCTAGCTATGGAGATCGAATGGCTCGTTCAAAATGATGGACAAATCAACTTACGTTTACACGCCGTAAAAGACCCAATCTTACCATTCTTACCAAGGTTTGGTCTAGCTATGCCAGTGAATGTAAATTTCAACGCAGTTGAATACTTTGGACAAGGACCCTATGAGAGTTACTGGGATAAACATCATGCTGCTTACATAGCATCATTCGAGGCCAGCATTGAAGACTTATACGAACCATATGTGACACCTCAAGAGAATGGGGCACATAATGACGTTCACAAATTAGATGTGAAAAGTGATGATGCAACCTTAAAATTCATTAGTCATGAAGGCATTTCATTCAACTTCTCTCAATACTCAGTTCAACAATTGACTAAAGTAACACATAGAGATAAGCTAGTTACTGAAGATACACACCACTTGCATATCGATTACAAGCAAAGTGGTCTAGGAAGTAACGCCTGTGGCCCAGAATTAGCAGAAGCTTATCGATTAGGTAATGACCCGATTGATTTTGAATTTTCATTTAGAGTTTAGGTTTAGTAGTGAATTTCTTATTGAAAAGTTATTAAGAATATATAATGAGCTTGAATAAAACTTAAGTGCATTCAAAGAGAAAAAGTCTATCGACTTATGTCGATAGACTTTTTCAATGTGTTAAATAACCTTAAAATGACAAGCACCATTCTCTTGAATTATCAGATAAAACAGAATAAATCCAAACCTTTAATTATAGTAGTCTGTTGAATCTAAAGTTCCCACGAAGTAAGATAAAAGACAGTTCCACTATAATATAAGGTATGGATTGATTTAGTTTTTAATTCGCACTCAAGCGATTATTTAACGTATCACATTTTCTGTAGCAGGGTCAAAGAAATGAGCCTTATTCATGTTAAATCCTAGTTTAATGCTTTCACCAGGTGCATGATAATCTCTTGTATCAACTTCGGCAACATAGCTATGTTCCCCATGTTCTAAGTACAATATTGTCTCAGAACCTAATACTTCCGACACGGAAATATCTGATTGAATAATAGATTCTGGATTAGCATCTAGGAAAATCTGTTCAGATTGAATATCCTCTGGACGAATTCCAAAGAAAAGTTCCTTACCATCAAAACCACGGCTATCCAACAACTTACGTTGCGGTACTGTCACATTCAATTTATCTTCGTTATTAAGATGAATCACTCCACCTTTATAATTAACTTTGAAGAAGTTCATAGCAGGCGATCCAATAAAGCTAGCAACAAACATATTATCTGGCTTATTATAAACGTCCATCGGTGAGCCAATTTGCTGTACGAATCCATCTTTCATAATGACAATTCTATCAGCCATTGTCATTGCTTCTGTTTGGTCATGAGTAACATATATCGTTGTTGTCTTCAGTCTTTTATGTAATTTTGCTATTTCTGTTCTCATCTGCACTCGTAATTTCGCGTCTAAATTTGATAAAGGCTCATCCATTAGAAAGACTTCTGCATCTCTAACGATTGCTCTTCCTAATGCAACCCTTTGTCGTTGCCCACCAGATAAGGCTGCGGGTTTTCGATTTAAATAATCAGTCAGACCTAGAATTTCTGCCGCATTATTGACACGTTGATCAATATCTTTTTTATCGTATTTTTTTAATTTTAATGCAAAAGCCATATTGTCATACACTGTCATATGAGGATATAATGCATAGTTTTGGAACACCATAGCGATACCTCTATCCTTTGAAGGGACATCATTCATCTTCTTGTCACCTATCAATAAGTCCCCTTCAGTAATATCCTCTAAACCAGCAATCATACGTAAAGTAGTAGACTTACCACAGCCAGAAGGTCCCACGAAAACAATAAATTCTTTATCTTTAATATCAATATTAAAATCCGTTACCGAATACTTATCTGCATTATCATATTTTTTGTATACATTTTTTAAGTTAATATTCACCATATTGATCTCCTTTTATATTACTATAAATTATTTAACTGAACCCAGCATTCCTGCCACAAAGTACTTCTGTAGAACGAAGAAGATAACTATTGTTGGAATCATGGATACTAATATCGCCATCATCATTACCCCGTAGTCTGGTGAGTAACTTGATCCTAAGTTTGATAGGAGCAATGGTACCGTTTGTTTGTTAGGTGTCTGTAATGTAACTAGTGGCCAAATATAGTTATTCCAACTATTCATAAAAGTAATGATTGCAGCTGCTGCAAATGTATTTTTCATCGTTGGCATAAAAATTCTAAAGAATAATCCAAATTCTGTTAAGCCATCAATACGACCTGCTTCCAATAGTTCTTTTGAAAACATTTTGGTGTTTTGTCTGAAAAAGAAGATTAGGAACGCTGTTGATATATATGGTAAATAAACTGAAGCATACGAATTGATACCAATTAATGGCGTAACCCGCGAGAATAAACCAAATAATTGAAATAAAGGAATAATTAATGCTGCAAATGGTATCATCATAGACGCTAATAAAATATTAAACACAAAGTCTGTAGCTTTACTTCTATATATTTCAAATCCATAGCCTGCCATTGAGCCGATTAATAAAGAAAGTATCGTTTGGAAGAAGGCAATAATAGTTGAGTTAGTAAAAGCTCTTATTAAATCCGTTTGGTCAATTAATTTTTGCCAGTTTTCCACTAATGCTGCACCGGGTAATAAACGTCCACTTGTAACATCCATACTAATATTTGTTGCACTTACAATTAAGAAATAAAAAGGAAAGGCAAAAACAATGGACATTATAATTAAGAAAACATATGTTAATACTTTTTTAGTCATCTCGATTACCTACTTTCAATTGGACTAAAGATAATACTATTATAACAACTGCAATAACAAAGGATACAGCAGATGCATACCCAAAGTCAGGCGTATACTTAAAGCTTAAATTATAAATGTATTGAGATACAGTGATCGTTGCATCTCCTGGTCCACCTTGAGTAATATTCATCGGCTCATCGAATAATTGTAATGTTCCGATTGTAGAAGTAATTGAAGTAAACAGGATTACTGGCTTTAATAATGGTACTGTAATTTTGAAAAACTTTTGAATTGGATTTGCACCATCAATATCAGCAGCTTCGTATACTTGAGGATCGATATTTTGTAATGCGGATAGAAAGAATATCATATTATATCCAGTCCATCTCCAAGTAATAGCAATAATAATAACAACCTTTGCCCAAATTGGATGTGATAACCATATAATTGGATTATCAATCAAATTGATGGACATTAAAAATTGGTTAATCACACCATTATTCGCGAACAAATATTTAAATACCAATGAATAAGCTACTAAGGAAGTGACAGAGGGTAAGAAAACAAGAGTTCTAAATATTCCTCTCATTTTTAGTCTTTTTTGATTCAATACTACTGAGAAAAACATTGCCAATACAATCATTATAGGTACTTGAAAGATAAGGAAAATAATTGTATTTGTGAATGCTTTTTTGAATACGGGATCGTTCATTAATCGCTTATAATTGCTTAAGCCGACAAACTCCAAGTTGATTCCTGCACCACTATTTAATGATAAAAGAAAAGATCGAAACATTGGATAAAAATAAAATAGAACAATTAATAACGTTGGCACAATAATAAATGCCCAACCCATCAATTTATTTCTTCTACTATTACTCATGTAAATACTCCTAACTTGTATAAAACAAAGCGACACTGTTATTTAAATATCCCAGCATCGCCTTATTCTGTTATTTATTCAATCTATAGAGTCTAATTTAACTGGTTTTCCGCTTGTTGCTGAGCATTTTCAAAAACTTGATCAATATCAGCACCTGCTAGATATTCTTGTAATGCTGATACCATAATATCTTCAATAGCATATGTATGTTCACCGTAGTTTATTGCTGGAATTTCTTCTGACCATTCAGCAAAGTCCTTGTATATTTGTTGACCGCCAAAGTAATCTACTTCCATATCATAAGTATCCGTTTCTAGAACAGGAAGGTATGTTCCTACTGCACCAAACTCCGACATAATTTGACTGTAAAACTCTTCACTAGAACCAACAGTTGCTGCTAAGAACTTTGCAGCTTCTTCTGCGCCATCTGTATTAATAACATAAAACGATGATCCACCTAAGTTAGAGGCATTCACTGCGCCTTCAACATCTTGTCTAGGCCATGGTGCAACTCCCCATAATCCTGATTGGTCTTCTTGAGCAGTAATTGATGGTGTAATCCAATTACCTTGGGGAACTGTTGCGACTAAACCTCCATTAAAGGCTTGTAACATTTGAGCCCAATCGCTATGAACATTAATTAGACCATCATCAAACATGGCTTTAAATGTAGTGAACGCTTCTTTTAAAGCAATATTGTCACTAATATTTGGTGTCAAGCCATCCTCAGTTGTATACCATGACCCACTTCCGTTCATCATTGCACGGAACAATCCCAAATCATTCAAGTCCATCGAAAGTAACTTTGTATCTGTTGCTTCAAGAATCGCTTTCCCGATTACATGTAGCTCTGACCATGTAATATCTGTAACATCTTCAATTGTATAACCCGCTTCTTCTAATAGATCGGTACGAATATATAAGCCAGTTACACCTGTATCAAATGGAACGCCATAAACTTCGTCACCACTTGAGGTTGCTTGAATCTTATATGGAGCAAAATCTTCTGCATTAATATAATCTGTTAATGGCAAGAATGAATCTGGATAAGCTTTCAGGAAACTTTGCGCACGATAATCTTCAATTAAAACAATATTTGGCAAACCATCTGTAACGCCTGAACTTAAAGATGTATTTAGTCGTTGTATGATATCATCTTGTGCACTTTCTACAATATTAATAGAAATATCTGAATTTTCTTGTGTATAAATGTCTTGTGCTACCTCAAGTGCCCTAATATTAAACTTTGGATCCCACGCCCATGCTGT
Source organism: Ruoffia halotolerans (assembly GCF_014049385.1). Taxonomy (GTDB): domain Bacteria; phylum Bacillota; class Bacilli; order Lactobacillales; family Aerococcaceae; genus Ruoffia; species Ruoffia halotolerans. The sequence goes on along the minus strand of NZ_JACAOA010000010.1, from coordinate 32,175 downwards.
AATCTCTGTTTGAGCACTAGCAGTTCGATTACCCAAACTAGCAAAAACCCCAAACACCATACTGAAAACTAAGAAAAACTTCGTCAATTTACGTCCTTTACTCATTTCTTATCTCCCTTTCAAATTAATATATTGAAAACGCTTAACTTACTTTCATTATATCTCATCTGAATCGTAAATATATGATATAATGTTTATAAAATATGGAAATATGTCAACTAAGGTGGGACACTATGCGTGAACTGTGGAAACATTTCAAAATCGATGATTATGATATAAGAATAGACGAGTGCGGTATCCAGCAATTTAAACCCGCGGAAAACTATTCTTATAGAGTCTATCAAAATTATGTCATTCATTATATCGAAGAAGGAATAGGTACTTTTAATGTAGACAATAATACATATACTCTTACTAGCAATGAGGGCTTCATTTTAAGGCAAGGGCAACACGTAACATATTATGCAGATCATAATAAGCCTTGGCGAAATTATTGGGTTGGATTCAGTGGCGAGGCCTTTGATAAGTTTATTAAATATACATCTTTAGAGAAAGAACACATCGTCCATTACGAAAAAAATAGCGAAATCATTAAGACCATTCAAGATATTTGCGAATATACACTTGAAACGACCGATGATGATATGAATCTGTTTTGGTATCAAGCAAATATTTATCGACTTTTGTACGCACTTAGTTCGGAATTTCCTTCCAAGAAACATTCGGTATTGATGGACCAAGGCTATGAAGAAGTGGCATATGAGTACATTTCAAATAATTACCATAAGCAAATATCAATTAATGAAGTCGCGGCTTATATTGGAATTAGCCGAAGCTATTTATACAAATTATTTAAAGAGAAGTATCATATATCTCCTCAAGAATTTTTAATTCAAAAAAGAATGAACAAAGCTGTTGATTTCCTTCTTCACACTAACAAACCAATTAATATTATTGCTAGAGAAGTTGGATATTATGATCAACTTCATTTCTCTAAAGCATTTAAAACGACTTATGGCGTCAGTCCGACAGAATTTAAGCATATCAACAACGTTGAAAATTTTATTTAATCATATTTTAATAAAGAAACAGAAGCTACATTTAGCTTCTGTTTCTTTGATATATTATTCCACAATATTTAGAATTAACTGTTTACTTAGAAAATCACCTGCAGGTAAGTACATTGTTAAACCTGCATACATTAATTCTGATCCAGAATAAACTTCACCATCATTTTCTAGTTTATAAAACTTATCTGGGTCAAGTCCCTTTAGCTTAACTGTTGTTTCCATTTGCTCAATCATTGACAGTATACGTACATATGTCACAACTACTTGATGATCAGAGACAAACTCGACTGCTGTCTCATTTGAATGATTATCAGGATTTATTAAACGATATTGTTTACCTAACTGTATAGTCTCGCGAATTGTTTTATAGCGCTCTACTTGTTCTTTAACAATGTCAATTTCTTCAATTGATAGTTGCGTTAGGTCTAATTCGTACCCTAAATTACCCATCATCGCAACATCGCCCCTTGTCTCTAACGGTGTCACACGATTGACTTGATGGTTAGGAGCAACGGATACGTGCGCTCCCATCGATATCGTAGGATATAGATAACTTGATCCATATTGAATAGCAAGCCGATCGATAGCATCCGTATTATCACTTGCCCAAACTTGCGGGAAGTAACGCATCATTCCTAGATCATTTCTTCCACCCCCACCCGAACAGCTTTCAAATAATACATTCGGATATTTCTTCGTAACATAGTCCACAATCTCATACAGATTCACTATATATTGATGAGATTGTCTCATGGTCTCACTATAAGTTGACCCATTACCTAGATTGGTTATATTCCTATTCATATCCCATTTAATATAATCAATATCATGATTGGCTAGTAAGCTATCTAGCATTTTCTTAATATATTCAGCAACCTCATCCTTAGATAAGTCCAACACTAACTGACTTCTTGAATACGTGTGTGGGCGATCCGGTGCTTGGATAACCCACTCAGGGTGAGCTCTATATAGATCACTTTCTTCTGATATCATTTCTGGTTCTACCCAAATTCCAAACTGCAAGCCCATAGATTTGATTTCAGTGATCAACTCTTCCAAAGACCCGCCTAATTTTGATTCATTCACAACCCAATCTCCCAATGCCCTTCGATCATCACTCCTGTTACCGAACCAACCATCATCTAATACAAACAGTTCTATACCGGTTTCTTTTGCCTTTTTAGCTAATTCGATTAATTTATTCTTTGTAAAGTCAAAATAAGTCGCTTCCCAATTATTAACTAATATTGGACGAATTTTATTCGAATATTTTTTAGGTATGATATGATTTTTTACAAACAACTGACTTTCGTGAGTTAACCCTGTAAAACCTTGGTCTGAGAAATTTATTACTGCTACAGGTGAATTAAATGTTTTACCTTCTTCAAGTTCCCACATAAAGTTTTCAGAGTTCAATCCAGCTAATAATCTAACTTCACCCAATTGACTTTGTTGTACTATAATTTTGAAATTACCGCTATACATTAATTGAATAGATAACGCATTACCATAGTCCTCACTTGTATCAATATCACTCATTATAATAGAAGGTGTATGACTATGACCTGATGCACCTCTATTGGAGCTAACTTGGAAGATACCTTGATCAAGGATTATCTCACGAACTGTTTTTTCACGAGCATATGCACCTTGGAAACTTTTTACTTTGTATTCTTGTTTAGGTAAATCCAGCATGACACTCATTTGTTCATGGATTGTAATGCTTTCATTGCCTAAGTTAATAACCTCAGTAAAAGTTGTGATCGTATTCGTACCCGTATATACGGTATAATATACATTCAAACGAATATTAGCCACTTTATCTATTAAGTTAATGATTAATGTCTCTTCATCATCCTGTCGGGAGTACGGGTTAGGTAACTTCTCAGATTCTACTATTCCTTTTTCAATCGAATACCCTACATATTTGAAATGCAGTAGCTCATTATTACTATGTTGAATACGAATTGATGGTTGTCTCGTATCTCCTAATCCAGTTACACCGACCACTTGTCTAGTAGTATCCATTGAAAAATCTCGATTGTCTTGAGTCGGATTTGCTGAGAATGAATGGTCTCTTTCGATGATAGCATTTGAATAATTATACTTATCAATTCGTCTGCCAATGTACTTTTGAAATAAATAATCCCCTCTTTGTTCTAAGATAATTGACATATCTTTAGAGTGAATATAAAACAAATTTTCTTTTTTATAAATCGCCATATTAAATCTCCTTTATACCTAATTAAACTGACTAGAAATTAAAATGATAAGTCAATTTTACAATAAAATCTTCTTAAAATCCTAATGTTAACTATATGGATTTGCTGAGGTAATCGTTTTTATTTTGAGTATTAGCACTTTTCCCATATTATAAGCATGGTCTGTCCAGGTGTGTTTCTTCAAAATGTTATGCAAATATTGAATAGCTAAAATCAATACAAAAGCGCTTACTTTTGCATTCCATAATTAAAAAATTGCAACTTATCCTAATAAGTTGCAATGATTATTATTTCTTATACCCATCCGGGTTCGCTTCATGCCATTTCCAAGCAGTTTGGATAATATCTTCAATTCTCTCATACGTCGGTTGCCAACCAAGGACTTCTCGTGCTTTATCGCTCGCTGCAACTAATTTAGCTGGATCTCCAGCTCGACGTTCTCCTATCATAGCGGGAATCTCTTTACCTGTCACTTTACGTGCTGCTTCAACAATTTCTTTCACAGAGTAACCCGTACTACTACCTAAGTTAAATATTTGACTCGTTGTGTGATTATTTAAGTACTCTAGTGCGAGAATATGAGCATCAATTAAATCCTCGACGTGGACGTAGTCACGAATACAGGTTCCATCCGGTGTTGCATAATCATCACCAAAGATAGTAATTGCCTCGCGTTGACCTAAAGCTGCTTGTAGTACAATTGGGATTAAATGTGTCTCAGGGTCATGGTCTTCACCAATTTCACCGGTACTTAAAGCACCGGCAACATTAAAATAACGCAATGAAACAAACTTAATACCATATGCTGTATCACACCACTGAATCATCCGCTCCATCATTAATTTACTTTCACCATAAGGGCTGGTTGGGTTTTTGAGTTCATTTTCTGTAATCAAATCCGTTTCAACTTCACCGTACACAGCAGCAGTTGAAGAGAAGATGATTTTCTTGACGTCATTTTCCATCATCGCTTCTAGTAATACTTCCATTCCAACCACATTATTATTGAAGTATTTAAGTGGTTTTTCAACCGATTCACCAACCAGCGAACTCGCCGCAAAGTGAAAAATAGCTTCTATTTTTTCTTCCTGAATTATTTCATTCAACTTCGCTTTGTCTCGTATATCACCTTGATAAAATGTAGCCTTTTCATCAACGGCATCAAGGTGCCCAGTAACAAGATTATCTAATACACTCACTGCATACCCTTTTTTAATAAGCTTATTCACAGCATGCGAACCAATATAGCCCGCTCCGCCAATCACCAATACATTCATGCATTTCCACCTCTACTTTTATTTAATACTTTGATAAAACGCAAGAATCCTAAACGACCTTCGTCTGTCTGTTTGAATACACCCGCATCTTCTAATACGCGTTGGAATTTCAAGGTCACATTCTTTTCAATCACTGCTTGAATATTCGCTTCAGTAATCGTATTCGTTCTATTCGCAATCTCTTCTGCCCACGCTCGGTGAATAGGTGTGACTTCATCTAAGGATATTTGTTTTAATAAATACTTTTTAACAGTCTCTAATTCATCCACTAATCGTGGTGGTAATACGGCTAGTCCCATAACTTCGATCAGACCGATATTTTCCTTTTTAATATGATGAACATCTTTATGTGGATGGAAGATACCGTCAGGAAACTCCTCACTCACACGATTATTTCGCAATACAAGATCCATTTCATACTTTCCATCTTTAAACCGTGCAATGGGGGTGATTGTATTATGTCGCTCTTCACCTGTGTAGGCAATAATATCTAAGGTTTCATCTGAATAATCAATCCATTGATCCAAGATAAAGGTTGATGCCTCAACTAATTCTTCGATATCTTGACTTTTTAACCGAATCACAGACATTGGCCAATGAACTAATTCCGCCTCAATGCGATTGAATCGCTCTAATTGAACCTGCTTATAACTAGCTGCTTTTTCCATTGGAAACACATGACGTCCACCTTGATAATGATCATGGGCTAAGATGGAGCCTCCAACACGCGGAAGATCAGCATTTGACCCTACAAAATAATGCGGTAAGATTTCAACGATATCTAATATATTTCTAAAACATCTACGATCAACAACCATCGGCTTGTGCGTCTCATTCAAAAAAATTGAATGCTCATTGTAGTAAACATAAGGTGAATATTGAAAACCAAAGGTTTCTTGGTCTAATTTAATGCGAATAATACGATGATTTTGACGGGCTGCGTGATTAGCATGACCTTCATAACCTTCATTCTCGATACATAGAACACACTTAGGATAATTGACACTGACTTGTTTTGCGGCTTTCGCAATTTCTTTAGGGTCTTTTTCGGGCTTCGATAGATTAATCGTTACTTCTAAGTCACCATAGTCGCTTTGCCCTGTAAAAATAATATTCTTCGCAATATTTCTAGTCTTAATGTAATCATTCCGTTGAGATAAATCATAAAAATAATCGGTCGCAGCTGAGGGACTTTCTCGATATTCCTCCCAAAATATACGATTAACTTCTGATGGTAAAGGCGTAATTAAGTCCATAATAGATGCTTCAAACATCTCTGTATCAGCTTGTGTGTCATCAATAATATGTGTGTCTTTGGCATATTGAATCATTAAGTCCATATAATCAAGTAACGACGTTGTTTCGTCAGAAGCTACAAACTCGCCAGCTTCTTTTAACTTTAAAATGGCCAATAAGCGATTAACAGTATAATTTCGATCTAATTCATTGAGTGCTTTGGTTTGAATTGCCAGATCAACAAACTGGTGAATTGTTTTTTGAATAGTTAAACTCACAATATTCCTCCTCCAAATAGCTATACTTGTAATTTTTTGGCACCATCGCCAACTTCAGCTACATAAAAACTCGCTTCATAGCCAATCAGATCCTTGTATTGTTGGCCAATTTTCTCGATAGCATCATTGACTTTGTCTTTGTTGATTAAAGCAATTGCACAACCTCCCATACCAGCGCCTGTCATGCGCGCTCCGAGTACCCCTGTTTGATTCCAGGCTGCTTGCACTAAGGCATCTAATTCTTTGCCGGTTACATCATAATCATCTCGCAAGCTAATATGAGATTGATTCAATAAATCCCCAAACTCTTCGAGTTGATTCGCTCTTAATAGTTCAACCGCTTGTTGCGTTCTTGTATTTTCATAGACTGCATGACGTGCTCGTTTTAATAAGTTTTCTTGCGAAATTAGCGCTTGATTCGCATCAAATTCCTCGTTTGATAAATCGCCTAAGGTGTGAATGTCTAACTTCGTCTGTAACTCTTTTAAAGCTGCTTCACATTCAGAACGACGTTGATTGTATTTGGATTCAGCAAGTTCACGACGTTTGTTTGTATTCATAATTAAAATTACATTATCCCCAAAATCAGCAGGCACTAAAGTATACTCCAACGTGTTGACATCTAAGTAAATAGCGTTATCTGCTTGCCCCATTCCAATTGCAAACTGATCCATAATTCCAGTGTTCAATCCGATGAACTCATTTTCAACTTTTTGACCCGTCTTAATGAGATCAATGCGCTCTAGGTCTAAGTTGAATTCACCTTCCAGTAGCACACCGATTAATAACTCTAATGATGCAGATGAAGAAAGTCCCGCTCCATTAGGAATATCACCAAAAATTAATAAGTCAAAACCTTGATCTATTGAATGTCCTGCTTCTTTGAGATATTTAATTACACCTTTGACATAATTTACCCAATTATCAACTTTTTCGAAGACGATTTCTTCATCTAGATTAAAAGATATAACACCCAAGTCCTCAAAGTTTTCTGATAGACAATTGACTGTTTTATCATCACGCAGTTTAACTAATCCAATGGTTCCTTGTGTAATCGCACATGGCAATACATGCCCACCATTATAATCGACGTGTTCTCCTATTAAATTAACACGCCCCGGCGAAAAATATTGAGCTGTTGATTGAACATTAAACACTTCCTCAAAGCGTCCTTCAAGCTTGTTAATCATTTCTTTATTCATAAACTACCTCCATGTATATACTTACCTTGCGACACCCTCTTTAGAATAAATTACTAAAAAGAATTATCCCCTCTTGTTAAGTTAAACGTTTTCAATTAAAATTATAACACATCTATCCATATTATCATCATTAATTTTTAAGTGTTTTTATTTTTTGTTTTCACAAATAATAGTTCGAAATGCTTATATAACAGTATTTTTAATTTGAAACAAAGTATAATAAGAACTTAGACTTAAAAATACAATCTAAATAATGATACATTTTAGGTAACTTGGATCAATATCTAAAACAGAAAGGACTCTTTTATGAATACAAATGAAATTTACGAAAAGATGCACTCGGGAGAAGTATATACCGAAAATCAAGAAACATTACAAGAACAAGCCAAATACCGTGACTTATTATTCCAGTTCAACCATACCTTACCAAGTAAAACTCAAGAAAAATCTTTAATATTATCGAAGTTATTAGGAAGTATAGGAGAAAATTCTTACATTGAGCCACCGCTTCATGCGAATTGGGGCAAGAATACTTATATTGGTGATGGTGTCTATATTAACTTTAGCTTGACCCTTGTCGACGACACTCACGTAGAGATTGGTGATAACACGATGATTGGACCAAATGTCACCATCATTACCGCTTCACATCCTATCGATCCTAAAGAACGCCTTAGCCATGCTCAGTTCAATCGACCGGTCATGGTTGGCAAAAATGTTTGGATTGGGGCTAATGTAACAATCTTTCCAGGAGTAACTATCGGAGAGAACAGTGTTATTGGCGCAGGAAGTATCGTTACGAAGGATATTCCAGAGAATGTCCTCGCATTTGGAACACCGTGTAAAATTGTCAAAGATATTTAATTATAAGATAGAAAGAGGAGATTTAATACGATGAAATATTCAATTATTCCATATGGCACACTCAATGGTATCGACTATGACTTGATCCAAATTAATAATAAGGATGTTACTATCTCATTCACTAATTTGGGTGCTCGAATTAATCAATGGCTACTTGGTTCAGACAACTTAATCTTGGGTTTTGATAACTCACAAGATGCTCAATTAGGTGAAGGCTACTATTACGGTGCTTCAATTGGTCGCATCGCTGGAAGAATCAGTGCTGGCTCATTCTCTATTGATGGCACCGACTATCAACTACCGTTAAACGAAAGTGAGAATCACCTTCATGGTGGACCTAACGGCTTTGACTTAAAGCGTTGGGACTATGAGATCAATGATAAAGAAGAGTCTATTCAAATTATCTTTAGCCTCTTAGATCAAGATGGTGAAAATGGCTTCCCAGGAAACTTAAAGGCACAAGTAATTCATACATATTCTGTCGATAATAGTTGGTCAGTGACCTTTAAGGCAACTTCAGACAAAGATACCTTATTCAACCCAACGAACCACGTGTACTTTAACTTGAATGGTTCTCACGCTCAGACAATCTTGAACCATAAACTCAAGATTGATGCCGATACTTACGTGCCTGTTAAAGTGGATGGCACCCCTGTTGGGGAATTAAGCTCAGTAGAGGGAACAGCCTTTGATGTTCGTGAAGGGAAGCTAATTGGAGACTTATTCAATATGGTAGATGACCAAGTTAAATTAAAAAATGGCTTTGATCATCCTTTTGTGATAAATCATGGCGCTTCGAAAACACCGATTGTACTGTCAGTACCTGAACTTCAACGCCACATTGAAGTATCTACAGATCGTGATGCTGTGGTTGTGTACACCCATAACGTTGTTGAGCCTCCTATGAAAATCTGGGGCGAAGAATTACAACCATACGCTGCCATCACACTCGAGACCCAAACTATACCCGATGCCATTAATCATGCAGGCTTTGGTAATGATATACTAAGAAAAGACACCCCTTTTGAAAGCACAACGACTTATAGGTTAGTTTATTAGAAGGAGTAAGAGTAAGAGCCCCCAGAAGGTAGATTATTAAGCCTAACTTCTGGGGGTTATCTCACTATTAGCTAACTCCTTTTAATTTTACTTATTTCATCAATTGCAACGCTTTTCCTAAGACTTGTTCTCCGTCTAGTAAAGCATAATGCTCTTTACCAATCAGGCGATATGGTACGTTATTATTTTCCATAAGGTCTTTCAATCTAATAATTTCATATTCAGATTGATGTTAGACAATTTCTTAGGACCACTACTAATTGTTATTTTTATTATTCTTCAAGTAATGAATTCTAGAAATATTATTATAAAAACACAATTCAGTAAAATCAAAGCAATTTTAAGTCTGCTAATCTCCATTGGCGTTATAGTAATGTTTTGGACCAATGAGTTTAAGTTCTTAACGATTTTATTCTCCGTGTCGATTCTGATTATTACTTACGGACTCCTCCCAGAAGGATTAACAAAAGATGGTGTCGCTCGCTTTGGTATTTTAGATGGTTCCAATAGTAAATATGAAAAGATTGAGATGTTTTCTTTAAACAACAAAAATATTTTCTTGTCTTTTTACTCAAAAGGTAGTGAATCGAGACGTAAACGAGGATACAGAAGTGGGGCCTTCTTTACTTTTAGATTTCCAGAGAATGTAAGTGAAGATAATATTATAAGTTTTTTCAAAGAAATAGGTGTTTCAGATATAGTGGAAATACAGAATCAGGAATTTCAGTTAAAAACTCACTAAAATACTTATTTTAAAAGTACACAAAAAGACGGATAGACATTATCAAGACAATGTTTATCCGTCTTTTAATATATTTTACTTTATCTTTAATAAAAATCATAGACTATACATCAAGACATGATCTTAGTTTCTTGGTTATAAATGAAGTAATAAAGGTGCTTTTCCTCAAGCTACGTACCTAACGTTATGATTAAATATTATAATATATACTCAATTAGCCCCCAACACCCCTTCCGCAATCGTATCTGTCGTCACGATAATATTTAACAGGCCACTTTCAAGCGCCACCCGTATCGCATCGACCTTCTGATCACCATACACAACCGTCATCACATCAGGAATCTTCTTCATATCTTCCAAGTTTAGCCCAATAACTTTCTTGTTAATATCATTCGCTGTTTCATTCCCCTCACTATCATAGAAACGTGAGTTAATAACTCCAACTGCATTATGCCTTCTTAGATCAACGACATCTTCTTCACTTAAAAAGCCAAGTCGTCTCATATTACTCTCTTGATCGAGACTTGAGATACCAATCAACGCAAGGTCAACTTCTTTTCCTGCCTCGAGAATACTTTGAATGGCATTATTATTACTTAATTCTTCTCGGATCAAAGGGTTCGAGACCAAGGCCGGTGAGTAGAGATATTTAGCTTTTGCACGCATCTTTCGTGCTAGATCATAGCTCAATTGGTTCGATTGGATATCAAAGTAATCATCACTTAACCCCCCGATTAAAGGAAGAATTGTTGCTTCTTGATGATTAGTATAAGGAAATGAATCCACTAATCCGCGTAAGGAATTCCCCCAAGATAACCCAATCTTCTTATATTGAGGTGCTATTTTCTTCAAGTATAGGCCTGCTTGTTGGCTGGCAATTTTTTTTATCTCATCCTTATTTAAGTTAAAAGTATCAATGACGATGGCATTTTTTAATTGATATTTTTCCTCTAATTCACGTTCTAATTTAGCAGTGTAAACACTGCTACTATTGATGACGATTTCTACAATACCATCTCTTTTTGCTTCGACGATAATTTTGGAGATTAAGGATCTGGATACCCCTCTTTTGCGGGCGATTTCTGATTGAGTCATTCCTTCTTCATAGTACATCGTCGCAATTTTCACAATTTCATTTTCACCGATTTTCTCCATATTTTCCCCTCACATAATAAAACCCATCAAAGTAGTAAGCTTTAATACTATCTACTTTGATGGATGAATATAAATTAACTGTTTTTCTAACTAATTTTATCAATTATTTAAACGCTTCAGTATACTTAGCTGCCACATTATCCGCAGTAAAGCCAAAGTATTCAATTACTTCGTTGCCTGGACCTGATGCACCAAAACGGTCAATACCTAGAGCTACCCCGTCTAAACCAATGTAACGTTCCCAACCAAATGTTGAGCCCATTTCGATGGACATACGGTTACGTACGGCTTTAGGTAGAACACTTTCTTTGTATTCTGCTGATTGCTCATCGAATAAGTTTTGAGCTGGTAATGATACAACAGATACATCAACACCTTGTTCTTTTAATTTTGCTTGTGCTTCTACAGCTAAGCTAACTTCAGAACCAGTAGCGATTAAGATACCTTCGGGTGTTTCACCTTCACTTGGTGAGATGACATAACCACCTTTACGAACGCCTTCTTCAGCTAATTCCTTAGATCCTTCAAGAACTGGTAAGTTTTGACGTGATAGAACTAACATTGTTGGACGGTCTTCTGATTCAACTGCTACTTTCCATGCAGCATATGTCTCATTCACATCGGCTGGTCGAATTAAGTTTAGGTTAGGCATTGCACGGAACGCTGCTAAGTGTTCGATTGGCTCATGAGTTGGACCATCTTCCCCTACTGCTACAGAGTCGTGTGTCATGACATAAGTTACTGGTAAGTTAGATAGTGCTGATAGTCGTACTGCTGCCTTTAAGTAGTCCGTGAATACGAAGAACGTTCCAGCGTATACTTTAGTTCCACCGTGTAAAGCAATCCCGTTCATCATGGCTGCCATCGCGAATTCACGCACACCGAACCAAATGTTTCTTCCTGCACGGTTTTCTGGCATGAAATCCGCGTCTGAATCGATCATCGTTTTGTTAGATCCTGATAAGTCAGCTGATCCACCCCATAGGAAAGGTACTTTCTCAGCAAGACCTTGAATAGCAGCACCACTCGAAGCACGACTTGCTTCAGCGTTAGCGTCTGTACCTTTATATTCTAAGTTAGCGGCATAGTCTTCTGCAAGATGTCCGTTGAATCCTTGTTCAAAGGCTTTAGCTTTCTCTGGATTAGCTTCTTTATAGGCATTGAATACTTCTAACCATGCATTATAAGCTTCTTTACCACGATTTTTTACTTTTTCATCGAATAATTCTTGTGCTTCTGTTGGCACATCAAACGCTTCATGAGTCCATCCATAAACTTCACGTGTTGCTGTCCAGTTGTCAGCACCTAATGGGTTACCATGTGTATTTGCTGTTCCTTGTTGTGGTGAACCGTAACCAATGATTGTTTTAATCTCGATTAAAGTTGGTTTTCCTTTGTTTTCTTTTGCTTTTTGAATCGCGTTTGAGATATCGTCTAAGTTATTTCCATCTTCCACACGTAAGTAGTTCCAGTTCGCTGATTCAAAACGTCCTTTAATATCTTCATTGAAGGCTTTGTCTAAGTCACCATCTAATGAGATATCGTTTGAATCGTATAATACGATTAATTTATCTAATTGTTGACGACCAGCGTAAGAAATCGCTTCGTAACTAATTCCTTCCATTAAGTCCCCGTCACCAACTAATGTATAAGTGTAGTGATCAATAACTTGATGCTCATCTGTATTGTAGACAGCTGCAGTATGTTGCTCTGCCATTGCCATCCCTACAGCTTGTGCAATTCCTTGTCCTAAAGGACCGGTTGTTGCTTCAACGCCATCTGTATGACGGTATTCAGGATGCCCTGGTGTGCGACCGTTTAATTGACGGAAGTCTTTTAAGTCATCAATCGTTACATCAAAACCACTCATATGTAATAAACTGTAAAGTAAAGCTGAACCATGACCTGCAGATAACACGAAACGGTCTCGGTTTGGCCAATCAGATAACTCTGGGTTCACATTTAAATGACCTGCCCATAAAGCATAGGCCATTGGAGCCGCACCCATTGGTAAACCAGGGTGACCAGAATTTGCCTTCTCAACTTGTTCCACACTTAAAGCACGTAATGTATTTACCGCTACTAAATCTTTTTCGTTAAACATTATATTCCTCCAAAGAATTATTTTTATTTTTCTATTAATGCGAATGTTTCTTCAAAACTTACATCTGTTACTTTATTATCTATAACCGCTGTGCAACGCTCCGTCTTTCCTTCTCTTAACAAAGCAACTGCGTGTTCTCCAAAATCTAAACCTAAAATCCGATCCTCGGCAACTGGATTTCCACCTCGTTGGATATGACCAAGTAATAATGGATGAATTGGATATCCTGTCTCACGTTCGACAACTTCTTTAAACTCTTGAGCTGACATGACACCTTCTGCAATGATGAATAACTGATATCGCTTATTCATAGCTTGGGATTTTTCGATGGTTTCTTTTACTAGATTCACATCAAAATCTCCTGGTTCAGCAATGATACCATCTGCGTCTAGCGCACGACCGGTCCATCTCGCTAGGTCCCCTGCTCTACGTCCCATCACTTCAATACCATAGAGATGTTTATGGCTTGACGCAGATTGCATGATAATATCAACCGTTTCAACAACATTTCGAATGGCAGTTTTAAAGCCTAAAGTTAATTCTGTAAGTGGAATATCATTATCAATCGTTCCAGGAATCCCAATGGTTTGTATACCTAGTTTCGATAAACTATAAGCACCATGATATGACCCATCTCCACCAATGACAACTAGTCCATCTACATTATCTTGCTTTAATTGCTTAGCAACTCCAGCTTGAACCTCGGCTTTTTTGAATTCTTCCGACCTTGACGTACCTAAGAAAGTTCCGCCCACATGATGATGTGGTTTTACAACTTCAGGTGTCAATTCAATATAATCATTCGCGATTAAACCAGCATACCCCTCTAGATAACCACGAACTTCGATGTTATGTTTGCGCGCTTCATCAACGATCCCGTTAATGGCTGCATTCATTCCTGGAGCATCGCCCCCACTTGTTAGTACACCAATACGCTTCATCTGATTCTCCTAAATTCTTTAAAACATATAGTAAAACAAAACTTAAGATTCTGATTAATCAAAGGTTTCATTAGAAACAATAATATCACAGATTCAACACTATTGTACAACGCTTTCACATAAAAGTAAAGCATTTGCTACCTTTTGTGTCGAATGCCAAAAACAGACCATTCGCCTCTACCCAATACCAGTATTTAGGTCTATTCAGTATACAATTCCCTTCAAATAACATATAATTGAACATTGATATGCTTGGGTTATGCCCGAGTTAGGAGGTAGGCAATGTTAGTAGTTGAAGGTATTGAAAAGACATTCGGAGACAATAAGGTCTTAAAAGGAATCGATTTAACAGTCAACCAAGGTGATGTCGTGGCTTTAATAGGGCCAAGTGGGACAGGAAAAACAACCCTACTTCGCTCGATTAATTTCTTAGAACAAGCTGATCAAGGGAAAGTAACCATTGATGGACTGACTGTTGATTGTCAAACAGCAAGTGAAAAAGATATTATCCAATTAAGAAGAAAAACAGCGATGGTGTTTCAAAGTTATAACTTATTCCGGAACAAAACGATTTTAGAAAATGTAATGGAAGGTCTAGTCACTGTTCAAAATAAATCTAAAAAAGAAGCTGAAGCGATAGCAAAAGCACAAATTGAAGCGGTCGGCTTAGGTGATAAATTCGATAACTACCCTATGCAATTATCTGGAGGTCAACAACAACGGATTGGAATTGCACGCGCAATGGCTTTGGAACCTCAAGTGATGTTACTCGATGAGCCAACTTCTTCATTAGACCCTGAGCGTTCTGCGGAAGTATTAAGAGTACTTCAGGAAGTTGCTAAAACTGGGATGACCATGGTGATTGCTACTCACGAAATGAATTTTGCTAAATATGTTTCAAATCATGTCGTATTTATGGAAAATGGACATATCGTCGAACAAGGTTCGCCAGAACAAATTTTTAATCATCCAAAAGAAGAACGTACACAACGTTTCTTACAAGATTTAGAAAATCCTTTCAAAACTGAAAGTGAATAAAAGGAGAATAATAATGAAATATTTTAAAACATTAGTACTTGCACTGAGTGCGTTCATCCTCGTTGCATGTGGTAGCGGGAATGGCGTAACTGAAGAATCTTCAGCTCAAAATGAACCTGCTGCTGAAGGCGAGACAATTGAAGTAACTGTGGCTGTTGAAAATGCTTCGAACCCATTGAGTTTTACTAACAATGATGGTGAATTAGATGGTTATGAAGTTGATGTAATCAATGCCATCAATGAAGTGATCGATGGTTACAACTTAACCATTGAAAGCGTGAGTGCTGAAGCCACTCAAGTTGGTTTAGATACTGGTAAATATGCACTTATCGGTGGCGGTTTATACAAAAACGAAGAGCGTGAGGAACTTTATTTATTCCCTGAAGAACATACGGGTGTCAGTACCATTGAAATTTACAAACGTGCCGATGATGATTCAATTCAAACTCTAGATGATTTAGTTGGTGTAACAGTTCATCCGGTAACTCCAAATGGTGGTATCTTTAATCTGTTGACTTCATATAATGAAGAGAACCCTGACAATCAAATTGATATTCAATTAGGGGAAGCGGGTAACTTCGCACAACGTTTCCAAGCCTTACACGATGGTGTATCAGATGCGGTAGTTATGCCTTCTAACTTAGGGGCTGATGATATGATTACTGATTTAGAATTAAATGTTTCAACTGCCGATGAGCCTGTTCAAGTAAATCCTACATACTTTGTATTAGCGCAAGATCAAGAAGCTATGAAAGAAAAATTAGATGAAGCCATAGCGCAATTAAAAGAAGATGGTACTTTAGCTGAGCTATCTGAGAAGTGGTATGGAGAGAACATGTTTGATTATGAATTAACTGAATAATAGTTTATTGGACTTGCCACGGTGTTGTTTGTACGTTAGTCGTACACGCAACACCTTTTGTTTTGGTAATTTAATCAGTTTTCATGAGGCTTTTTATAAATAATGGTACACTAGTAAAAACTCTACATTAAAAAAGGAGGGAATGAGATGGATTTTAGTTTTATTATTGACATCTTACCCACATTAATTAAAACACTCCCTTTAACTATTTATATCATGGTCATTGCAGCAGTCTTTGGTTTCTTATTAGCAATAGTTGTTGCAGCGGTTCGGATTAAACAAATTCCGGTTATCAGCCAATTGTTTGCTGTTTATGCCTCGTTTATGCGTAGTACTCCGGGAATTATACATATTTTTATCGTTTACTACGGTTTACCTGTGCTACTTTCAGGCTTTGGTTTAAATATTAATTCAATTAGTCGGGTTACTTTCTCAATCGTGGCACTTGTTCTTTATAACGGCGCCTTCGTTTCTGAGATTTTACGTCCAAGTTACATGGCCGTATCTAGAGAACAACACGAAGCGGCGATTAGTGTTGGGATGACAAGTTGGCAAAAACATCGTCGCATCATTTTCCCACAAGTATTACCGATTGCATTACCAAGTTTAGGAAATGCGTTAATTGATTTGTTAAAAGATACGTCGTTACTGTTCTTAATCGGTTTAGTCGATATAATGGGACAAGCAGATATTATTATCGCAAACACTTACGGAGTTTATCAACTTGAAGTGTATATTGCGATAGCGTTAATTTATTGGGCGCTGTCTTCACTTCTCGTATTCGGATTGAATTTCCTCGAGAAGCGTTATAGTCGCTACTATCAAAGATAAGGAGGTCGAGCACATTGAATTTTGATATACAAGTTATGATTGATACTATTTGGGTTGTCATGCGGGCTGTACCGCGGACTTTTGGAATTGCTGCTGTGGTGTTAGTGATTGGTATTTTATTAGGGGCTGTCTTCGCTCAATTAAAGATGAAGCCTGTACCGGTTATTACACCACTCGTTCGTCTATTTGTCTCTTATATGCGCGGGGTGCCGTTAATCGTTCATTTATTCGTGATGATGTACAGTTTACCTCAAGCAAGTAGTTCCTTACTGGCAATCTTTGGGGTCACAGTGCAACCACATGATTTTCCGAGTTTAATTATTGTTATTACGACCTTCTCATTACTTGAAGCTGCGATTGAATCGGAGAATATCCGAGGGGCATTTCAGTCCATTGATCCCCGTCAAATTGAGGCTGGTCAATCAATCGGGATGACACGTCGTCAGAACTTACGTCGCATTATTATTCCACAAGTATTAAGTGTGGCGATTCCTTTGTTTCTCAATGCCTTTTTGAAAAATATTAAAGGTCTGTCGCTTGCCTTTACTGTTGGTGTGGTAGATATTCTGGCTCAAGCTCGTTATGCAGCGGCATTAAGTTATCGTTATTTAGAATCTTATATTGCGGCAGCTTTAGTTTACTGGTTAATCTGTGGCGTTTTACAAATGATATTTAACCGTGTTGAATTGAAATTACAATTTGGTGAAACACGTAGACAAGGAGTGTAATGTTGAATAAATTTGACCGTATAAAGTTAGCGATGAGTGGTGAAAAGCAGAGTTCAATCCCCTTTTCCTTCTGGACACATTTACCAGAGATTGATCGCTCACCCAAAGAAGTCGCTCAAGCGACATATGATCTTTTTAAACAGTATGATTTAGATTTTATTAAAACGATGAATAATGGTATGTACGCGGTTGAGGATTATAATACGGAGATTGACTTTTCTGAAGTGGCTAAAGGTGGGGTGGCTAAAGTGGTTAAAACACCGATTAATGCCTATGAAGACTGGTCAAACTTACCATTGTTAGAGTTAGAAACCGCGTCAGCCCTACAAAGAGAACTTGACCACCTTGAACACTTACTGAAATTAGTGGACGGTGAAGCACCGGTGATTGTGACGGTTTTTAGTCCCTTAACAACAGCAGATAAATTAGCTAAAGGGCAACTGATTAACCACCTTAAACAAGATGAACATGGTTCCATTCACCAAGCACTGGATAAAATTGCTAAATCAACAGCTGCGTTGGCACATAAAGCCATTGAGTTAGGTGCAGCCGGTGTTTACTTCGCATCGCAAATGAGCTCTTATGACAAAGTGAGTGAAGAAATATACGCTGAATATGGTGTGCCTTATGACTTACAAGTGTTGGAAGGTGCTCGTGACGGTTGGTTTAACGCAATTCATGCACATGGTGATGATATTATGTTCGGCCTGGTTAAAGATTATCCCGTTCAAGTGTTTAACTGGCATGTGTGGGAAAGTTTACCGGAGTTAAAAGAAGGTATTGATTATACTAACAAATGTGTCATGGGCGGCATTGCACGTATGGATATTACACAGAATAATCGAAACCCTCTTCGTCATCAAATTTACCGTTCAATTACAGAGTCTGGTGGAAAGCACTTAATTCTTACACCTGGGTGTGGGATAAGACATCCTTTTGAAGAAGATACAATTCGTTATTTAAAGAAAGTAAAAATCGAAACTGAAGCGTTATTAAATAAGTAAGTCAATAATTAAACCGTCCTTTCGAGGACGGTTTTTTCTTGTTTATGAGGTCACGAGATTTCAACAAAAAAACCGAGGCTGTTTTTACACAGTCTCGGTTTAATTTTATTTAAATTAGTATGCTCTTGCTAACCAGACAGTTTCTTTCGCTGGTTTACCTGTGACGATACATTCAGCTTTTTTGTCAACTGTTCCTTCTACTGGAATGTTACGTGTTGTGAAACCAGTGCGTTCTTTAATCTTCGCTTCTGATTCTTCCGTTCCGTCCCATCCTGCTAAGATCCAACCTGGGTTTTCGTTTGCAGCTTTTTTCGCTTCAATATGGTTTTCAAGTTCTTCTAATGTATTGATGTCCGTATAGATGTGTTGTGAATTGCGTTCGCGTGCTGATTCTAATAGGCGATTTTGCATTTCATCTAGGGCATTTTCTATGTATTCAGCAAAGTTTGCGAATTCAACATCTACTTTTTCATCTAAGTCACGCGCTTTAACGATGACTTTATTGTTTTCTAAGTCACGTGGTCCAATTTCTACACGAAGTGGCGCACCGCGTAATTCCCATTCATTGAATTTGTAACCTGGACGGTTATCGCTTCCGTCAATGACTGTACGGATTTGCTTGCTTGCTAATTCTTCATTCAGTTCATAGATTTTGTCCATGATCGCTGGATTCTTTTGCCATGGTCCAACAGGAATGAATACGACTTGTTGCGGTGCAACTCTTGGTGGCATAACTAGTCCTTGGTCGTCACCGTGAGACATGATCATTGCTCCGATTAAACGTGTTGATACGCCCCATGATGTCGTGAAAGCGTGAACGTGTTCGTTGTCGCTGTTTAAGTATTTGATATCAAAAGCTTCAGCGAATTTAGTTCCCATGTAGTGACTTGTTCCTGCTTGAACAGCTTTTGTATCTTGCATCATTGCTTCAACAGAGTAAGTTCGTTCTGCACCAGCAAAGCGTTCTGAAGGTGTTTTTTCACCTTTAAATACTGGAATAGCTAATACGCCTTCAATCACTTCTGCATAAATATCTAACATACGTTGTGTACGTGTTTTAGCTTCTTCAGCAGTTGCGTGAGCCGTATGCCCTTCTTGCCATAAGAATTCTGACGTACGTAGGAATGGCATTGTACGTTTTTCCCAGCGGAATACGTTTGCCCATTGGTTCATTTCCATTGGTAAATCACGGTATGAGTTAATCCATTTAGAATACGCATCACCAAACATAGTTTCTGATGTTGGACGTAGCGCTAAGCGCTCTTCTAATGGCTCACCCGCAGCTTCAGTAACCCACGGTAGTTCTGGTGAGAATCCTTCAATATGATCTTTTTCCTTATTGAAGAAGCTCTCGGGGATTAACATTGGGAAGTATGCATTACGGATACCTTCTTGTTTGAAACGGTAGTTTAAAGCTTCTTGGATATGCTCCCAAATTTCGAAACCGTTGGGTTTGAAAATCATACAACCACGTACGGGTGAATAGTCCATTAAGTCAGCTTTTTGAATTGTTTGGATATACCATTTTGAAAAATCTTCTTTTCTCGTTACCATAGTAACCTCCTGTTATAATTTTGTATAAAAAAACTGTTCCCGTCCAAATAAGGACGAAGAACAGTTGATCTCCGCGGTACCACCTCAGTTGTCGGCATGTTGCCAACCAGCTTAGAGCCGATAAGGAGGCGAGTCCATAAACTGTTTAGTAGGTTCAACGAATGAGTGGGCACGTCACTTTCAGCCTAGGTGACTTTCTCTTATTACCGTCAATTCGTTTACTATTCTAACAATGCTTATATTATAGCTATTTGTTGAGCAAAGTTCAATCACTTTGGACAATTGTGTCTTGATTTTCATTCATTTCATATTGATCAAGCGCTCGCATACTTGAAAGTGGCCAGTAAATATAATCTGCCTCTCCGATAATATCTTCGGCGTAGATAAAACCAAATGAACGTCCGTCAAGTGAATTGCGACGGTTGTCTCCCATAACGAAGACTCGCCCTTCCGGTACGGTTGCAGTTCCAGTAATCTCTTCTAATTGAAAATCACTCGTAAAGTTTCCTAAGACATCTGCGCGCATGTCGTCTAAATATGGTTCATCCATTTGCACGCCATTTAATATTAATTGGTCATCTTGATAAGCAATCGTGTCCCCAGGTACGCCAATCACGCGTTTAATATATAAACTTTGCGGCTCGTCTGTAGAAATTGATCCACCAGGTGCTGGGAATACAACCACATCAAAACGCTCAATATCATTTAATTTCATCATAAACATTTTCTCGCCGTCATGTAATGTGTATTCCATGGATCTTCCGTCCACGATGAACGGTTCCATAACATACGCATAAAATACTTTAATTCCTAGAAATATCACTGCAACCCAGATAAGCGTACTGATTATTTCTCTGATAATACCTTTAAAAGTCATCTTTTACCTCAATCTACTTAATCTTTACTATCCATTACAGTATCGATAGCTAACACAACCGCAATCACCATAACTGGGTCAACTTCTTCAGCATCGATATTAAATTCAAATGTATCGCTCATAGCAAAGTATTTTTTCTTTATTTGAGCAATTAAATCTCCTTCTCGATCATAAATAATATAATCGTGCGCAAAGTAATCACCTTTTATCGTCCAGCCAATTTTTACAATGTCAAATTGTGGTTTAAATAACGTGATGCGTTTGCGAATACTTGCAACTTCTTGACCTCGGACAAAGACGTCCACTTGTGGCATGAGTGATAATAATTTCTGTTTAACTAAAGCGACCTCTTCATTGGTCTCCATGTTAATGATGTGCAATTTTCTACCAAGTGAAAGAAATTCTCCATCCACTTTATAAACCGGCTTTTGATTACTATCGACAATATTAAAATCCTGTTTAAATGATAACATTTTTTGTTTCATGTATAATTGCATTGATATCACCCCTTGAGCCTTATTATAATCTTATTATATTTAATGTTCAATTGTATTTAAGAAAATATTTTTACTATAAAATGTATATTAATAAAAGCGGAGGGAATTATTTGTGAAACTAGCTCGTTATCAAGATGTATTAGACTTTTGGTTTGCTCCTGAAAATGCGGACTTATTATTTGAGAAAAATGATGACTTCGATTTCGAAATTAGACAGCGTTTTGGAAAAATTTGGGAAGCTGCATGTGCTGGCTTATTATGGGGGTGGCGTGACAATCCTTACGGCCGCCTCGCAGAAATCATTGTTCTCGACCAATTCTCGCGTAACTTATGCCGAGGCGACGAGAAGAGTTTCGCCCAAGATACGATGGCACTCGTCTTAGCTCAGGAATTATATCAACTACCTGAGTTTGATGAAGAATTCTCTGTTCAGGAAAAATGCTTCGCAATGATGCCTTTTATGCATTCTGAATCTACTGAAATTCACGAGACAGCTTTACGCATCTTTACTGAAATTGGTGATGAGAATGCACTACATTATGAAAACTTACATAAAGATATCATTGACCGTTTCGGTCGCTATCCTCATCGAAATGATGTTCTAGGCCGTGAGACAACTCCGGAAGAAGCAAAGTTTCTGGCTGAACCTAATAGCAGTTTCTAATATAAAAAGTCCGCATCGAATGTGCTGCGGACTTTTTTCTGTTTTGAACTGGGTTTTGGGTGTATTCGCCAGCTCAGGGATTTGAGCTGGCGTAGTTGCACTTGATTCGCTAGCTCGGAGATTTGACCTGGCGTAGTTGTGCTTGATTCGCTAGCTCGCAAATTTGAGCTGGCGAAGTTACGTTTGATTCGCTAGCTCACGGATCTGAGCTGGCGTAGTTGTGCTTGATTCGCTAGCTCGGAGATTTGACCTGGCGTAGTTGTGCTTGATTCGCTAGCTCGCAAATTTGAGCTGGCGAAGTTACGTTTGATTCGCTAGCTCACGATTCTGAGCTGGCGTAGTTGCACTTGATTCACTAGCTCACGATTCTGAGCTGGCGCAGTTGCACATGATTCGCTAGCTCGCAAATTTGAGCTGGCGCAGTTGCACTTGATTCGCTAGCTCACGGATCTGAGCTGGCGCAGTTGTGCTTGATTCGCTAGCTCGGAGATTTGAGCTGGCGAATCAACTCACTTTCCTAAACATTTCCCCTTTAAATCTCTATTTCATAGTAAGTTTTATTTGTTTTCCCCACTTTCTTAAAGTTTTTCCCAAGTATGTCTCGGATTAAGGATCTTGACGCTGCGCTTGCGCCCATAAACTGGTACACATTTTCTGTTGTGACTATTTCACTGTTGTCAAAAAATAAATAGCGCAATTGCCGTGCGGATCTGAGTATCGTTTCTGATTTTGCTTCTTTAAAATGACAGTGCCGGCATGTCACTTTTCTTAAAGTGATTTCTACATCAAATCGGTGACACGCTGGACAAGTAACGCCTTTATGGATAGTCGCAAAGTCTTCTATCGGCAAGCCTGTAGGCTGGAACGGATTTTCAATCGAATAGCGGTTCAAGACTTTTTGTATTCTATTCAAATATGCTGGTAACAGAGGTTGGGCCAGAAATTCGGTCTGCTTTTTCAAGAAGTTTCTAAATTGGTTGCGCTGTATAATTTCATAGTCAAATTCATAATCGAGTTTAACTTGGCAATGTTCATTGATGAAAATCATCGCACCGGTAACTTTAATATTTTCGGAGACTTCATTGGCAATTCGTGTTAGGCGCCGTACTTTGGTCGCCATGGCATTCATAAAATTATTTTCCATTAAATGCGCGTTAATGTAGCATTCGTGATTTCTATATTCAAATGTGCCATCAAAATTCTTCACTTCAATAACTAACCAGTGATTTTCTTTGATTAATAGAAAATCGGCTTGCATCGTGCTTTTGTAGTTGAACCAGTAGTCTGAAAGGACATGCCAACTATCGTCGGCGTATTTTTCTAACCATTGAGCAACTTCTGATTCCCCGATATAGCCTTGCTTCAAGGACCAATATCGACGTTTTTGTTCTTCAGCTAAATTTATTTGGCGTATAACCGACGTTTGGAGTTGCATGAGTTCGGTATTTTTCTGCATTTTATCACCCCTATATATATACGTAAAAAAGGGCGATTTTCATTTTTTATTTTAAAAATTAATCATCTAAATTTAAAGTGAGTGCGTTCATTGCGACAATAATTGTTGAAAGTGTCATTAAAATTGCACCGAGCGCGGGCGAAATAGTGATTCCGATAGGTGCCAATAGACCCGCAGCCAATGGGATTGCAATGAAATTGTAGCCTGCTCCCCAAAGTAAGTTTTGGTTCATCTTGCTGTTTGTCTTGAAAGACAGTTCGATAAAGGATTCAATGTCGCCGGGTTCAGATTGGGTTAAGACAACGTCTGCGGAATCAATTGCCACTTGCGTTCCGGCTCCAATGGCGACTCCGACATCAGCCAATGCGAGTGACGGCGCATCATTAACACCATCTCCAACCATAATAACCGTTTTACCTTCAGACTGTAGACTTTTAATTAAATCATATTTGTCTTGCGGTGACTGGTTTGCACGGTAATCAATACCTAAAGTTCCTGCGACACCTTTGGCGGCATTTTCATTATCACCTGTTGCCATAATTGGCGTAATGCCTTTGTCTTTGAGAATTGTCATCAGTTCTTTACTAGTTTCTTTAAGCTCGTCACCTAGAGACACTGCGCCCAATGCTTCGCCATCTTTAGTTAAAATACTAATCGTTGCACCAGGTAAAATTTCAATATCAATCGACTTTCCATACACTTTTTGACTCACTAATTTATACTCTGTATCTTGATAAGTTCCCACAACTCCTTCACCAGAAACGACTTCTGTTGATGTGAAGTCAACGGGGTTTACATTTTCCTCAGAGGCATATTCGATAATTGATTGAGCAATGGGGTGACTTGACCCGCCTTCAATTCCAGCCATGATAGCTAATAGCTCGTCTTCGTTATAGTCACTTGATAATGAATCAATCGCTAATACTTTAAATTCACCAGTAGTCAGCGTTCCTGTTTTATCGAGGATCATCGTGTCTGATTTTGTTGTTAATTCATAAACTTCACGGTCTTTCACAAGTAGTCCGCGATTAGCACCTAAACTAGTACTTCGCGAAATCACAAGTGGAATCGCTAATCCTAGAGCATGCGGACAAGCAATAACTAGCGTGGTTACCGTATAAGAAATCGATGTTTGTAAATCAGCAATTGCCCACCAAGCGACGAATGTCACTAATGCCACACCGAGCGCAATATAAAATAACCAACTCGCAACTTGATGTGCTCTGTTCTCTGCTCGAGACGGATTACCTTGAGCTTCTGTGACTAAACTTTGAACTTGAGAGAGGAATGATGAATCTCCAGTTTGGCTGACTTTAATAAATAACGTCCCTTGTCCATTAGTTGATCCTCCGATAGCTGTGTCACCTACGGATTTGTCAATCGGTTTGGATTCACCCGTCAGTAGCGCTTCATTCACTCGAGACGTTCCGCGAATGATTTCTCCATCAGCTGGAATGTTTTCGCCTGCTTGAACTCGGACAGTGTCGCCAACCTTTAATTCTGTTACCGGACGCTGTTCAATCGAATCATCTTGTAAGACAACTTGTGCTTCTTTCGGAAGTAATTTTGCTAAAGAGGCTTGAGCATCTCCAGCATTACCTAAAGCAACCATCTCAATCCAGTGTCCAAGCAACATAATAAGGATTAGCGATGCGAATTCGAAGTAGAAATCCATCAGGTACTCACCAGTAACATAGCGCATAATTACCGCATAGACACTATATAAATACGACACGCCAAGCCCTAAAGACACAAGCGCCATCATCCCTGGTGATTTCTCTTTAAACTCACCAACTGCACCTTGAAAGAACGGCTTCCCTCCATAGAAAATAAGGAATGTAGACAGCACGGTAGCTAAAATATCCGAATATGGAAAAGTGTATTGAAATGGAAACGGTATGTCCAAGCCCATCAGTGGAGAAAACCACATAATTATTAACCCAATCGGTAAAGATCTTAAGAAAATTTGTTTAAAATCCCCATGGTGGTGATGATGTCCGTGGTCACCGTTATCCATGTGCTCATGATGGTCGTGATGGTCATGATGGTCATGCCCTCCGTGGTCATGATGATTGTGATGGTCGTGATGGTGTTGTTTATCCTTACTCATTCAATTCCCCTCCTAAATTTACTTGACACTCACATTGGCCAGACACACAGTCGCATGCCACAACGTCCAATGCCGTTTTCTTTTTCTCTTTTAAAATGCTCATTAATTCTTCAATATCACTTTGACTTAAAGGCGCGTTGGTTAACATATCTCCGATTACTTCCCCGGCTTTCTTATTACAAATACGAGCTAACATATCTGAAATAGAATCGTCTAAACTGGCTTCTTCTGTCAGTTTAGCTGAGTAAATGTATTTACGTCCCTCTTGTTCGGTATCCAAAGCACCTTTTTCTACTAAACGGCTGATTAAAGTTTTAATTGTGCTAGTTTTCCAGTTCATTTTATCTTCTAATACTTGGGTAATTTCGCGACTTGTTGCCTTGCCTTGAGCCCAGACGACTCGCATAATTTCCCATTCTGCATCAGTAATTTTTAACGTTGGTATTGCTTCTGTCAATAAAATGTCTCCTTTCAAACTAAGTTTATGATTACGACTACAATTGTAGTCGTTGTTTTAAGTTTAGTTTACATATGTAACTCGTACAAGTCAACTTATATCTATTACATTTATATAAATTCCTCCGTTTATGATAAGATTAAAATATAACGGCGCTTTCATAAGGAAAGGTTCATAATGAAAAAAGCTAGCCTGGGCTTGTCTCGTTTATTGGATTCCCGCTTTGGAATTGATCATGGGCCTAATGTGTTTGTTGCTAAACATTCCATTCCCTTTTTCACCCAATATCGCCGTCATATATTTTATGATAGCCAATCTCTTTTCTCTGTATTTAATGAACCGACTCCTACATTCACAAGGACGTTCGATTCGGGATGTGATTGATTTTCAAAGGGACCGTTTAGGTAAGGATCTCCTTTGGGGGCTGCTTTGGATTTTTGTACTCTTTATCCCATTTGCTGCCGCATCAAATGGGGTCGCCTTTTTAATATTTAGAACTGATTATCTTAATCAGTTCCAAGTTATTTTTACAGGTGACTGAGTTAATAATCTGTTAACTACACCTGTTTGGTTACGATGGGTTGGCGCGATTGTCGCTTTGCTCTTTCCATTTATTAATGCGCCGATTAAAGAAATCATGTACCGAGGTTATGCGTAACCTGAGTTTACTCAAGGTTTTGGTAAGCCTTGGGCAGGTATTGGCATTCCGTCGATTGGTTTCGGCTTACAACATTTTATGCTGGCGGCGAGTTGGCAAGGGGCTTTAGTTTATATTGGTGCATTTTTCTTTTGAGGACTTGGTAGTGCTTTGATTTTCCACTACCATCAAAGATTATTTACCCTCGTTTTCGCGCATTTTGTTGTCAATTTGGCTTTTGCTGCAATGCCACCTGTGCTTTTAATGTTAGATGTTTATTAAACAAAAAGAGAGCCCACGTCATTTTGTGAGCTCTCTTATTTTGTTATTCTTCTGCACCTATTTTATTGGTTAACATTTTCAACCAATGAACGATAAATGTAGCCACAGCCGCAAAGCCTAGAATAATTCCCCAAGTCTTCAATGTCAGTGGTTCTGTACCTAAGACATTATTCATAAATGGTAAATAAACTGCAACCAATTGTAAAGCGACACCTAAAGCCATGGCACCCACTAAAAATTTATTATGGAATAGCGTGCGGTCCAAGCCGAAGGATTTGAATTTACGAACGTTAAAGATATGCATTAACTGAGCGATTGCCATATATGTAAAAGTCGCCGTTTGAGCATATTCTAAGGATACGTCTGTGAAATTATGGAATAGGAAGAATACCCCGAAGGCTCCTAAACCAATAAATATTCCACTTATAATAATTCGACTTAAGAATTGACGGTTGACCAACCCTTTTTCAGGATCACGTGGCGGATGATCCATCACATTGTCTTCAGCTTCTTCGTAAGCTAAGGCAATGGCCGGTCCAATATCAATGAGTAAGTTAAGGAATAAAATGTGTAAAGGTTGAATTGGCATCGGTAATAGGAAGATAATTGTGAATAAAATTGACACAATTTCAACCATATTACAGGCGAATAGGAAAGATACATATTTTTTAATGTTTTCAAATATGATTCGACCTTCACGCACGGCATCGACAATGGTTGAATAACGGTCATCCGTTAAAATCATATCAGACGCTTCTTTTGCGACTTCCGTTCCGCGAATTCCCATCGCGACACCGATATCAGCACCGTTCAAGGCTGGCGCATCATTTACACCGTCTCCAGTCATCGCAACGACTTCACCTTCATCTTGAAAAGCTCTAACGATTTGTAATTTGTTCTCAGGTGAGACGCGGGCAAAGACAGCTGTTTCTCTAATTCGGTTAATAAAGTCCGATGAATCATGCATTTTGTCAATTTCTTTACCGGTCATTGTATTTTCCCAATTATTAATTCCGATTTCTTTGGCAATTACTGACGCTGTTCGAGGGTGGTCACCGGTAATCATTTTCACGGTAATCCCGGCTTCTTGGGTCTGTTTGATTGATTCGGCAACGTCTTCTCTTGGTGGATCCATAATTCCGAACAAGCCATCAATCGTTAATATCTTACGATTATTATCAAACCAACCTTCGATGTCTTCTGTAATCTCATTGGCTTCATTCTCGTCTTCAACCGTATAGCTTGCTAGGCCGATGACACGGTTCCCTTCTTCAGTTAAAAGCTCGTTCTTCTCTGACCAAAATTCTCTTTCTTCATCATCAATGTCTGTGTATTCAGCTACTACATCTAAAGCACCCTTCATAATAAAACGGTAGATATTATCGGGCAGTTTATGGAAAGTAGCCATATATTTCTTCTCAGAATCGAAAGGAATTTCAGCTAGTTGCTCAAATTCAGTCTCTTTTAAAAATTCTGGTGACATACCAATTTTGTGTCCTAAGACAGTTAAAGCCCCATCCGTTGGGTCTCCTTCAATAGTATACTCGCCGTCATTTTCCGCTTCTTCATTCTCATCCGCCTCATCTTGCTTAACTAATTTTGCATCACTGGATAAAAAACCATTAGTAATCAGCTTCAGTAAATCTTGATCATTGTCATTTAAAGCGGCTGTGTCATGAATATTCTCAGCTTCTACGTCAACAACTTCACCGTTGTATTTTACAGTACCTTTAGGTTCATAACCGTTCCCAGTAACTTCATATTTTTCATCATTTTTAATAATTAAATGTTCAACCATCATTTGGTTTTCTGTCAGGGTTCCGGTCTTGTCACTCGCAATAATCGACGTTGACCCTAGCGTTTCAACCGCGGATAGGCTTTTGACGAGCGCTTCGTGGTCAGCCATCGTCGACATCCCGTTGGATAAGGTAATCGTTTCAACTGCTGGCATAGCTTCTGGAATCGCCGCTACTGCTAGAATAACTGCCACATGAAGCATCTCTGCCGTATCTTGACCGTTAAGAATACCAATTAATAAAACTAAACCTGCTGCAACAAAGGCAACGATAATTAAAGCTTTACCTAATTTGTCAATTTCTTTGTCTAAGGGACTTTCTCGGTCTTTATCTTCATCTAACATCTCAGAAATCTGACCTACTTCAGTATTCATACCGATCCCCGTCACAACGGCTTCGGCTTTACCGCGGGTCACTGCTGTACCAGAAAAGACCATATTTAATTGGTCACCGAGTGCTTCATCTTCTTCAAAGGTTGCGTCAGCATCTTTATCGACCGCTTCAGACTCTCCGGTTAAGGCTGCTTCCATGACCGCAAAGTTATTGGCACTAATTAACCGCCCATCAGCCGCAATCGCATCCCCTTCCCCTAAGATTAGAATATCTCCGGGCACAAGTTCGGTCGAATCAATTTCAATCTCTTCACCGTTACGGCGTACTTTTGCTTTTGTATCCACCATTGATTGGAGGGCTTCAACCGATTTTTGCGCTCCGACCTCAACAAAATACCCTGTAAAGACAGATATAAAAACAGCTAATAAAATTGCTATCGCTTCAACCCAATCACCCATTATGACTGAAATAACAGCCGCAACACCGAGTAAGTAAACGATAATATTATTCAGATTCTCTAGAAAAATCTCCCATTTAGATTTTGTTTCTGATTCTTCTAATTTATTCTCACCGTGTTCTTCCCGATTTTCTTCGACTTGTGACTCATTCAAACCCTCTTCAACAGAAGTGTCGAATTCCTCAAGCACTTCCTCTAGTTTCCTCTTATATATTTCACTCATAGTAAACTCCTCTTGTTTATAAGATTTTTAAAATAGCATCCTTACTTTTTCATATTCTTAATATAACATTTAATTTAAAGCAATTAAATTTATTTGCCTTGCGAAACTATATTAAATAAGCTTGATATTACACTATTTTAAATAAATATTTCGATAAATTTACACTTAAATTAAGTTGACAATAAGCTCACATTTTATACAAAAAAAGAACTGCCTATTTAGACAATTCTCTAATAAATTTGCTTACCATTCTTCACGAAAGTTCTCGACGGCTTCTTTGTAGCGTTTGATGATTCGGTCTTTTTGCTTTAATAGCACTTTCAACCCGCCTAGGAGTTCTTGGGATGTTTCGACCATATCCAAGTCTTCTTGTTGTTGCATGATTGCTTCATCAACGAGTTCATGAGGCACTTCGGCTTTTATTTCATTGAACACAGAAATAATCTGGTGCTTTAGACGTTCTTTCCGTTCAGGTTCCGCTGCTTTTATTTGCGGCACATGTTCTTTAACAAAGCGGAAATCTAGTCTCCGCGTCATCTTCCCGTCTAAGACTCGGACATATTCTTTTTGAAAAGGGGTGATCCCAGGTGTTTGTCCGTGAATTTGGTACCATCCGTCATACATCGCCCAAACGCCGGGCCCAATTTCGGGTTGGAATTCTCGACTTAGGATAAAGGTCGGATCGTCGCCCGTAATTTCTGCTACCCACCGTTTTTCATCGGTGGCTGAAGGTTGTAATTGTAAATATTGTGGTTTCAGTGTCGACATTCCTTTCCTACTCAACATACTTATGTGCGAATTTGCCAATTAAATGTAGCTTTGAGTGGGTCTCTTTGTGTCACTTCCATACTAACCATTGACCCTTTTCGCATCCGGCGGGACTCACCAGTGAATTCATATACCCACTCACTTAAAGTCGGTTCATGTCCAAAGACGAGTAACGTCGCATCAT
Source organism: Ruoffia halotolerans (assembly GCF_014049385.1). Classification (GTDB taxonomy): domain Bacteria; phylum Bacillota; class Bacilli; order Lactobacillales; family Aerococcaceae; genus Ruoffia; species Ruoffia halotolerans. Next base: position 1,267 of record NZ_JACAOA010000010.1, on the reverse strand, counting down.
CTTGAACGGTTTTTAATGCTTCTAAAAACTTTTCTATCTCTCCAGTATAGATAAATTCATGAACCTTTGGTTCCTCAAGCTTTAATTTGTCGACGGCGAGTGCGGCAGTTTCTTGTGCTCGATTAGCCGGACTTGACCAGCTGACAAAGTTCCGTTCTTTCAGTGGCCCGAGTTTTTCTTCGAGTTCGGGAAGTAGTTTTGCGTATTTTTCCTTCCCTTTATCAGTCAGGTGGCGGTCGATGTCAACGAGTCCTTCTCTGCGCTCTTCGGCTTTCGCGTGGCGAATGAATATCAGTTCCATGATTCTCTCTCCTTTTAACTATGCTTAAAAATTATCTCGCGCTATTCTTAATTCAATAAACGTTTCTAAGTTTTCAGCTTGTAGGAACAAGTTAATGTCTTTTTCTATTCCAATTGTCGAAGGTAAAGTTGGTTGATCTTTTGCTCTTTGTGCTTGTACTTCTTCTAAAGCTTTTGTAAATGATGGATCTGTTGGATCTGTCTCGTGAGCAAAACGTAAATTCGTTTCTGTATATTCGTGCGCTGCATAGACTTTGACCTCATTAGGTAAAGCTTTAAAGGTTTGAAGCGCATCATACTGAGCTTGATAATCCCCGGTGAATACACGTCCGCAACCGCCTGAGAACAATGCGTCCCCACAGAATAAGTCATCTCCCATTAAGTAACTGATGTGCTCTTCAGTATGACCACCGCTTTTAAACACTTTAAAGGTTTTGTTCAATAATTCAAACTCATCGCCATCTTTGACAGTAACTTGGTTGAGACAGGCAGTTTCCTTGGGTCCATAAACAGGTGTCTCTGGGTATTTTGCTAAGACATCTTTAACCCCACCAATATGGTCATCGTGTTTATGCGTTAAGATGATCGCAGCTAAGTCCAATGCTTCTTTGTCAAAATAATCTAAAACACCCGCTGACTCACCAGGATCGACAATAATTCCATCAGTTCCATTATCTATGACCCAAATATAGTTGTCAGAAAAGGCTTTTACTGGATTAATATTCATATCACTCACTCCTCTTTGCTTATAATTATCTGTATTCTAATCTTAGCAAAGTTTACAGAAATTTTCTTGTGATACTACTTGTGGGAGTTGGGAAAATGCAGACTTAAGACAAACGGCGGGGTGGTTTGGCTTGAGTTGAATGAACTTGAGACAAACGGAGTTGTCATTTGGCTTGAGTTGAGTGAACTTGAGACAAACGGGATTGTCATTTGGCTTGAGTTGAATGAACTTGAGACAAAC
>NZ_JACAOA010000009.1 GCF_014049385.1 Ruoffia halotolerans | reverse complement strand
CGTTTTATAATTTTCAAATATTACATTATATTGTTCTTTGAATTATTTGGTAGCGCTTTATATGATTTTAAAAATAAGAATATTTTTTAAATCTAATAACTTGATGATGATATATTAATGTTAAAGCTTATTTTATCATTATTATATTCGTATAAAAAAAGCACCCAGCTGGGTGCTTTCAAATACGATATTAAATTTTTAGCTTATTCAGCAGTTGGTTCTTCAGATAGTAAGTAAATATCTGACCATTTTAAGTCCGACCCAATTTGAGTATCCCATTGACTTACACGGTTATTAACAGCTGTTAATGTGTAACGGAATAATGTTGGGATTGTTGGAACTTCTTCAATCATATATTCTTGCCAGTCATAGAATGCTTGTTGACGGAATTCTTCGTCAAAGGATTCTTCTGATTCAATGGCTGCTAACAATTCATCATTTTCTTCTGTTGCCCAACGTGTGTAGTTAAATGGTGCAGAACGACCATATAAACCACTTTGGTTTGGATCTCCACCAACACCGAAAGCAGCTTGAAATACATCGATGGCTGGATCATCTGCTTCAATACGTTCGTAGAACGAATTAAATTCCATTAATTGTCCATCAACGAGTTCAACGTTAATACCGACTTGTTGCCAAGATTGGATGTAATATTGAGCAATCGGCTCAGCCGTTTCTCCACCGGACATTGAAGCGAAACCTAATGTAAATGGTTCTCCATTAGGGTCTTCAACAAAGCCGTCACCATCGTTATCTACAAAGCCTGCATCAGCAAGTAATTGTTGAGAACGTTCAGGATCAAATGTATATCCCTCTTGTTCAGCATTATGATACTCTGTAAAGTTTGGTGTAATATGTGAATTAGCGTTTTGGCGTAATCCATAATAGAATTGAGTTGCAATTGCGTTATTATCAATCGCATAAGCCATTGCTTGACGTAATGCTTTATTTGATGTGACACGTTCTGGTTCTGGTACAACTTCGCCGTTCTCTTCATCCCATGTTCCTTGTTTGAACCCGATATAAGTAATGGCGTTCTCTAAGAATCCAACAGGAGTAAAGTTCGTTGCATCAGCATATGTTTCATATTGGTCAGCCGGTAATGAAGCAATATCATAGTTTCCAGCTTTTAATTCAGATACGATTGTAGAAGGATTTACTACTTCAATAACCATTTCATCGATATTAGGACGTCCATCATAATACTCGTCAAATGCAGTTAAAGTTACCGCTTCACCTGGTGTAATCGATTCTACTTTAAATGGTCCGAAACCAACTGGGTTTTTACGAACATATTCGCTATCTTCCAATTCAGCCACTGGTACTTCACCTAGTAGATGTTCTGGTTCGATATAATTAGAAACACCACCCCCAGCTTGAAGCATTGAGTTATTAAATGTATTATACGTTACTGTTAACGTGTAATCATCCACTCGCTCAAGACCTGAAATTTCATCAGCATCTCCATTGTGATACTCTTCCATACCAGCAACGTTTTGGAAATCTGATCCGTAACGAATTCCAGTATAATCAGGATTACCAATAACGTAGTATGGGAAGATTACATCATCAATTGTAATTTCTTCACCATCATGCCATGTATGTCCTTCTGGAATAGTAATCGTTACTTGGCTGTTCTCTGGATCCATTTCGATATCAGCAAATCCTGAATTATCAATAGTGAAGTTTTCATCATATCCATAAAGTCCTGGATTAAAGAAATTAATAATTTCACCATCTGGTCGACCAGTGTATAATAAGTTGTTAAGAACTCCAGAAAATGTACTATCTGATACTAAAGCGTAATTTAAAGTACCACCTTCGATAGGTTCACCTTCATTTTGTACTAAAGTATCAAACTCTAATACCCCATCTTCTCCTTCTTCTTGAGCTGAGACTAACTGCGTCGTAGGCCCAACTAAAGTCGAAGCAAATGTCATAGCTAAAGTTGTTAGCGAAACATATTTTTTAAACGATTTTTTCATTAAAATCCTCCTATAAAATGATTTCCCTAGCATTAGAATAAATAAAAAAAATTATACAATTTTAATGCAAGCGGTATTATACATTTTAAATCATTATCGCATTAATATCTATAGTTTCAGCTTATTCTTATTAGTTTTTAATTATTTTAATTATCATGTAATTAAACGAAACTTTTATATTATAGACTCCATTATTCTTATACACTTTCCATATTTTTTCTATTAAATGAATGGATTTTTATATATAAAAGATTCAATATATAAGTTAAGTTTCATCAAATTTTACACATTACATTAGAAAAAAACTCATAAAAAAACCGAGCGACGCATCGCTCGGTTCTAAAATAGTATTTGTAACTGTTTAGCCAAGACGTTGTTTTGAATCAGCCACACGTTGGAATGCTTGTCCCATATAGTTAATACTTAACATTAGAGCTAAGATTACTCCAACAGCGGGAAGCCATACCCATATTTTGTTTTGAATAACATCAGGGTTGTTCGCCGCAGCGATTAAAGTACCTAAACTTGGTGTTTCAGATGGTAAACCGAAGCCTAAGAAAGTTAGACCTGTCTCAATACCGATGTTACCTGAAAGACTTAACGTTAAGTTTGTAATGATTAATGAACTTAAGTTCGGCATTAACTCTAGATACATAATCTTCCAATCCGGTGTTCCCATCGTTTTAGAAGCACTTATATAATCTTTAGACGCCTCACTTAAAGCAGATGTACGGAACAGTCGAACGCCTCCAGCCCAACCTAATGCTGATAGAATAGCAATCAGTGACCACATATCGAATTGACGAACAATTGTTACAATTACAATGATTAATACTAGTGGCGGTAAAATAATAATGAAGTCGACAATACGCATCATAATATCTTCTACGAATCCACCATAGTAACCAGCAATAATTCCTAAAGCAATACTTATAATTGATGTAATAATAGTTACGGCAAAACCAATAAATATACTATTACGTGTACCGATAATTAAGAGTGAGAGAACATCACGTCCACCCTCTTCAGCTCCAAGAATAAAACCGTTATCACCTGGTTTAGCATATCGACTAAATAAATCAACTTTAGTTGCTGCATCATGATCCACAACCATCGAACCAATAAATGCGATTAAGATGATTGTAATGAATACAAATAATGCAACAATGGCTGCTTTATCTTTGACAAATTCTCTTCGAATGACTTCGAATCCCATCGGAGGTAATGCTTCGCCTTCAGCTTGAGCTACCTCTAACGATTGATCTAAAGCTTCTTCATTAATTATTTGATCTTCTTTGTTATATTGTTTTTCTTCTTTATCCATGAAACATTCCTCCTTTCTAGTTGATTCGGATTCTTGGGTCAACAAATATCATAATAATATCTGATATTAATGTTCCCAATAAAGTCATAATACCGAATAACAGTACAAGTGTCGTCATAACTGTAAAGTCACGTCCAGTAATCGATGTAATAAATAGTTGTCCCATACCTTGGTAAGTAAAGATTTGCTCTGTAATTACTGATCCTGAAATTAATCCAGTTAAAGTATAACCCATACTTTGCGCAATTGGTAACATTGAGTTTCTGAAGATATGACGACTATAAATCTTATTCATTGGTACACCTTTTGAACGAGCTGTACGTACGTAATCTTGAGATTTAGCATCTACAACTCCGGTTCTTAAGTACTGGATAATACCCGTTGTACTTAAAATACCCATTGTAAAGGCAGGAAGAATCATATGATAAATTCTAGATCCAATATATTCTAAAGTCCCAGGTTGAATACCAGAACCTACTGTACCACGAGTTGGGAACCAACCTAATGTATAACCGAATAACCAGATAAATAATAGACCTAATACGAAAGTCGGTACTGAATATGTTACAAAGTTATAAACGTTAACGGTACGATCAAAGAAAGAATTTTGGAAGCGACCAGATAATAAACCTAAAGGTAAGGCAATTGCATAAGTTATAATTACAGTTAATAGTGATAGCCATAATGTTGGTCCGATACGTTGGCTAATAATTTGAGCTACTGGCATACGGTGTGCCCAACTACGACCGAAGTCTCCTTGTAATGCGCCACCCATCCAATCAATATATCTTTCTGGCCATGATTTATTTAAACCTAATTGTTCACGCATTGCTTCAATTTGATCAGCAGAAATAGTTGGATCCACTAACCCAGTCAGTGCATCCCCAGGCATCATTGCACCTAGAACAAATACAATAATACTAAGGATAAACACTTGGGGTATCATGAGAACAACACGTCTTAATATTGTTTTCCACATAGTATTAAGCGCCCCCTTCTAAAGTCGAAGATACATCTTTTAAAGCAACTGAATGAGTATCAGAGACTGCTTTTAAATCATATACTCGACCATTTTCACTAAAGTATTTTGATTGGTTTTCTTGATATATCTTTTCAACGCGTAAACGGTTCTTCTTATGCTCATCACGATTGTTAGGATCGATTTGAGGAATAGCCGAAAGTAAACGACGCGTATAGATATGTTGAGGATCTTCATAGATATCCTCTTTATTACCATACTCTGTGAAACGCCCACGATACATAATCGCAATTTCATCACACATGTGTTTTACTACACCTAAATCATGTGATATAAATAAATAACTGACGTTATATTCTTCTTGAATTCTCTTCATGAAGTTAAGAACTTGAGCTTGAACTGATAAATCTAGTGCTGATACAGGCTCATCTGCGATAATTAATTTAGGATTAATTGCCACAGCTCTTGCTACACCGATACGCTGTCTTTGTCCACCAGAGAATTGATGCGGATACTTAGTTAAAGCATCTTCTGTTAAACCAACAATATCTAAAAGTTCGATCATACGACGACGTTCTTCATCTGGTGTCATATTCGTAAAGTTACGAATAGGCTCAGCTAAAACGTCAACGATTCTTTTTTTAGGATTAAAACTTGACATAGCGTCTTGGAATATCATCTGAACATTCTGACGATAGTCTGAGCGGCGTTTACGAGCTTCTTTTGAAACATCTTTACCGTTATAGTAAATCTCACCAGATGTAATCTTTTCTAATCCAACAATAGCTTTACCAATTGTTGATTTACCAGATCCAGATTCCCCAACTAGACCGTAAGTTTTACCTTCTTCGAATGATAAGTCTACACCATCAACTGCATATACATAATCTGTGACTCTGTTAAGGAAGCCACTACGTATTGGATAATGTACTTTTAAATCTTTTATCTCTATTAATCCAGACATTATTCAACCTCCTCAGGGAAGTAGAAGTTTTCATGACAAGTACAACGTACCCAATGACCTTCTGCTACTTCGTGTAATTCAGGATTATGCTCATGTTCCTCTTCGTTAATCCAAGGAATTCGGTGAGCAAAACGACACCCTGTTCTTGGTAGATTTGTGATTGACGGAACTACACCTTGAATAACATGTAATTCTCCTGATTCTTCATCCACTAAATCATTAGATTGTGGAATTGATCTTAATAATGATCTTGTGTATGGATGTTTAGGATTATTAAATAACTCTTCCACAGTCGCGATTTCCACAAACTCACCTGCGTACATTACAGCTACTCGGTCAGCCGTTTCAGCAACTACTCCTAAGTCATGGGTAATTAAGATAATTCCTGACTCTGTTTCTTCTTGAATTTCATTTAGTAAATCAAGAATCTGTGCTTGAATCGTAACGTCTAAAGCTGTTGTTGGCTCATCAGCGATGATGATACCTGGTTTACATGCTAAAGCAATGGCAATAATAACACGTTGTCTCATTCCACCTGAAAGTTCATGTGGATATTGTTTTGCCATACGTTTTGGATTGGCAATTCCCACTTGATCTAATAATTCGAGGACACGATTATGACGTTCCTTTTTATTTAATTTAGTATGATAAAATAATGGCTCTTCAATTTGTGCTTCAATCGTCATTAACGGGTTTAATGAAGCTAATGGATCTTGGAAAATCATTCCAATCTCATCACCACGAATTTTTAGATATTCTTTTTCAGACATGTTTAAAATATTTTTGCCTTTATAGTTAATTTCGCCTGTTTGTTTTGAATTTTTTGGATCATGAAGACCTACAATCGCTGTTGCGAGTGTACTTTTACCAGAACCAGATTCTCCAACGATTGCTAATTTTTCATTCTTAGATAATGTTAATGACACACCATCTACAGCATTATAGTAATCATCTTTAACACGGAATCCAATTTCTACGTCTTTCATTTCCAATATTATCTTGTTACTTTCCATAATTTCCCTCCGGTGTCCTTTATAAAAAAATAAAAACACTACTTATTGAAAAACAAGCAGCGTTGTTTTTTTATATATTGCTAAGGATAGAACTATTTTAATTCATCGATGTATCTTACTGCGTCACCTACTGTAGATAATTCTTCTATTCTTTCGTCATCGAACTGAATATTGAAGTGATCTTCTAATTCCATAACAAGTTCCACAACGTCTAATGAATCAGCTCCAAGGTCTTCAAATGTCATTTCTGCATTTACTTTATCTTCTTGAACACCGAAACGATCTACAATCATTTCTCTTACAGTATTTAAAGTATTTTGATTTTCACTCAATTGATACTCCTCCGTTCATTATAACAATTTTACATTATATAACATGATACAAATAATCATCTCATTTGTCTATCATTTTTTCTAATTAATTATAATTTTTTCTATTTTCATATGCTTTAGAGTTCATATAGAAAGCAATACATCAGATGTATTGACACACTCATTTGTTTCTAATTTTCAAAATAATTTACAGCATCTTGAACGACGCCCGCGCTTACAACTGTTCTTGCTTGACGAATCGCATTAAATATTGCTTCGTCGTTGGAAGATCCGTGTGCTTTAATTACTGGAGATTTTACGCCAAGTAAAACTGCCCCACCTTGCTTCGTATCATCTAGATTGTTAAATGTTTCTTTTAATGAGTCTTTAATTAAACCTGCACCAATTTTAGTTTTTAATCCAGAATTTTTTAGCGTATCAAGTAACAATCCAACAATACTTTTAACTGTTCCTTCCAGAGTTTTTAAGACTGCGTTACCTGTAAAGCCATCCGTAATGACGATATCTACTTCTCCGGTTAAGATTGATTTTGCCTCAACATTCCCAATAAAGTTAATATCATCTAATTGCTTCATTAAATCGAAAGCCTCTTTAGTAATTGAATTCCCTTTACCTTCTTCTGTTCCATTATTTAATAAACCAATACGTGGATTTTCTACATTTAATACATTTTTAGCGTAAAAGTTAGCTAATACTGTAAATTGTTCTAGATTAACAGGTTTCACTTCAGCATTTGCTCCAGCATCCATTAAGATCACTTGAGGTGATTCTTTTGAAACCGTTGGAATAATTGGCATTAATCCAGGACGGTCAATATTCTTAATTCGTCCAACAACTAGTAAACCAGCTGTTAATAAAGCCCCTGTATTACCGGCAGATAATAAAGCATCTGCTTTACCTTCTTTGACATCACGTGCAGCAACAACCATAGATGAATCTTTTTTCCGACGAATGGCTCTCACGGGTTCATCTTCTCCAGTGACAATCTCAGTTGTGTGAATGACTTTAATACGGTCATCTTTGACTAAGTATTGTTCAATACTTTCACTATCACCATATAAATTAATTTGGATATCGTTGAATGTTTTTATTGCTAAATTAGCGCCATCAACAATGGCTTTTGGTGCATTGTCGCCACCCATAGCATCGATTGCAATTGTAATCATTTTATCCCTCCACTATCTTTTTATTTCTATCTATACTAAATTTTTATTTGCTGGTTTGTCAACCAATTAATGATTGCATTAATTTCCTGATCTTCTAACTCTAAAGGGTGATTTAAATACCATGTAACTTCATCCTTGGCTACTTTGTGGATATGTTGATCTTCGAATAGATTGGCATACTTAAATTGAGGAATCCCGCTTTGGGCTAAGCCTAAGATATCACCCATCCCGCGTATCTTCATATCTTCTTGACTTATAATGAAGCCATCCGATTCTTGTTCCATTATTTCAAGTCGCTTTTTACCTTGTTCAGTTGTCGGCTTACCGATTAAGTAACAATAACTTTGTAGGTTACTACGTCCGACACGTCCTCTTAATTGATGCAACTGAGCTAAGCCAAAGCGTTCAGCTGAATGGATAACTATAATTGTCGCATTAGGTACATCGACTCCGACTTCTACCATCGTTGTTGCTACTAGAATTTGAAGTTCATTTTGTTCATAAGCATTCATCACTTGCTGTTGGTCATCTTTACTCAATTGACCATGTAAAGCTCCTACATTCCACTCTGGAAACTGTATGGATAATTTTTCTTTAATCGCATTTACATTCTCAATTTGTTCTAAATGTTCAGATTGATCAATGATGGGAAGAACATAGTATATTTGATGTCCTTCTTTTAATTCTTCCGCCATTTTATTATAAAGGAAATCGATATTATCTTCATCGATTACTTTTGTTTCAATTGGTATTCTCCCTTTAGGTAATTGATCAATAGTTGATACCGTCATATCCCCATAGATTGTTTGGGCTAATGAACGTGGAATTGGAGTTGCTGTCATTTGTAAGATGTTTAAAGTTTCTTCTACTTCAACTTTCTCCATCAAAGCATGGCGTTGATCTACTCCAAACCGGTGTTGCTCATCAATAATTGCTATCCCTAATTGCTTATATGTCACAGCGGGTTGAATTAAGGCATGCGTTCCAATGACAATTCGTATTCTTCCACTTTCAAGTCCATCTAAGACGTCTTTCTTCTCTTTAGCTTTCATTGCACTGACTAAAATCTCGCTATGGTAACCCATGTCTTCAAAAATTCGATTAAAATTCACAACGTGTTGTTTAGCTAGGATTTCAGTTGGTACCATTAAGACAGCTTGATAACCAGCTAAAACAGTAGCCATCATGCCTAGAAATGCAACAAGTGTCTTACCACTCCCCACATCCCCTTGAAGCATGCGTCGCATAGGATATGGCGCTAATAAGTCATAGCATATCTCATTGACAGCCTTTTTTTGTGCTTCTGTTAATTGATAGGGCAATTGCATAATAATTTCTTTTAAATCATGATTATCGTACACGACACGAATCCCCTTCTCTTTGTGAGATTGCTGCATCGTAGCTTGAAGTCGCCATTGGTATAAGAAAAACTCTTGAAAAATAATTTTTCGCTCAGCTTCTTTAAACTCTCGGGCATCTTTAGGAAAATGCATTTGATACAAGGCTTTATTTAATGGTAGCAATCGATACTTATGATTAATATTATCAGGAATGACTTCGACAATTGAAGAGGCACTCGCTTCAAAGGCTGACTTTATCGCTTTAATGATTTGAGTCTGTTTTAAGCCTTTTGTCGTTGAATAGACTGGATTAAAATCACCATTATCTTCATTTAATTTAATAATTTTCATACCTAATAGATTTTGACGGTCGCTTTGCCATTTTCCAAAGATTGCTTTCTCTTGACCAACTTCAACACTCTTTGCTAAATAAGGTTGATTGAAGAAAGAGACACTAATAATATTATGCTCATCAAGACTCATTCTGAATGTCAATCGACTCTTACGGCCTCCAAAGTAATTTACAACTGCTGGAGTCACTACCGTGCCTTTAAGTGTTACTTTCTCTCCATCAAGAATTGACTCAAGCGGTCGTGCTTGTAAATCTTCATATCGAAAAGGAAAATGAAACATTAAATCGCGAATGGTACTCACACCTAAGGAAGCAAATTTGTCAGTCGCAACTGGACCAACGCCATTTAGTTTATTAATTGTTTCATTCCAATTTAATTGATCCATAATTGACTCCTTTTTTGTCATGGTTGATATGCAAAAAAGGGAAAAGGAACAATATGCCCCTTTCCCCTTTGAATAGATTTATTCTACTGACATAATATACTCGTAAACAGGTTGGTCACCTTGAATCACTTCAAAATCCACCTCAGAGTAAGTTGCTTCTAATTGTTCAATGACTTGTTCAACAAGATCTTCTTTACCGCCTTCACCAATGAAAATGGTTACAATTTCGCTTTCATCATTAATCATATTATCTAAAGTGTTGTATAAAGCATTCTCTACAAGGGGTTCAGATAAGATAATTTTACCATCAACGATTCCCATGAATTCATCTTTCAGAATTTCAACGCCGTCAAGGTTTGTATCACGAATAGCATAGGTAATTTGACCCGTCGAAACCATTTCAATGTTTTCACTCATGGCAGCACGATTTTCTTCAATCGTTCCTTCTGGATTATAGGCAAAAATAGCACTAATCGCTTCTGGAACTGTTCTTGTTGGTACAACCACTGCAGGTTTTTCAATCACTTCTGCTGCTTGTTCTGCAGCCATGATGATGTTTTTATTATTCGGTAATAGAATAAAACGTTCTGCTGGTATCGACTCCATCGCTTTAACAAAATCTTCTGTTGATGGGTTCATTGTCTGACCACCTGAAAGAACAACATCAATACCGATTGATTTTAGCATTTCAGTCATACCTTCCCCTGCTGCAACAGCAATCACTGCATAATTTTTAGGAGCTACTGCAGTTGTCTGTTGTTGAGATAGAGCTTGATTGGCAGTTTCTAGATCACGCACTTGTTCACGCATATTATCTACTTTAATTTTGATTAATTCACCATACTCTTGACCTAATTGCATAATTTCGCCTGGGTCTTCAGTATGGATATGTACCTTCGCTATTTCATCGTCAGATACAACTAATAATGAGTCACCTTTTTCATTTAAGATATTACGGAACTCATCATAATCAAATTCTTTTTCAACGGTTGGACCATTACCGATACGAACCATGATTTCTGTACAATAGCCGAATGTAATATCATCCATTGACATTGGGTGTTCATTTGTTTCTTCGAATACCGCATGAGCATGCGCTTCTGACTTTTTAGAATGATCTTCAGAGATAATGACTTCACCAGTTAAACTTGACAGGAATCCCTCATAAAGACAAAGTAAACCTTTTCCTCCACTATCCACAACGCCGACTTGTTTCAGAACTGGTAACATGTCTGTCGTTTTCTCAAGTGCAACACCTGCGCCTTTAACGATTGCTCGCATAATTTCAACGATGTCTGTTGTGTTTTTAGCTGCTTGTTCACCAGCTAAAGCCGATTCACGTGCAACTGTTAAGATTGTTCCTTCAACAGGCTTCATAACTGCTTTATAAGCTGATTCTACTCCACCAGCAAATGCTTTAACAAAGTATTCAGCATCAACATTCTCTTGATCTTCAATCGCTTTAGAAAAGCCTCTAAAGATTTGTGATAGGATAACGCCTGAGTTTCCTCGAGCTCCCATTAATAACCCTTTAGCTAAGGCTGTACTTGCTTCTCCAACGTGTCCTGAAGTATTTTCTTTTAATTTTTCAACACCAGAGATAAATGACATATTCATATTCGTTCCTGTATCTCCATCTGGAACTGGGAATACATTTAGTGAATTGATTAAATCAACGTTCTCTGTTAAACGATCTGCTCCAGCGATAATCATTGATTGAAATTCTTGTGCCGTTAACATAGTAAGTTCCAACTTTCGTCCTCCTTATAACTCATTGACTTTAGAATTTAGTCAACTTTTACTCCTTGAACGTGAACATTTACAAAATCTAGTGTGAATCCTAGTAAACGTTCGACATTATATTTTACTGTTTCTTGAATATTTTGACAGATGACAGATATTTTTGTTCCATAAGATACAAGAATATATACATCCACCGCCACTTTGTTACCGTTTTGGGAAAGAACTACACCTTTGGCAAAATTCTCTCTACGTAAAATTTCTATTATATTATCACGAAAGAAACTTTTACTTACCATCCCTACGACACCGTAGTTATCAGTAACCGCTGCACCTACAACTGTTGCGATAACTTCATTACTTAATGTGATTTGTCCATTTGGGGTTGGAATATTTATTGCCATACAATCTCCTCCTATTGTTTATATCTTAGTTATTCTATCATAAACATCGTTATTATTCACTTAAATTGATATTACCAAACTACAACGGTTTGACAAAGGGAATTGTATCATATAAAAATTTGTTCAAGTTTATGTTCGATTACAAATAAAAAAGCTAACTTGCTCAAAGCAAATTAGCTTATTTAAATAATATAACGAGATTAAACACGTTCAACTTTACCTGATTTTAATGCACGTGCAGAAACCCAAACTTTCTTAGGCTCGCCGTCTACCATAATGCGAACTTTTTGTAAGTTAGCACCAAAAGTACGTTTGTTTGCGTTCAATGCATGAGAACGAGTGTTACCAGATCTAGCTTTACGTCCTGTAAAGTAACATTCTTTAGCCATTAGTATTTCCTCCATTTCTTGCAGGAGCTTTGTCTCTGCTTTTTCATACCGTAATAATTTATCATATTTTTCATTCTTGTGCAAGAATTTTTTCAATATTTTCTATTTATAAAGCGGTTTTGTTTCCAAGAAGTAATATTAGTCTATCCAAGGTTATAAGTCAAGGTAGTTTTTGGATTGTACCCTATTTTTATGCTGTATGAATTAATAACCTTTTTTCTTGTTGTACTCATTCTTAGCCAGTGTTCCGTTAGATAAATAACTATCAAGATTTTCTTTAAAGATCGGATAAATCGTATCTCTGAAATGTTCAACATTGCCAGAGATATGTGGCGTAATAACTAAGTTTTGTGTTTGCCATAATTTAGATGATTCTGGAAGTGGTTCCGGCGAAGTGACGTCTAAGTAAGCTCCCGCTAAAGTCCCTGCTTCCAATTCTTCAATCAGATGCTCATCTTTCACTGATTCACCTCGACCGATATTCAAGAAGTAAGCAGAATCATTCATATTAGCAAAGATTTGTTTATCAAAGAATAATTCACTTTCATCTGTTAAAGGCAATGCATTAATAACAAAGTCCATATCTGAAAGGATTTTTTGGCTGCTTTCCATCGTGTATGTATGGTCAAAGGTTTGGATTGAACGGCCATTCGAATTAACGCCATATGTTGTCATTTCAAAAAACTTAGCTGTTCGAGCAATCTCTTGCCCAATTGAGCCTGTTCCATAAACTAATACCTTCTTGTCTTTTAAAGAGAACATATTTGAAGCAATGCTTTTATCCCATTTACTTTCCAATTGACTTGTCATCGCTGGAATTATCCCTCTAGCAACTCCTAAAATATAACCAAATATATTCTCAGTAATTGGAACAGCATGGACACCACTCATGTTTGAAAGTAAAATATCTTTATCTTTTCTGAGACTTTCTGGAATTGCGTCAAGACCTGCGGTATCTTTTTGAATCCATTTTAGTTGTTTTAAATCTGCTATGTTTTCACTTAATTCAGATCCCCAACCATAGACAATCTCAATATTTTTTAAGTCTTCGGGTCTAATTTCATCTTTAACTCTTACATCATAGTCTCTAGCTGTTGCTTTGATTTCTTCTAATTGCCAATCTTTTGTAATGGCATAAACTGCAATGATTGGTTTTGACATATTATTCCTCCTACTTTCTTTCATTCACTCTAAGAACTAGAACGAGTCCTTGCTTGAATGATAGTTTCACCGGATGGTTTTTATCGATAAACTCATTACTTATGAGTGCACGTGGATAGCCTATATCAGTAGTTCCAAGATTATATACAGCATTTTGGATACTTAACTGCTCTACAGCTGTTAAAGTGATGATGGATAAGTAATCTGGTAACATCTTTTCAGCACTAATCTCATATTCTCCAGGGAAGAAAAATTGAAAGACATGATTCTTTTCAATAAACTTTATTCTTCCAACACTTTGTTTAAATCTCGGTTGATAAACCATCCAAATATTCGCTAGCATGTGATCCAAGCGCCCTTTCTTCTCTCCGATACCGCCTAGAATAAAACATTCTAAATCTGGAAACTCCTCTTGGACGATTTCTAAAGCTAATTCCATATCTGTATCATCTTTTTGAGCTGGATGTTTGATTATATGAGTCGCATTCTCTTTAATTAATTGGAATTCTTCTTCTGTCACTGAATCAAAATCACCGACAGCATAATCCAAGTGATAGCCAGCTTTTATAAGTTTTAAACTTCCACCATCCACACCAATATAATATGTTTTATGATTTTGAACATATTTAGGTATTTCTGAGACTGCTGGTTTTACAGCACCGCCACAGACCACTACATATTCTTTTTCTTTACTTTGCATCATAACACCTTAGTTTCTTAATGAATCGATTGCTTCTTTGCGATTATTGTGACTAAATATGTAAGAACCTGCCACTAATACATCTGCTCCTGCTTCTAAGCATTTCTTACTTGTGTCCTCATTAATACCGCCATCCACTTCAATCTCATAATTGTAGTTATTTTCTTCACGGAGTGCTTTTAGTTGCTTGATTTTATTCAAGCTCGATGGAATAAATGTTTGTCCACCAAAACCTGGATTCACTGTCATAACTAAAACTAGATCGACATCTGCCAATACTGCTTCGATTACTTCAACCGGCGTACCTGGATTAATTACGACACCCGCTTTCGTGCCAGTTTGTTTGATTTGTTGGATTACACGGTGAATATGTTTCGTTGCTTCAACATGAACAGAAATAATATCTGCGCCTGATTCAGCAACAAGTTTAATATAGCGTTCAGGTTCTTCGATCATTAAATGACAATCAAATGTTTTATCTGTTAGATGTCGAATAGACTTCATAACCATCGGACCAAAAGATAAGTTTGGTACATAATTTCCATCCATCATATCGATATGAATATAATCAGCGCCATTTGATACGATATCTACCAAATCGTCGCCTAATTTACTAAAATCTGCACTTAAAATTGATGGTGCAACTTTCATAAATAATCCCCCTACTATTTTTTCTTTTTATAAACAGGTTTTCTTTGCTCAATGCGTTCCATAATTTGTTCATAATTATTATAGCGACTTTGAGCTATGTCACCCGTTTCAACTTCGCTTTTAACATTACAACCCGGTTCATTTAAATGCAAGCATGACCGGAACTTACACAATTCTCCCGCTCTAGCAATCTCTGGGAAATAAAATCTTAAATCAGCTTTTTCGATATCTGGAAAGTCAATCGCGCTAAAGCCTGGTGTGTCAGCTAAAAATCCATCGTTAAATGGATATAAAGTAACTTCTCTAGTTGTATGTTTCCCTCGGTTTAAAGCTTCACTAATAATCCCTGTTTCAATATTCGCTTCAGGTAATAATAAGTTTAATAGAGTTGACTTTCCAACTCCTGATTGTCCCATTATGACGTATAAGCCTGTATCTATCAACTGTTTAATCTTATCAATATCTGATTCATTATTATTTAAAGTCACAACTGTATAGCCAGCTGGTGCGTAAACTCGATTAATCTCTTCAACTTTTCGGTCAGCTGCTTTTTGACCAACGGCTTCGACTAATAAATCATACTTTGATAATAAGATAATTGGTTCGATATGATTCGATTCGATAGAAACTAAAAAGTAATCTAATAAATTATATGAGAAATCTGGTTCAACTAATGACGTCACAATCATTGAATAATCAACATTTGAAATACTAGGTCGAACTAACTCATTTTCTCTTGGTAATATCTCAATGAGACGACTCTCTGACTGACTATCTTGTTCATCAACTTCAATGACAACTTCGTCACCTACTAATGGTTTTTCATTTGTGTGTCGGAATAATCCTTTAGGTTTTGTGGCAAAACTTTGATTCTCTGACCACACGTAATAAAATCCACTAATTGATTGATAAATGACACCTTTTTTCTTTTGCATAAAACCCTCCTTTTAAAAAAAGGTTAAATCCTCCAATACGAAAGATTTAACCTTGAAACAGTTACTGTGGTATTACATTATTACTTTCTTCATAAACTTCACCATCTCGCAATATACGATATTGCCCCGTACCATTTGACGATATATATAAAGTTAATTCAATTAATTGTGACTCTGTAATTTCAAATTCTTCAGCGACTTCAGTAATATTATTATACTCATCACCGATAAAAACTTGAATTGTATTTGGTAATGGATTTTCTTGATCTTCATCATTATCTTCATACATTGGTAAGTACTCAATATATACAGGAGTTAAAGCAGAATTGATTTCTTCTTCTTCAGGTCCCATTGAAACAACCACTGAAATCGTATCTCCAGGGTATAATGACGTTCCACTTTCTGGAGACTGACTAATAACTTGTCCATCTGGGATAAACTCGCTGTACTCATAACCTACATCTAAGAGTAATCCATAACCATCCGCAAATGATTGGACCATATCAAGTGATAAATTATAGAAATCTTGCATCGTACTAGATTCTGAATAACTACCCACCGTCATTGTGATGGGGGTTTCACCAGGTACAACACGTGTTCCGGGCTCTAAACTTTGTGCCATAATCGTTCCAGTCTGTGACGCATCATTAATAAATAGGTCTTGACGTTCAACGATGAAGCCCGCTTCAATTAGCATTTGACGAATTGGTTCATAGCTTTGTCCCACATAATCGCCGATTTGAACTTGTTCTTCCCCACTACTCACGACTAGGTTTACTGATGAGTCTCTTTCAATCCGCTCGCCCATCTCTGGATCCGTTTCGATAACGTTCCCTTGAACGACTGTGTCGTGCCAATTATTAATCACATTACCAACTGAAATATTCTCTTCTTCAAGTAATGCAATCGCTTCTGCTTGAGATAAGTTCTCAACATTAGGGACGGTTACATATCTAATCGTTTGATTATATAAAGCATACGCACCGACAGCCAATAAGATAACTAATAATACAACTGATACTTGTATTAATAGCTTACGAAGTCGTTTCGGTCTTGAAATCGGAGGTAATTCATCATATTGAGGGATTTCCTCTTCTTCTAGAAGATCTTCTTTAACTTCTACACTTGATAACGTTTGACTTGCCGTACTAATTGGTTTAATCGGCGTCATAATCAACGTATCTTCGATATCAGTTTCTGGATCGAAGCGTTTTTCGTTCATTCGATTCACACTTAGACTCGTACTTAAATCATTTAACATTTCTTGAACAGAACTGTAGCGGTGCTCTAATGATTTAGCTGTTGCTCGTATGACCACATTTTCTAAACTTTGTGGGACATAATCTAAATGTTCTTTCACACGAGGAAATTCTTCTTGGAAATGCTTTAAAGCAACTGAAACAGCTGATTCACCATCATAGGGAACTTCTCCAGTAATTAATTCGTAAAGAACCACACCTAAAGCATAGATATCCGATTTAACCGTTGCACTTCCACCACGCGCTTGTTCTGGTGATAAATAATGTACAGAACCAAGCAATGTATTAGTTTGTGTTAAAGATGTATCCGATAGGACGACTGCGATACCAAAGTCAGTAATCTTCACTTCATTGTTCTCAGTAATTAGTATGTTTTGTGGCTTAATATCACGGTGAATAATGTTATGTCTATGTGCGACATCAATGGCTGATAGTATTTGGGACATAATATTAACGGCTAATTCTAAAGATACAGGTGATTTCTCACGGATAAATGTCTTTAAATCATTCCCCTTAACATATTCCATCACTATATATTGCTGACCATCTTCTTCATCAACATCATAAACTTCCACCACATTATGATGCAAGAGTTGACTCGCCGCCATGGCTTCCCGTTGGAAACGGCGGATTGCATCTTGATTATCTTGGAAGTCAAAACGTAATACTTTAACCGCAACATCACGATCTAATATCAAATCTCTGGCTAAATAAACATTTGCCATACCACCAGAGCCAATAAGCTGGTTAATAATGTAGCGTCCAGATAGTTTAGAGTTAATATCTATCATGTCGTTTCACCATCCTCTAAGATTAAAGAATGGATGTTTCCAACAACAATAATCGTAATATTGTCTCGTCCACCAGCTTCATTTGCTGCATCAACTAAAGATACGGCTAAATGATCAAAATCTTCCGTTTGTTGGAAGAAATCAACAATCTTTTCATGACTCACCATATTTGTTAGTCCATCAGAACAAAGCATTAAATGTTCGACTTCATTAATTGGTAACTCCAACAATTCATAGCCGACATCGGGTGTCACGCCAATTGATTGTGTAACAACGTTTCGTTGAGGATGTAAATTCCCTTCTTCTTCAGTAATTTCACCTGATTTAATTAATTCATTAACTAAAGAATGGTCTTCTGTTTTTTGAAATAATTGACCTTCGTTGAATACATAAGCGCGGCTATCCCCAACATGCGCAATTAAGACAAATTCCTTTGTAATTAATGAAACGACTAACGTCGTTCCCATTCCTGTAAGATGTCTCTCTTTTAATGATTCTTCATATAGATAAGTATTTACATCTTCAATAACTTTTCCAATCCATTGCGATGCATCTTCTTTCGTTAACTCTTTCGTTAGCTGCTTAAATTGCTTCCCTAAATATTTCGTCGTAAGTTCACTCGCGACTTCACCAGCTTGGTGACCGCCGACCCCATCGCATAAGACAAATAGATATTGATTAAAGTCTGATTTAAAATAATCAGCATAATCCTGATTTGACTTACGCTGTTTCCCTACACTTGAATGGAGCGAAATTTGCATTGTTTCACCTCAGTTTTTTATTGTACTATTTAATACCTTCTGTATCTTTTTTAACTAAACGTGAGATAAAAAAGCCGTCCGTATGGTATTGTTGTGGCCAAACTCGAATATTACCTTCATCGGTAATTAAATCTGATTTAACATTATCTTTCTCAACAGAAATTGGACTTTGTACAAAATTATCGTGAACGTTTAAAAATGACTGAACGATCTCTTCATTTTCCTCATAAGACATTGTACATGTACTATATATTATTTCTCCGCCTGGTTTTAATAATGTTGAAACATGATTAATTAATTCAGTTTGTATTTGTGCTAATTCTTGTATATCTTCATAAGATTTCTCATACTTAATCTCAGGTTTACGTCTCATTAAACCTAAGCCAGAACAAGGTGCATCTAAATAAATTTTATCATATAATTGACCGTTTGTTGGCTGATGTTTTGACGCATCTTCAACATTTAATGTCACTCTTTGCGAAAGTCCTAAACGTTCCATATGTTCATTGACTCGCTTAATTTTTGGCTGTGACAAATCTAAGGCTGTCAGATGTCCTGTTTCTAATAGTGTCGCGATATGAGTCGCTTTTCCACCTGGTGCAGAACAGGCATCCAAAATTTCTTCATCGCCATTAATATGACCTAAAGGTGCTACTAACATCGATGATTCATCTTGAATTGTTAACCAACCTTCTTTAAAAGCAGTTGAATGAATTAGATTACCGTTAACTGAACGAATACCAACGGGTGATATATCACTTTCTACAGTATCATAACCTTCGCTATAAAGGGACTCCATAACTTCTTTTCTAGACTTCTTACTTGTATTAACACGTGCAGAGATAAATGGAACTTCTTGTAAACTTTCTAATAAGTTCTCAACTTCTTCATGCGTTTGATGTTTTAAAAAATAATCTACAATCCAAGGACTAATACTGTATTTCACACTTAGGCGTTCAGTGAAATCTTCAATCGCATCAATATCCAAGCGATCCGTTCGAATAAAACGTCGTAAGATTGCATTTACAAAATTTCCTACGCCCCCATGACCATTCACTTTAGCTACTTGAACGGCTTCATTAACTACTGCATGACTCGGAATTCGATCTAAAAATACTAACTGATAGACTGAAAGTCTTAGTAATGTGGAAACCCAGTCATCAAGTTGCTTACCTGATACAAAAGGTGCCAAGTAATAATCAATCGTTAATTTGTTTTGGATAACTCCGTATACAATTTGGACAACTAATCGATTATCCCTTTCATCTAAAGGTGTATTTTGTAAAAATTCATCTATCACTACATTTGAAAATTCATTTTGATTTTCAATTTTATCGAGTAGAACGAGTGAGTGCCAACGTAAATTTTTATTTAATTGTTTTTTACTTCGTTGCTTAATTTTCAAAACTCGTTCCTCCTAACGTTATTTATTTTCGAACACGCTATCTATTATAGCCTCTGGCTTATTCCCATTCAACCATTGTTCAATTGAAAGTCGTTTTTTTCCACTTTCTTGCCATTCACTAATCCCGTAAAATGTATTGTCTCCACATTGAACAATTAGTTTGTTGTCTTCAACTGCAAGAACTTCACCAATTTCGCCGGGTTCACCATTATAATCTACAGGTTCGCCTGCCCAAATTTTAACACGATTATTATCCAACATTGTAAACGTCGATGGGAATGGTCTAAATGCACGGATATGATTATCTACTTCTTGAGCCGTTAAATCCCAAGAAATTTGTTCTTGTTCTTTAGTAATTGTTGGAGAGAAGACAACCTCTTCTTCTACTTGTGGTGTTGCTTGGATTTCTCCAGCAAAAACAGCGGGTAAAGTATCTAATAATAATTCTTTGCCAACTACAGCAAGTGTGTCGAATAATTTACCTACATCATCTGTTGCTTTAATTTCAATAGCGCGTTGAGATAAGATATCTCCCGCGTCCATCTTTTTAGTCATATAAATAATTGAAATTCCGGTTTTTTTGTCACCATTCCATAGCGCATAATGAATCGGTGCTCCCCCTCGGTATTTAGGCAGTAGCGAAGCATGGACATTAATTGCGCCAAATTTTGGTGCTTCAATTAAATCAATGGGTACAAACTGCCCGTACGCTGCTGATACAATAAGATCTGCATTTAATGCTTTTAATTCTTCAGCTTCTTGAGATCCTCTGATTTTCTCCGGTTGATAGACTGGGATATCATGTTTTAATGCGAGTTCCTTCACTGGTGTCGGCTTTAATACTTTTTTACGACCTACAGGTCGATCAGGTTGTGTGACTACGCCTACAACCTCCATAGTCGCATCATTTATTAACCCTTCCAAAACTTCAACCGAGAAATCTGGTGTCCCCATAAAAATTATTTTATGCATATACATATCCTTTCTAACTAAAATATTGTGGTTCATGATTAATATTTACATACACACCTTGTGTTGCTTTTTGTTGTGTATTATTCAAAATATCATCTAATTGTCTTTGAATAGTTGTTTTGTCTTTGTATTTTAAAAGTAAATTAAAATAGTAATAATTATTAATTTTCGAAATATTATTCCGATTTGGTCCTATAATATATAACTGTTCTTTTCTTTCGAGTTCAGGATTATATAATTGAGCTTTTAAATCATAAGCCAGCTGACTCGCCCTTCCTTGATGCTTACTAGACACTGTCAGTAAGGTCGTAAAGTAATAAGGCGGATAATTAGTCAGATGTCGTCGTTTCATCTCAAAGCGGAAAAAATTTTCATAATCGTGCGTTTTAGCAAATTGGATCACGTAGTGTTCAGGATTATACGTTTGAATCACAACTTCACCGGCTAAGCGCCCACGTCCGGTTCTTCCACTCACTTGAGTTAATAGTTGGAAAGTCCGTTCACTTGCCCTAAAATCAGGTAAATTTAACGCTGTATCAGCATTGATGACTCCTACTAAGGTTACATTCTCAAAATCTAAGCCTTTAGCGATCATTTGAGTTCCTAATAGAATATTCGATTGCCCGCTTGAAAACTCATCTAGTAATTTTTGATGTTGGCCTTTACGGCGAGTTGTATCGTTATCCATGCGCGTAACCTTCGCTTCCGGAAAGATTTCTTCTAAAGTTTCGGCTACCTTTTGTGTTCCTATACCATGAGTACGAATGTGCGGTGATTGGCAGCTCGGACATTGCGTTGGTAGGGGCTCATGGTAATCACAATAATGACACTTCATTTGATTATCAAATTTATGATAGGTTAAGGAGATGTCACATCTAGGACATTGCATAATGAAACCACATTCGCGACATAGTAAGTAAGAGGCATAACCGCGACGGTTTTGTAATAATACAACTTGCTCTTTCTTATCGAGTCGATCTTGAATCTTCTCAATAAGCTCTGGAGACAATTCATTCGCCGTTTCCCTCAACTCAACTTGGGTCATATCAATAATATCCACAGGTGGCATCGGCATTTGATTGACCCGATTCTCCAGGTGGATTAAGTGATAGTTACCTACTTGAGCTCGCGCACGGCTTTCTAAAGACGGTGTCGCACTTCCAAGTATTAAGGGGGCATCATGATACTCACTCCGCCATCTCGCAACATCTCTCGCATGATAACGTGGATTATCAGATTGCTTATAAGTCGTTTCATGTTCTTCATCGATAATGATAATTCCAATATTTTCTAAAGGAGCAAAGATTGATGATCTAGCCCCTACGACGATTTTTGCTTCGCCTTTGATAATCCGTTGCCATTCATCGTATTTTTCAGTGATAGATAAACCAGAATGCAATACTGCAATGCCAGTTTGGAAGCGACTTACTACACGTTCCACCATTTGTGGTGTTAAAGAGATTTCTGGTACGAGTAATAAAGCAGATTTGCCTTGCTGTAAGGCTCTGTCCATCAATTGCAAGTAAATCTCTGTCTTCCCACTCCCGGTTACTCCTTCAATTAAATACGTATCCGCTTGTTTGTTATCAACGCTTTGACTAATTAAATCATACGCATTCTGCTGTTCAGCTAGTAACGTTTTTGATGAATTCGTTTGAAATGAAACATCTTTCAATGGATCACGATAAATCATTTCTTTAAATGTCGTAATCCATTCTTTATCGATGGCTGAATTTATTGTCGCATTGGATACTTCTAATTCTGTCATTAAAGTGCTTTTTTCAATGCTTTCGATAGCTTGATTATTAATGAAGTATTCTAGTATCGCCCGTTGCTTAAAGCTTCTTTGGCTTGTCTTTTCTAAAGCATTCATTAATTGGTCTTTATTTAAGTTTGTTTTAATCATTGTTTTAGTTTTTTGGGTCGTTTGGTTAATAACTTGGTATTCTATAGAAATGATATTTTCTTTTTTTAATTGACTGATTGCATTGGGAGATATTCTTTCTTCCAATACTTTACGGTCAATACTTGTTTCATTTTGATACCAAGAACCAACTTTTTCGCTAAATTGAACAGGATCATGAATTTGAACGATAGCATCATACTTTGCCTTTAATAAACTCGGCAACATGGCTTGAAGTACTGATATACGAAAGCATTGAAGATACTCGGCTAAATAATCACTCAATTCAATTAATTCTTCATTTAAGAAAACATCATAATCCATAATACTATGAATGGGCTTAAGTTTTCCGTTGAATTCAGTTTCGTCCGTAATATCCACAACAAAGCCTGTTCGTTTCATATTGCCAAAAGGTACTTGAACTCGGCTACCTAGTTTAATCGCAGATTCCCAATCTTTTGGTACTGCATAATCAAAAGAGCGATTTACTTGCTTCGCTGGTATATCAATGACAACTTTCACTATCATTCTTTCCCCTCCTTCTAAATAATTTGTAACATATGACAAAAAACTACTATGAAAGTAGTATAAATTCTTTCATAGTAGCTTCGATTTTTATTTTTCTTTGATTTGTAAGTCGCCAGAAACAACTTCTTCTAACGCTCTTCCCACGGGTTTGATTGCTTCGTATGAATCTAACATTTCATGCTTATATAATTGCATTTCATGTGCGCGTTTACTCGCAAGGATAATTAAGCTATATTTTGATGGAATTTTTTCAACTAATTTGTCTACTGATGGATATAACATCATGATGGATTACTCCCCTTTTTGAAAATAATTATGTATTTGTAATTTAATTTGATCAACGACTCTTGAAACTTTTAAATGTTCACTTTGTATTATACCATTTACTTTGTTTACTGCACAATCAACTTCATCATTTACGACAACATAGTCGTAATGTTTCATCATTTCAATTTCTTCGCGTGCTTTTTGCATGCGTTCATAAATGATTTCTTGATTATCAGTCCCACGTCCAGTAATTCTAGACTCTAATTCGTTGAGATTAGGTGGTGCTAAGAATATGAAAATCCCATCAGGCATTCTTTCTCTAACTTTCATTGCGCCTTGAACTTCAATTTCTAAAAACACATCATAGCCTTTAGACAGATTGTCTTCAATCGCTTTAATTGGTGTACCATAATAATTTCCAACATATTCTGCGTGTTCAAGCAAAGCATCTTCCTCTATTAGCTGTTCGAACTCCTCACGTGAGGTAAAGTAATAATCGACACCATCTACTTCACCTGGTCTCATTTGGCGAGTCGTAGCTGAAACTGAATATACATAGTTATAAATATTATTCTTAAAAATTGCAGCTCTAACAGTTCCCTTTCCAACTCCAGATGGACCTGATAATACAATTAATAACCCTCTTGTGTCACTCATATTTACCTCCAAAATAAAACTCTATATGTCTATAACTACTATCATAACATATCTTAATTCTTCTTGAAATAAAATCAAGAAATTTCATGCGTTTCTTTATTGCTCTAACAATGCTTTTAACTGTTCTTGTATGTTTGTCAGTGTATTACTATCTAAAACTTCATAAGTAACATCATCAATCATTTCAGAATTACCTTCTAACTGTACTGTTTCAACATTCGTAATTATTTGACGATAATCTAAGGCAATGGTCTGAATATCCTTGAAAGACAGATTTGTTAGTACATTACCATTTAGACTACTAAGTAGCTTTGGAATGCTCGTAAGTGAATTGATTTGACTAATTTGTGGAACAATCGCACTGACGACTTGTCTTGCTTTATCTTGACTATTTGCTGATTCAATCGCTTCATCAATGTCACCAATGTAAGCTAAGGCCATTTCACCATCCATATTATACGTTTCACCTGCGACGAAGCTATACCCATTTTGATCAAATGTTTCAGTAGCCGTCACGGATACTTCCCCAATCGCATCTATAATATCAGCCAGTCCATTCAAATTCACTGTTAACGTATAATCAATCGGAATCTCTAATAAATCTTGCACAGTATTAACTGTATTTGAGAGGCCACCTGTTTGATACGCCTCTCGAATCATTCCTTCAGATTTTTGTCCTGCAATCTCAGTGAGTGTATTACTAGGGATATTTGTCATAACCACACTTTCTTCTTCAGGACTTACTGTGGCAACAACTATAAAATCTGATTGCCCTTCTTCTAAATTATCATTGGCTGAAGGTTCAACCCCTAATATTAGCATTGAAAACGGCTCTTTATTTTGAATACGACTCACCACAGGATCTGGTTCATCTTCATCACGTAAATTCACTTGTTCTTCAGGTCTACTTTGTTGAATCACATCTACTGTGTTCACAACATTATTATAAAAATAAGCCCCCACAGCACCTGCTCCTATAAGTAGAACGATGATGATAATAAAGAAAATTAAACATCCTTTTTTTCTTTTCTTAGGTCTTCCTCGATGGATATTACGACGAGACATATTATTTTCACTCATAGACTAACCTCTCATTACTCAATTTTGTTTATCTATTGTATTACTTTATAAATTTTATTTCAAATTCTTTTGTTTTTAGGAAAGTGTTGACAAAAGGAACGTTTGTTCGTATACTATAAACACAAACATATGTTCGGATAAAGGAGTGACATTCATGGAATTACCTATCAAACCCAATTCTAACCTTGCAAATACTGTTCAGCGCTTCTTCAAACCCTTTTTAAATACTCAAATTAAACAAGATAAACGCTTTATAATGCCTCTATATGAAGTAGAGAAGTTATTACATCATCATTATGTGACGCTTGACCCTGTCGAAATCACATTTGAATATTACAATTCTCAACAAGAGATTGAACAAAAGACTGTTTTAGCAAACGTGGTATCGACTGTCCAACATAATCGTCGCATTGCAATTAGTGAAGTTAATTCAAAGCGATCTTACATATTATCTTTAGAACAAATTCTAACTGCGTCTGCCAACGCTGCTTAGAACTCATAGACCACCAACTGTTTGCACAATCCCCGCAAACAATTGGTGGTCTTGTTCTTTTATATATTTTTTCAAATAAAAAAGTGTTGGCAATTAACATAACCAACACTTCATTTAATTTATTAATCATTTAATAATGATGATGTTTCTTTACGAGATAAATATTTTGTTCGTTTAGGAATAATTAGTTTTGGATTACTACGAGCCATAATTAAGATTACTAAGCCAATAATTAACCAAATCACAACTAAACTTAACCAAAATTCCCAACCATTAATTTGTAGTAAACTAATCTCATCTAAAGCTAAGGGTGTTAACCAAAATTTGATAAACATATAACTCGTTGTCGTAAGTAAGGCACCGGTGAATATGTTTAAGTAAGTAGATGAGTATCGACGGTTATTAAGGGTTTTTTGTGTATATTTTGCGAATAATCCAGCAAAACCAACAGACAATAATGGTAAGACTTCTTCAAGGAGGACTGGTGGTAACCAATCCGTAAATCCTTGCCGTGTAAAACCAACAATTAAGCCTGTCAGTAAAGCAGAAATTATAGCAAGTGGTGAACCATAACGAAGCGCTAACCATATTAAGGGAAGCATCGCTAAGCCTGAATAATCACCTGGTATGAATGAACTAATATATTGTGCAGCAACGGCTAAAATTAAGCCTAAAACAATCGCATATAAACTATCCAATAGCATACTTCTTGTACGTTGATTCATTCTATAGCTCCCCCTATTTTTCTTCTTTATTAGGTTGATAATTTGAAGCTTCCATAATAATTGGTAAGACAACCGGACGACGTTGAGTCTCTTTATATAAGTATTTACCGATTTTTTCACGAAGATCCCCTTTTAGTTCACTCCAGTCAAAATTATCACCATTTAAATGTTCCTCTAATAAATCTAAGGTCATATCTGAACAAGCTTCAATTAAATCAATACTTGTTTTCATATATACGAAACCTCTAGAAGTAATTTGTGGTCCGACTAAAACGCGCCCTAAACGACGCGAAATTGTAGCTACAACTACAAAGATTCCATCTTCACTTAAGATACGGCGATCACGTAGAACGACATTACCGATATCACCGACCCCAATACCATCAATAAGGACATTTCCAGCAGGGACTTGGGCAGTCATCGTCATCTTCCCTTTATTGTACTCGATAACATCTCCGATGTACGGTAAGAAAATTTGATTATCTTCGTAGCCTACTTCGTTAGCTAAACGCGCATGTGCGGCTAACATCCTTGATTCACCGTTAACAGGGATAACAAATTTAGGTTTGATAAAGTTCATCATTAATTTTAAATCTGACTGATTCGCGTGACCAGATGTTTTAAAGTTATCTGTTACAGACTTAACTGTTCCGCCAGCTTTGTAAATCATATCTTTTGTTTTGGCAATGACTGTTTCCATCGCAATTGAAGGTGTTGTAGCTAAATAAACTAAATCCCCATCTTTAATATTGATTAATGAATGACGATTTGTCGCCATTAATTGAATATTTTTAATCGGTTCGCCAACGTCACCTGTTTCTAACACGATGACTTCGTTGTCAGGTGTGTTATTTAGATCTTTCACTTGTCCGAGGATGTCTTTACTTGGAATTTTAATCTGATTTAATTGAATCGCAATATCGACAATTTTGTACAATTGGTCATCGGCTAAGAAAATTGTTCTACCTGAATTTTTAGCAGCATAAAATAATTGCTGAATACGTGAGATATTACTTCCAATTGAAGCAACGATGACACGTCCGTCTTCATTCCGGAAGACTTCAGTCATGTCTTCAGTAATCTTCTTATCGCTCACTGAGGGATTCGCATTCTCCGCATCGGCAGAATCACATAGTAAAGCTAAAACGCCTGCTTCACCGATATCAGTTAAACGACCATAATTTGTACTGTATTGTTCAGACGCGCTTGGATCAAATTTAAAGTCTCCTGTATAAACGATTGACCCCTCATCCGTTGAGACAACAATACCAAGGGAACCCGGAATTGTATGTGTTGTTCTGAAGAAACTTACAGTCGCATCTTCAAATTCAATCTCAACATCTTCATCAATCTTGAAGAAGTTCTCTATATGTTGATGCAATCCTTGTGATTTAGCTGAAATCGTTGCTAATTCAATTGTTAATTCAGTTCCGAATACTGGTGCATCAATCTTTTCTAATAGATATGGCAATGCACCCATCGCATCATCATGACCATGTGTCAGGAATATCCCAACGATTTGATCTTTCTTTTCAACTAAGTATGTAAAATCTGGGATGACTGCATCGATACCAAGTAATTCTTCTTCTGGAAAGACTAGTCCGCAATCCAAAACAAAGATTGACTCATTCACTTCTACCACGTAAAGGTTTTTACCTTCTTCACGCACCCCACCTAACGGGATTATTTTTATTTTACTCATTAGACACCTCTTTATTTAGTTAGTTTCATTTTGATAATATACTTATCACATTATAGCACAGTTAGGAATAAAATAAAAAATTGCTTCTCCAATATTTCAAATTGATCGTTATCATGAATCAATACCGCAGTTATTTAGAAAAAAAAAAGACAAGTTTCCTTTTGTGAAACTTGTCTCTTAATAGTATGTGTTATTCTTTGTCGATTAAAGCTTTACGAGATAGGTTAATCCGTCCTTTATCGTCAATTTCTTGAACGCAGACTTTAACTTTATCATTCAATGCTATAACATCTTCAACTTTACCTACACGGTGATGCTCTAATTCAGATATATGAACTAAACCATCTTTACCAGGTAAAATCTCAACAAAAGCACCAAATTTCTCAATACGTTTAACGGTACCTTCGTAAATTTCTCCCGCTTTAACTTCATGTGTTAATTGTTCGATAATTTCTTTAGCACGGTTAATCATTGCTTGATCCGTAGAGGCAATACTTACATTACCTTCATCATCAATATCAATTTTAACGCCTGTTTCATCAATAATCTTATTGATTGTATCTCCACCACGACCGATAACAACTTTAATCTTATCTGGTTTAATTTGAATCATTTCAATCTTAGGAGCGTAAGGGCTTAACTCTGTTCTTGGTTCAGAAATTGTCGAAGTTAATTCTTCTAGAATTGCTAATCGAGCTTGACGTGCTTGAACTAACGCTTCATTTAAAATTTGCTCTGTAATTCCTTCGATTTTAATATCCATTTGTAAAGCAGTGATTCCTTTTTCAGTTCCCGCTACTTTGAAGTCCATATCTCCTAGAGCATCTTCTAGACCTTGGATATCAGTTAGAATTGTATAGTTGTCGCCATCCATAACTAATCCCATTGCGATACCTGCGACTGGTGCTTTAATAGGTACACCTGCGTCCATTAATGCTAATGTTCCAGCACAAATACTTGCTTGTGAAGATGAACCGTTAGATTCTAATACTTCTGATACTAAACGAATCGTATATGGGAATACATCTTCATCTGGAATAATTTGTGCAAGCGCACGTTCACCTAAGGCACCGTGTCCTACTTCACGACGTCCCGCGCTACCCATACGTCCAGTTTCACCTACTGAATATGGTGGGAAGTTATAGTGGTGAATAAAGCGTTTAGACTCTTCAATACCTAAGCCATCAATAATTTGATGCTCTCCTAGAGGTGCTAATGTCGCTACTGTTAATGCTTGGGTTTGTCCACGTGTGAATAAACCAGATCCGTGAGTACGTGGTAATAAGCCTACACGAGAAGCTAATGGACGAATTTGGTCCACTTTACGGCCATCAGGACGGATACGATCCGCTGTAATTAAATGACGCACAACTTCTTTTTCTAGGGCTTGTAATGCAGCGTTAACAGCTGAAAGAACTTCATCTTTTTTTGGGTTTTCAGCATGTAATTCTTCATAATAAGTTACAGCCCCTTGCATAACTAAAGCAATCGCATCTTCACGCGCTTTTTTCTCCTCTGTTTTAATTGCTTCAATCATGGCTTCACGATAACGTCCAGAAATTTCTTCCATGATTTCTTCATCATTTTGTACAATTGTTAATTCGAATTTCTCTTTACCGATTTGTTCAATAATATTCGCTTGGAATTCGTTAATTTCTTTAATTGCACGGTGACCGAATAATAATGCTTCA
This sequence comes from Ruoffia halotolerans, assembly GCF_014049385.1. Taxonomy (GTDB): domain Bacteria; phylum Bacillota; class Bacilli; order Lactobacillales; family Aerococcaceae; genus Ruoffia; species Ruoffia halotolerans. The sequence continues at coordinate 60,906 of NZ_JACAOA010000009.1, read as the reverse complement.
AGCATCTCATCTTCTGGTACTTCTTCCGCACTTGACTCAACCATGTTAATTGCTTGACTAGTACCTGCAACTGTTAAGTGGATATCAGACTGGGCGCTTTGTTCAGTCGCTGGGTTAATTACTAGTTCTCCCTCTACACGACCAACATTAACACCTGCAATAGGTCCGTTAAACGGAATATCTGATACACCTAGGGCTAATGATGAACCTAACATTGCTGTCATTTCTGGTGAGCAATCTTGGTCTACAGATAATACTGTATTGACGATTTGAATTTCGTTACGCACCCCGTCTGGGAACATTGGACGAATTGGGCGGTCAATCAGACGTGCAGTTAATGTCGCATTCTCTGACGGGCGACCTTCACGCTTAATAAATCCACCAGGGATTTTACCTACTGAATATTTTTTCTCTTCGTAGTTCACAGTTAAGGGGAAGAAGTTCCCGTCTACAGGTCTACTTGAAGCTACTGCTGTAGATAATACAACGGTATCTCCGTATCTTACTAGGACTGCTCCATTCGCTTGTCGAGCAAATTCGCCAATTTCAACTGACAGTGGGCGTCCACCAATTGTTGTTTCAAAAACATGTTTTTCAAACATGGTATCTCTCCTTTGATTAATAAATTGTGTGTTTTGGAGAACTACTAAACAAATATCAACTCGAGACGCAACTTGTCACGAACTCATACTTGTATAGTAGATCTACCAATATTGATAATTACCAAAACACACACTAATTAGTTTAGCATATTCTCTATATAATTGCGCTCATAAAGGGCAATATATTATAATTATCTACAAAAAAACTTCCATTTCATTACTGAAACGGAAGTTAATATCATATTAGCGACGTAATCCTAAACGTTGGATTAATTCGCGGTAACGTGCTACGTCTTTGTTACGTAAGTACGCTAATAAGTTACGACGGTGACCAATTTTTTTCATTAGTCCACGGTATGAATGGAAATCTTTTTTATGCTCGCGGATATGCTCGTTTAATGAGTTAATATCAGCGGTTAACACAGCAATTTGTACTTCTGGAGAACCAGTGTCCCCTTCGTGAGTAGCAAATTCTCTCATGATTTCTGTTTTACGTTCTTTTGATAAAGCCATCTCATTTCACCTCTTTCTTTTTTATCCCTGATGCCAAGAAAAGCGTTGGTGATTCGCTGAACTGAGCATAGGTACTATATAGTATTCCATACACTTTTACAATGCTAGATTACCACTTGGTATAATTTACACTATATGGCAAGTGAATGCAAGAATTTTTATTCAATTTCTTCAATTGTTTCCTCTGGTAAATGTTCAAACATCGTTTGAGTGACAATTACAGCAAAGTGTTCCATTCCTTCTGGTGTGTGATGGACTTCATCTTCTGTATACCAGTCAGGATTACCTTGTTGATAGTTATACCAATCAACTTCGTAGGCATTTGCATATTTTTTAGCCGTATCTTTAATTGTGTCATTCACGTTTTGAATGTGCATCACTCGTGAGTTTGTATTAACAAAGAATACATTCCGCTCTTCTCCCGCAATGGACATCAATTCATCCATTCCTTCTTGATCCAATCCTGCGTTCGTTCCAAGGACCACGACTAAATTTTCTTGAACTTCGCCATCACGTACCATATCACGTAAGATGTCATTTGCATCCCACAATTGCAAGCTTCCTTGGCCATAGATATTTCCATTCCAGAAAATTTCGTCTACTTTCGGTGTAAAGTGTAAAGCGATAGAATCTCCAAAGAAAGTTACTGGCACATCAGTGGCAAATAATAATTCTTGTGGCGTCAACTCATCGAATACAATTGGATTTAAATCTTCAAATTCATCAAACACTTCTTGGTTCTCAGCAATGAGTTCTTGAAGTTCCGCTGACAATGTTTCTTGTTCAAAATAAATATTTTGTAATGCTTCTACAGGATCTTCAACTTCTAACTCGTTAACGAAGACCGTCTCAAATGTATCATCCACTTGGTCTAAATCTTCATCAACTTGGATAATCGGCTGACTTAATGAATACGTCGTATTCAATAAGTTAGGTTTCGTCTGAAAAGCTTGATATTCTAATTCGAATAAAGACACACGTTTATTATCAGCTGAATAGATAAGTCCTTGAACAAATAAAACCATCAAGGCGACGTAAGCAATAAAGATGAATAACTTAGGCTGGAGGAATTTTCTCTGATCAATCATATGACCGATATCTTCCGCATCTTCTTTAAAGTTGAATGAAGAACCAAACCAAATTCTCACGCCCCCGCTTTCAATAATACGGTAAAAAATTTCCCCAACAATTGCTAATGTAATCAGAGATAAGACATTGACTATGGTAATGTTTTCTCCTAATTCACGGTAAAATGCTAAGTAAAAGACAATAATTGGGTAATACCATAGATAGTATGAATATGACCTTTTACCAATAAGATGCAGTGGTTTTAAACTTAGCCAACTTGTCACCGTCGGTGCCCCTACAGTAATTGAAAATACGAGTAACATACTCAACACATTAAATACTGACATCCACAGTAGATACGTTGCTTCCTTTTGATCTGATTGAGTGAACACAATCCAAATCATTCCCCCTGCAGACAATATTGCTATTAAATTGTATACAAACAGTTTGATTCTAGATTTATAAAATAAATTTAAAATGGTCGGTGTGATGTAAGCTGCAGCTACACCAATTGCAAATGATGCAAAGCGGGTTTCAATACCGTAATAAACACGCGTTGGATCCGCACCTGGTGTATATAAGAATAAGATGGCTACATGACTGAGCAAAACAATAAAAAGCCAAATAATTCCTTTAGAAGGAATCGATAGTTTTAATCTTTGTAATAGTAAGATGATACCGGTTGCGATTAGAACTGATTGTAAGTGAATCGCATTATACCAAAGATGAGTAAACGGCGATGCATCTGACATTTGTACAAAATAAGATTGATCCGTCACTATTTGATAAATATTATTTACAAAAAACAACCCAGAAAATATATCACTCTGAATATGTCGTAATTCTGTTGGATATATCAAATATAAGCCGACAACGATAAATATTAAGAGCCACAAGAGTGGTATAAAGAGCCTCTCTATCGTATGTAGTAGATACTTTCCGATCGCTTTCCATTGAATTGATGCTTTAACCGGCTGAACTTTCTCAATATTTCTTGCAAAAAAGAACCCTCCAATAACAAGAAATGTATTCACCATGAAAAAACCGCCTGGTATTATGGAAGGGAATAAATGATAAGCAACGACGGCCATAATCGCTAAACCTTTTAAGCCATCAAAACTTTGCACTCTCTTCTTTTGTCGCATTATATTACCTCCTCATTAAGAATGACCTCAATAAATTATTATATAGGAAGCATTATTATTATAAAAGGCTAAATCTACTTTTATCTTAATTAATTCAAATTTTCTCTAATGAGTAAATTTGAATTAAAAAGTTTAAAATATAAAAAAGAACAAAACACTTCAGACTATCAAGTAGTCAAAAGTATTTTGTCCTAATTTTAATTATTTTCGTTTAAAGAAAGTCGCTTTAAGTTCCATAACTATATCTCTTAAATCAGCTGCCGCTTCAAAGTTTAAATCTTTAGCGTATTGACGCATCTCCATCTCAAGTCGCTCAAGCTCTTCTTCACGTTGAAGACGAGACAGTTGTTTGAATTGAGCTAAGATATTCTCTTCTTGTTCTTCACCTTCAACTTCATGCGTAATTCGAATAAGATCACGAACTTCTTTCTTAATCGTTTTTGGCGTGATGCCATGTTCTTTGTTATAAGCAATTTGAATTTTACGACGACGCTCAGTTTCTTCAATGGCTTTTGTCATTGAGTCCGTCATTTTATCTGCATACATAATCACTTGACCATTCTCGTTACGAGCCGCACGTCCAATCGTTTGGATTAATGCACGCTCACCGCGTAAGAACCCTTCCTTATCCGCATCTAAGATGGCAACAAGCGACACTTCTGGTACGTCAATCCCCTCTCTTAGTAAATTAATACCAATAAGGACATCAAAGATACCTAACCTTAGATCACGAATAATTTCCGTTCTTTCTAAAGTTTTAATATCACTATGTAAGTATTTGACTTTAATATCGACTTCTTTAAGGTAGTCCGTTAAGTCTTCAGACATTTTCTTCGTCAAGGTCGTAATAAATACACGCTCATCACGTTCAATTCGTTTCGTAATTTCTTGAATTAAATCATCAATCTGACCTTTAATTGGTCGGACCTCAACCACTGGGTCTAATAAACCAGTTGGGCGAATAATTTGCTCAACATATTCGTCATCAGTATGTTCTAATTCATATGGACCTGGTGTAGCTGAAATATAGATGATTTGGTTGACATGCTTTTCAAACTCTTCTAACTTTAGTGGTCTATTGTCTAGAGCACTAGGTAATCTGAAACCATAATCAATTAATTGTTGCTTCCGAGCACGGTCCCCATTATACATCCCTCGAATTTGTGGCATCGTCATATGTGACTCGTCTACTACGATCAAGAAATCATCTGGGAAGAAATCAATTAACGTATAAGGCTGCTCTCCAGGCGCTCGCCCATCCATATGTCTTGAATAGTTCTCAATCCCATTACAATACCCCATCTCAAGGAGCATTTCTAAATCATAGGTCGTCCGTTGTTCTAAACGTTGTGCTTCTAAGAGTTTATTCTCAGAACGCAATTCTTCTAATCTCTCTTCTAACTCCGCTTTAATCGTATTAACAGCTTGTAATGTTTGTTCTTGGTCAGCCACAAAGTGAGTTGCGGGATAGATAGGGTAATGATCGACGTCATTTTTAATCTCGCCTGTCATTACATCTACTTCGCGAATTCTATCAATTTCGTCACCGAAAAATTCAATTCGAATCACTTCACTATCACGCGAAGCTAAGAACACTTCAACCACATCTCCACGGACTCTAAAAGTTCCCCGCTGAAAGTCAATGTCATTTCTAACAAACTGCATGTCAATTAACTGCCGCAATACTTCCTCGCGCGATACTTCTTGCCCTTTTCTAATTGATAAAACTTGGTTACGATACATCTCTGGATCCACTAACCCGTAAATACAAGAAACTGATGCGACAACAATAACATCTCGCCGCTCCAATAATGCGGATGAAGCGGAATGTCGTAGCTTATCAATTTCATCATTGACCATTGCTTCTTTTTCAATATATGAATCCGATGATGGAACATAAGCCTCAGGTTGATAGTAATCATAGTAAGACACAAAGTATTCGATTGAATTCTCTGGGAAAAACTCTAATAATTCACTATACAGTTGACCTGCTAAAGTTTTATTGTGTGCTAAAACTAAAGTAGGTTTATTTACTTCTTTAATTACATTGGCAATCGTAAACGTCTTTCCTGTTCCAGTTGCGCCTAATAGAACTTGTTCTTTTTCACCATTATTTAATCCATTAACTAACTCTTTAATTGCTTGAGGTTGATCACCGTTTGGCTCATACTGAGAAATTAATTTAAACTTATCCATTTTCTGCCTCCTCATTAACCGAACATTTATTCGCTTAATCCATAATACTCTATAATAATATAAAATTCTACTTCTTTGTTTCAATATGTTTATATATGTGTTTAAGCAATCTTCTCTTATTATCTCATTTAAAACAAACAAAAAAAGATTGCATCACTCTTCTATTTTATTGTATAATAATGTTTGTTGACTAAGTTAGCAAATGCTTATATACTAGACAAATGAAATCAGTAAGAAAGAGGTGACACCAATGGCAAACTCTAAATCAGCTATTAAACGTGCTCGTCAATCAAGTGTAAAAGAACAACGTAATACTGCACAAGTTTCGAAAATGCGTTCATTAATTAAAGATTTTCGTAATGCAGTAGAAACTGGTGAAGGTGACGTGAATGAATTATTCGCAAAAGCTTCTAAACAAATTGACCGTACTGCAGGCAAAGGATTAATCCACGCAAATAAAGCAGCACGTAACAAATCTACATTAGCAAACTTAATGAATAAATAATTAAGATACTTTATCTTGATTACAAAAAAACGAAAATGAACTTTAAAAAGTTCATTTTCGTTTTTTTTTATAAAGAAGTTAATTTTGATAATAAGATATAAAAGTGAGTCTCTTTATCCCCGACACCTGTCTTCATTCTAAAATCTACTTCTGCCATCTCAACATAAAAATTAAGTAATTCTGATAATTGCAAGGATCTTCCTGATGTTAGTGCAAGCTTCACACGATATGGATGAATGCCTAACTGTTTCGCAATGTCGGCTTGATTCATTCCTTGTCTACCTAATATCATTGACTGGACAATCACTCTAAATTGAGAAACCATTAACGCGTGTAAAGCAATCGGTTCATGACGCATTAATAATAAGTCTTGATAAATTTGAATGGCTTGAGTAATATTTTTATTCGCTACGGCATTGGTTAATTGGAATACGTCTGATTCAAGCGTACGTGGAACAAGTGATTGGACAGAATCGAGTGTGATTCTACCTTCAGTTTGTCCAAATATTTCCAGTTTATTCACTTCTGTCATTGCATTAGTTAGTTGATAGTTTACCCTAATTAACAATTCCTCAACAGCCTCACGTGTAAATGAAATATCTAAATTATTTATATAAGATTGAACATACCGCCCTACTTGACCTTCATCGAGCTCTGATATATCGACCATTTTCGTTTGTTTATTAAAACTTTTAGTCAGTTTCTTTCGCTTATCTAAGGATGGATTTTCAACATTAAAAATTAGAATAGTTGCTTGGTTTGGATTTTCTAAATAACCCAGTAATCTTTTTTGTTCAGAATCACTTAATTTATTCTTACTTTGTGAATTTAAAAACATTGCATTCGACACAATGAGCACTCGATAATCAGAGAAAAAAGAAAACATCTCTGCTTCATCCAAAACGTCATTCATCGTCACTTCTTGTAAGTCAATTCGTGAGATATCTAAAACATCGATCCCGCCTAATTGTTGAAACAAGCCTTCCATAAACTCGTTTTTGAGGTAATTCTCAGATCCGACAACCGTATAGATTGGATCAATTTGTTTCTTATTGATTTGTTGCATGACTTGTTGGAACTCCATCTTTTCCCTCCTTCATATAAAATAAAACGAACATCACCAAAAATTAATACATCAAGGTAATATCCGTTTTATTATCATAATCTTTTACTTTTGAATTTTTACTACCCAGTTATTTGCTGTATCTGAAGAATTAAGTAAAGATGGTGTATCTTCTGCTTTCTCATTACGTTCAATAACTTTTCCTTGAATAGGTGATGGTATTTCAATCGCAGCTTTAGAAGCTTCAACATTAATAACTGTATCATCAACATCAATATTTCCTAATGAAGCGATATTTGCATATGAAATATCTCCTGCTTCATCTTGTAATTCAGGAGTTAAACCAATCGTTACAATATTATCATCTTCAGTCATCCATAAATTCTTATTTAATAATTCCATTATTAATCACCCTTCTGAATTTAATAACTAAAATCATCTTCCATACCAAACATATAGCTTCGGTGATGATATTTCATTGATAGAACTAAACCAATCCCAATCATATTCCCTAGTAAAGCCGAACCACCTTGAGAAACAAATGGCAGTGGAACCCCTGTGATTGGTAATAAACCAATCGCCATTCCGATATTCTCTAGAACGTGGAATAAAATCATTGAAATAACACCTGCAGCAATATATGAATAAAACTCATTACGTGTTTTAAAGCAGATTTGTACGATTTGATAAATTAAAATGAAATAAACAAAGAGTAAAACTGAGCTTCCTAAGAATCCGAAGTTTTCAGCGATAGTCGTAAAGATAAAGTCAGATTCACGAACCGGTACGGTAACTTGTGAAACCCCAAAGCCTTTACCACTCAATTGACCCGATCCAACAGCTTTAATACTTTGCGCTAACTGATACCCACTCCCTTGTGTATTTTCAAAGGGACGTAACCAGTCTAAGATACGGTTAATTTGATATTCTTGAACAAGATTATTATCTATTAGAAATTCCGGGAAATTCTCAACGACAATAATAATTCCTCCCGCAACAACAATAACGGTTGTCGCAATTGGCGCAAGAATTTTCCAACTGATTCCTGACATGAGAATAATTCCAGCAGTAATCGACATGATAACTAAGTTTGTTCCTAAGTCGTTTTGTAACTGAATTAAAATCATCGGTGGTGCAGCGAACATCAATATTTTTCCTAATTGCATAAAGTCTGTCTTTATCGTACGATTAGGGTATTTATTATTATGCTCAGTGACAACACGTGCCATAAATACTATATAAGCAGGTTTGAAAAGCTCTGAAGGTTGAACCGATAGCGAACCGATTCTTAACCAACTTCTTGCCCCTGTAACGGCTAATTCTCTATCATAGAAGAACAGTACTAATACTAATAGTAGTAAACCGAATCCGTATAAATAAGTGGAAAGCTTCCAATATTGTTCACTATCTAATTGCATCGCCGCAATAACAGCAATCGTACCTACCCCATACCATAAGGCGTGGAATAAAGTTGGAACGAGGTTACCCCCTTCTATGAGTGTTGTTGTTGAGTATACACTTAACAATCCGATGATTGCTAAGACCATAACATTTAAGATAATGCCGTAATCGATGCGGTTCTCATTATCTCGACGTATTTGTCTAATAGATGTCATTCATTTCACCTTTCTTTATTGCTTGTTTGTAAAATTCTTGTATATCTTATTGGTCAATTCAAACTGATTTAAATTTGCTTGTCTAAAGTTATCACTATATGAGACAAATGATTGATACTTACTAGTTTCTTCAACCAATTGCCGATAACTTTTCTCTTTAAAATCATGATAAAAGACATTGATGTAAGCTCCTATGGCAATAACCATCGCATTTAAATATAACCAAATGATTGCAACCATGAATACTCCAATCGTGCCCCCACCAACATTACCTCCAGCAAATCTCATATAAACATTGAATAACTGAGATACTAAGATAAAGCCTAGTAAGGCAAATACTGTACCAGGTATTGCATATTTGATTGGCCATTTAACATTTGGCATAAATTGGTATATTCCAATTAATAGAATAAAAATACCTAGCAAACCTAAAATCCAACCCTGATTCACAAAAAAATCCAATAAGAAAAATTGAATACCAAAGACTTCCTGAATATAGTCAATAATTGTCTCGCCGAATACAAGTGCGAATGTAAATGTAACTAACGCAATGACGATGAGTAAAGTAAATACATATGCAAATAATCGTGCAATAAAAAAGTTTTTTCTAGGTACAGTTTTATATATTGTATTTAGAACACGTTGCATTGTATTAAATACATTCGAAGCTGGCCATAATGAAATGATTAAACTTAGCGAGAACAAACCTGAACTTGTACCTGTTAAATAAGTCTCCAATAAGGGAATAATCGCTACCTCGACTTCATCTGGTAAGGCTAATTGAATTGTGTCAATAATTTGCGCTTCTGAAAAAGGAAGTATAGCAATAATATTTGATAATGCAAGCATTAACGGCACTAACGCCCAAATAACATAAAATGATAATTCAGCAGCATAACTTCCAAAAGCCAACTGTTGATTATTAATTTGGAATGTCTTCATTAGCTTATTAAATACCGAAGGTTGATCCATCTCTATCAGACCTTTCAATTCATTTTTATAACTACATAAGATTATCACATATTATATCATTTTGCACTTTAAGAATCTGTAATAATCTAGACTTTTTATATTTTCCTTTAATTTCTTAGACACAAGTGTTTTCTATAGTATAATGAATTTAGAACAATTAGGAGGTAAGGCATGAGTAAAGGAGTAACATTTTATTTTGTACGCCACGGTGAAACATATTTTAATTTTTATGGTCGCATGCAAGGATGGTCAAATGCATTATTAACCGAAGATGGAATTAAAAACGTTCACCGCAGTGGTAGAGGTCTAGCCGATATTGAATTTGATGCTGTATATACGAGTGATTTAAAACGAACAATTGATACAGCTTCAATTATCTTAGAAGAAAATCATAAAAATGAGCACTTAGAAATCGAACAAATGCCAGAATTTCGTGAAGTTCACTTTGGGTCTTTTGAAGGCCTTTCTGCTGCTGAAGTTTGGCCAGAAGTTGAGCAAAGGGTAAACATCAAACACGGGTTGCCTGAAGGAACAGAGAATCAAATTCAAGATATTATGAATATGTTCAAAGAAGCGGATCCATATCACTTTGCAGAAAACTATACTGAATTTTGGAATCGTGTTGAATCTGGTTTACTAAAATTACTAAACCGTCACGCTGGAACGGACCAAAACATTTTAGTTGTGTGTCACGGTATGACAATTCGTAATTTATTGCATGGTTTAGTTGCTGATTTCGATGAAACTGAACCATTACAAAATGCATCCGTATCAATTGTTAAATATCAAAACGGACATTTCGAGATGCTAGCATATAATCAAGTTGACCACTTTAAAGATGTTGCTGATGAAGCAGCAAATGATTAGTCAAACTATTGTAAACAATTAAAAGCGCAGGACTTGGGGGTTGATTCCCTTGTCCTGCGTTATTTTTATGCCATACTTCCTTGCATTTGATACATTTGCGTATATGTGCCTCCCAGATCAAGTAACTCTCTGTGAGTGCCTCTCTCTTGGATATGTCCGTTGTCCATGACGATGATTTGATCTGCATCTTTAATGGTCGAAAGTCGGTGCGCTACAATAAAGGTCGTACGTCCTTCTTTTACAACTTTCATCGCATGTTGAATAATTTCCTCAGTCTCAGTGTCAATATGTGACGTTGCTTCGTCAAGTATCAATATTTTTGGATTATTGGCTAAGGTACGAGCAAAGGATATCAATTGTCTCTCCCCTGAAGAAAAAGCTTGTCCTTTTTCCACAACTTCCGAATGAATCCCTTTTTCTAATTTATCAATTAATGGTTGTGCTCCAACTTTGATAAGTGCATCGAGCACCATTTCATCAGTTATCTCAGGATTATTCATACTGATATTTGTCGCAACCGTACCAGAAAATAAATACGGTTCTTGCAAGACAATCCCCATGTTTTCTCGGATGCTTTCTCGATTATATTCTTTAATATTTTGACCATCTATGATTATTTGGCCTTCTTGTGGATCGTAAAAGCGAAATAGTAAGTTAATAATCGAACTTTTACCGGACCCTGTGTGTCCGACTAAACCGATGGTCTCACCTGCATTAACATGGAAATTTAATTGATGCAATACATTATTGCCTTCTTGATATGCAAAGGTCACATCATTAAACTCAACATTTCCTTGAGTAACTATTAATTGTTTGTTGGAATCTTTCTCTACCGGAGTATCTATTAACTCGAACACTCGCATTCCTGCGGATAAAGCTTGTTGCAATATTGTAATCAAACGAACAATCATAGTAATAGGATCAAATAATCGTTCAACATAATTGATAACAATATACAAGGTTCCAATCGATATTGATAATATGCCATTTGTGAACTGCGTTCCTATATACAACATCACAAGTAAGGTAACAATACTCTTAAAGAGCCCAGACAAGTTCCAAGCAAAGAACGCTTCATACTTAAGGGATTCTTTTCTAGTATTAAGCCAGGTTTGATTAACTTGCTCAAATTCTTCAGCCATGTGCTCTTGTTGATTGAATACTTGAACAATTGACACACCTTGAACAATTTCGGCAATTTTACTATTCAATTCACTAACAGATTCTCTCCATAAAGTATTGATTGGTTGAATTTTTTTAGAGAAAGCCATTTGCCAAACGACGATAATTGGTATGAGCAGTAATAACCAACTCGCAATTGTTGGACTAACAGCAAACATACCAATATATACGCCTAGAATGGTCATTGTATTAATGAGTATTTGTGTTGTGAAATTTGCGAAAAAGTTCTCTCTTAAAACCTCAGTATCATTCACGATTCTAGCCGATATCTTACCCGCTGGAATATCATCAAAATAACTTACCGGTAACTTTTGCATATGTTCATGCGCCTCATCCCGAATGACTTTACTTAGCCGATTTGATCCATTCGCTAAGAGCAAATATCCTATATAACCAAGTATCGCTGAGATAAATGTAATAATAAGATAAAAGCTAAATTGTTTCGTAATAAAGGGTAGATTAACTGTCTCTACATTCGCAATAGATTGGGACACGTAATCAATCATTTTACTTGCGATAATTGGTGTGTAGATTGAAAGGCCCGTAGAGAAAATCAACAGAATGAAGCCTGATAACAAGAGTTTCCATTCAAATCGTAAGTAACCGAGTAGTCTAATGAATGTTTTCATTCTCAGCGCCCCCTTCTGATTTTTGTTTATTGAATTGTTCGTAATACCAACCTTCGTTAGCTAATAATTCTTTCGGTGACCCAGATTCAACGATGCGTCCATCGTCTACAACTATAATCATATCCGCTTGATTGACTGCAGAAAGCCTATGAGTGACAATAATATTTGTCTTGTCACCACGGATGCTTTGAATATTCGTAATGATGGCTCTTTCAGTCTTTGCATCAACCGCTGATAGTGAATCATCTAGTATTAAAAGCTCTGGTTCTTTAATTAGAGCTCTGGCAATTGATACCCTTTGCTTTTGTCCTCCGGATATCGACACACCTTTTTCACCAATTAATGTTTTAAGCCCTTCTGACATGCGTTCTAAATCTTTCGTAAAGGCCGCATTTTCAATCGCTTGAGGTAATTGTTCTTCTTCATTGGCTTCACTATTTCCAAAAAGAATATTATATTTTACTGTTTGAGAAAAAAGTATGTGTTCTTGTGGCACATAGCCAATCATCGCTTCTAAATTTTCCCGTTGATATTCATGAATATCTCGACCATTGAGGATGATAGTTCCAGTTCCACTAATCGGATACTGTCTTAATAGTTGTCGAATAATCGTCGTTTTCCCACTCCCGGTCTTACCGACAATTCCCAACGTTTCTCCTCGTTGAAGCGTAAAATTAAGATTTTTAATCGTCTCTTTATCATCCTCTTTATATTTAAAAGAATAATCTTGAAATTCAATGCTTTCAATCGAATCTAGCGTCAGATGACCGTCTGCTTCCATGAGATCATTTGCTTTGATTAAATTATTAAGTTTCTCAAATGAAACTTTACCTTGCTGATAAATAACAACTATTTCTGTCATTCCCCAAATTGTTCCATTTAACATAGCTAAATATAATTGAAAAGATACTAATTTACCCACTGATAATTGACCTAAATTCACTAAATAACTACAATACATGAGTCCAATGGCAATACTTAGCCCACCAAACGCTTTAGCAATTTGACCAAATAATCCGTTCACAATCGCCAAATGATTCGCTTTATCGACAACTTTTTGTGTCTTTTCTTGAAATCTTTTTTGTTCCAAATCTTTCCGTCCATATGCCCGCATCACACGAACACCATCAACCACTTCTAACACTTCATTACTCAATTCAGCAACAGAATCTCTAATCGCATCATAACGCTTATCTACTTCTTTACTTAGAAAATAAATAATAACTCCAAAGATTAATAAAGGAATTAAACTCACTAAAGTGACTTGCCAAGAAATCGTAAAAATCATAACTGCAAGGAAACTAAGTAATAACGCTCCGTCTCCCAATATAATCATTAATCCATAACCTAATAACATTCCTATTGTATCGATATCGGACGTCATTCGTGTCATCAAATCTCCAGACCGAAAAGTTTCATAAAAGGAAGCACGAAAGCCAAGTAAACTTTTAAAGCCCGTTTGTCTTAATTCTTTCTGAAATTGATATGACTCTCCAAATAAAATTCTCAACCAAGTCACATCCCCCGCATAAATTAATATCATTAATATAAATAAAAAGAATAAATAACGCCCTAAGACATCTTGAGTCAATCGACTCGTCACAATATCATCGATAAAGAGTTGAATAATATAATTTGGGAAAATATATAATATACTGGTAAAAACTGCTGTCATACCTCCAAATATATACTTCCCAGGGTGTTTCTTAATGTAATTCCACATTGACTGAAGCATAGTTTCCCAACTTTCCTATTAAAATTTGCACAAAAAAAAGATATTTTATCACCACAATTAAGGACTCATAAAATATCAGCTGTAGAATTACATACTTAGACATCATTGATCTAAGTGTCTAGATGAAAACTCTAATATTATGAACGATAAAAGGTGATGTCATTTTAAATAAATTTGAACTTACTTGAACTGCTTGTTTCATTTGACATCCTCCTTTCGTGTTTTCTAAAAATAAGATTACACGATGTTTAACTAAAAGTAAAGCGATTTCTAATCTGGATTTAATATTTTTTGGATATGTATGTGCTTGTGTCCTTGAGATTGTCTCGAGGACATGAAATCGTGAATAATGTCCCTGACATTGTCTCAAGGATATGAAAATCAAAATACAAAACGAAAAACTCAGCAATTATGGCAAATCTAGCCACAATCACTGAGTCGTCAGTTTTTAATTTCTCAAAATCCATAAAATGCTTAAAATATATCATTCATTGAATAAATACCAGGCTCGGCTTGATTAATTAAAAATTCTGCCCCTGCCATAGCCCCTCTGGCGAATAACTCTTTTGATCCAGCACGGTGAGTAATTTCAAGCGTTTCTTGATTATTTGCAAAAATAATCGTGTGTTCTCCTACAATATCGCCACCACGAATCGCATGTAAGCCAACTTCTTGGTGTTCTCTTGCTTCGCCAATACCTTCACGTCCATACACTTTTGTAGCACTTTCTGACATACCTTCTTCAACTGAATCTAGCAACATCTTAGCTGTACCACTTGGTGCATCTTTTTTGTAACGATGGTGTTTTTCAATAATTTCAATATCATAACCTAACGGATACAATACTTTACTTAGATGCTTACTCACTTCCTGCATCACATTGACACCAATACTAGTATTATGAGTATCTAAGATAGCAACAGATTTACTCGCCTCTTGAATTGCTTGCGCTTGTTCTTCATTTTGCCCTGTAGTTGCAAGCATAAGTGGAAGTTTTTGCGCCACTGCAAACGCCAGTAATTCTTCCGTTAATTGAGGAGTTGAAAAATCAATCATCACTTCTGGTTTAAGATCAAGTCCTTCAACCACTTGTGTTAAATCATCAAAATTTGTCGCGATTGGAAAAGATTGTTCTGTTTCTTCAGTTGATTGTAACCCTGCGATCACTTGATGACCGAACTCTTTCGAGATCTCAGTAACAACTTTTCCCATCGCCCCATCGGATCCAATTAGTATAATATTCACTTTATCAATCCTCTATTCTTTATATTGTGTATTTTTCAATTAAGCCTAAGTACGTATCTAATAATTCAGCACTTTCCTCACTTGGTGGTACCATAGGTAAACGATATGATAAAGCACAGCGGTTCATTTTGTGAACTAAGTATTTTACTGGGATTGGATTCACTTCATCAAATAAATTACGATTGATATCTTCAAGTTTATAATTTAATTGTTGAGCTTCTTCCGTTTGTCCATCTAAAGCAAGACGACATAAATCATGAACTTCTTTAGGGAGAATATTTGCAGTTACAGAGATAGCACCTTTACCACCTAAAGCGATAATATCGTAATTTAAATCGTCGTTCCCTGAATATACAGCGAAATCATCTGGCACAATATCAAGCACTGCACGTGTGTAATCTAAATTACCTACCGCATCTTTTAATGCCACAATATTTGGATGTTCAGCTAAAATACCTACCTGTTCTGGTGTTAACGATGTACCCGTTCTAGAAGGAACATCATAAAGAATAATTGGAATGTTAACTGAATCAGCAATCGCTCGGAAGTGAGCTAACATACCATTATAAGAAGCTTTATTGTAATATGGGGTGACGATAAGTAATGCATCTGCTCCCACATGCTCAGCTTGTTGACTTAATTTAATTGCGTGACGTGTATCGTTAATACCTGTTCCTGCAATGATTGGGAGTTTACCTTCGACGTGTTTCACGGCAAATTTAATCAATTTGATTTGCTCTTCATCAGATAAAGTAGAACTCTCACCGGTTGTTCCAGTAATGACTAATGCGTCTGTGCTATTCTCTAAATGAAAGTCTAATAGGCTTTCAAACGCGCGCCAATCAATTTCCTTTGTGTTCTCGATAAATGGGGTAATCAATGCAACTGCTGAACCTTCGTAAATACTCATTATAAATATCCTCCTATAAAATATTATTTGCTATGATATCTTCAAAAGACTGACGTTTGACTGTTAAGTAACTTTTTTCTCCATCAATATGCACCATAGCTGGAATTGGGATATGATTATAATTGCTTGCCATAGAATAATTATATGAACCCGTACCATTTACTAATAATAAATCGCCTGTTTCAACTTGAGGAAGATCAATATTATTAATAACAACATCCCCACTCTCACACGCTTTACCAGCTATGGTATACGTTTCTTTGACCGGTTCGTTAATTTTATTTGGTAGGGCTGCTTCATATTCAGCCTGATATAAAGCTGGACGGATATTATCTGTCATCCCGCCATCGATAAAGGCATATTTCTTACCACCTACTGTCTGCTTTATATCACCAATCGTGTACAAAGTACTACCAGAATTGTTAACTAATGATCTACCAGGTTCAATTGTAACCTTATCTAATTGTATCCCATATTCAGTAGACTTTTCATGAACATGCTCGATAAAATTCGGCAGAAATTCGGCAATGTCAAAAGGCTTATCCTCTTCAGTATAGTAAACACCAAAACCGCCACCGAAATTAATTTCACGAATCGGAATATTTAAGTTCGTTTGAATGCGTTGAGCAAAGTGTAACATTTCATCTGCCGCTTTAATAAAAGATTCTGAATCAAATATTTGACTACCAATATGACAATGTAAACCTGCTAAGTCAATATTATCATAGTTATAGATGCTTTCTATAATGTCTTCAATCTTCTCATCGAAGACACTCTCTCCAAATTTTGAATCTAAGTTAGCTGTTTTAATGTATTCATGAGTATGCGCCTCAACTCCAGGATTTAAGCGTAATAGTGCACGTTGCTTTTTCCCTTTTTGCTCTAAAATATTATTGAGTCTATCAGCTTCCATTCGGTTATCAATGACAATTGTTCCCACTTCTTGATCGACCGCAAAAGCTAATTCCTCATCTAATTTGTTATTTCCGTGAAAGTACATCTTCGATGGCTGAACGCCACCTTTCTTCCCAGTAAAAATCTCCCCAGCACTAACAACATCTTGTCCGATTCCATACTCTGAAATCAATTTTGCAATCGCAAGTGTCAAAACAGACTTGGATGCAAATAATAACTCTGTCTCAAAGTAAGGATTTTCTAAAGCATTTTTGAAATTATAAACGCGTTCTCTAAAACTTTCTTCATCGAATATATAAAGCGGCGTTCCATATTGCTGAGCTAAATCTGAATATTTATGTAGTGAATGAACCAGCTCGTTATTCACCTTCGTTTGATACGGTTCTAAATGCATTCTTCCACTCCTTAAATAAAATTAAACAAAAAGCGACTACGAACAAAAGGTTCGTGGTCGCTTTCACTAATCAGTCCAACTTGATTTGAGTTGACGTATCCTTTTGCCCGGTAATTGATTGCACCTTATTATCACTTTGGCTCTTTGATAATAACAGTGACCAACCTCTTAAAGTCAGTCCCCAACGAAAGTCGTTTCGGCGATATCCCCTTTCCACATGTGTGTACTTTTGTCAACCGCGCCTCGCACAATACCTCTTTAACTTAAATATACTATAACAATGGTAAATTACAATGTCAACTGGATTAAGATAGGATTAAAACTTTACTGACATTTATTAAATTTTATCACTTTTAACTTGACATTCAATGTGATAATGCTTAAGTTGAATAGGTATAAATTGAAAATTAAAAAGAATATTATCTTTTTAATAATTCAATTATAAATTAACACACAATATTGAAAGGAGCCAATTATGAGTAAAAAATATCATGTTGCCGTTGTAGGTGCATCGGGCGTAGTTGGTCGTAAAGTTATACAAGTATTAGAAGAACGTCAATTCCCAGTAAGTGAATTAAGTTTATTTGCTTCAAGTCGATCTGCAGGTCAAAAAATCCCCTTCAATGGCGAAGAGATTACCATTCAAGAACTGACAGAGGATGCTTTGACAGCGCCTATTCAAATCGCAATCTTCTCTGCAGGTGGAGAAACATCTAAACATTTTGCACCGATTGCTTCAAGTAATGGCATTACTGTCATCGATAATAGTTCAGCGTGGAGAATGGATAAACATATTCCATTAGTTGTCCCAGAGGTGAATGCTGGGGTCTTATCTAAAGATGATAAACTCATCGCAAACCCTAATTGTTCAACCATCCAATCTGTTGTTCCATTGAAACCACTACAAGAAAATTACGGTATCAAACGTGTAGTTTATAGTACATATCAAGCAGTATCCGGTGCCGGACGTAAAGGGATTGAAGATTTAGAACAAGGTACAACAAGTACTTTCCCTTACGAAATTAATAAAACAGTGATTCCACAAATCGATGTTTTCTTAGATAATGGTAATACAAAAGAAGAACAAAAAATGATTGATGAAACACGAAAAATCTTAGGTGTTGAGAATTTACCTGTCTCTGCAACAGCTGTACGTGTTCCTATCAAAACGTCTCACGGTGTATCAATCAATATTGAATTAGAAAAAGAATTTGATATCAAGAAAATTCGTGAAGAAATTGGAAATATCGACGGAGTTATTCTTGCCGATAATCCAGGAACTTTAGAATACCCATTACAATCTGTCGCAGAAGATACTGATAACGTATATGTTGGCCGTATTCGCCGTGACGAATCCGTAGAAAATGGCATAAACTTATTTGTTGTAGCTGATAACCTTCGTAAAGGTGCTGCTACAAACTCAGTACAAATTGCTGAGTCATTAATTGCTCGTGGTATCATCTAATTAAAGCAAATAGACGACAAGAGATCCAAATATGGATCTCTTGCCGTCTATTTTTATGTCTATAAATATTCAACTTTACTACTGAAGAAACTCAGTCAACTGATCTTCATATGTAATAAATAGATTTTTCATAGCTCTAGAACTTGCCGTATAAAGAATTCGCTTATCACGTTGCGAATGATAATGTGCGTTTGATGCATTATAAATTAAGACGTTATCAAATTCCAACCCTTTAGATAAACTAATTGGAATAATAGTTAGATTTAATCGTTCCAAAAGTTCTTGGCCTAGAGATTGTTCCAGTTCTTCAGCCTCAACCATTGTTTTAGTGATCAATGTTAATGCTTTTCCATCTAACTCTTGATTTACCACTTCTAATAGCTTCAAATAGTCAGTTCGATTATCAACTTTGACAATTTTCGGTTCATTTCCAGCTGGTCGAATCGGAACAATCTCCCACTCATCGTTATTCGTTGCGAGTCGATTAAATAAGCGAGTGATTGATCCACTTGACCGGTAACTATTCACTAATTGGTATAACTCAACATTCTCTGAGCGGGCTGAGAAATTATTGATAATATCTTGGAATTTGATATTCGCATTAAATATCGCTTGGTTCTCATCCCCTACCATGGTAAACGCTGATTTAGGGAATAAGCTCACTAATAATCGAATTTGTGCTTCTGTATAGTCTTGTACTTCGTCTACTAGAACAAATCGCATATTTGTTAGTGATAACTTTTCAATGAAACGATTATAAATATAAATAAATGCAACAGCTTCGTCTATACTTAATATACCCTCTGGATTGAATTGATAAACTTCTTGTGTGTATGCAAAATAAATCTTTTCAAAAATCCCTTGTAAATTAATCCAAGCTAAACCACGAACATCACGGGTTACTTGACTATATTGAATTTGGACATATCTTTTGGCATATTTACTAATCGTTTGGGGGGAATCATCCGTAATCAGTTCATTAAAGAACTTTTGTTGTAAGGATTCAGGTAATGACATCACTCGGTCAATCACTTTAGATTTTTGAGCTAATTTAGTCATTCGTCTCTCCCAATTACTTGATAATAATTGTCGCGTTGCTTGAATACGAGCAATTAAGGGAGAACTATCAGGTGTCTGTTCAAAAGCTTTGATGATTTTTTCAGTCGAAACAATTTCTTTGTCTTTACGTAATACCGGATTAAAGAAATCCATATGATGTAAAATCAGCTCTTCTGAATCATTAATAAAATCAATAAATGAAGCACTTCGAATAATCTCTGTTTGTTTTGGAACGTCTTGGCTACTTATTCGATTAAAATACGTTTGTTCATCTTCTAACTCCATTGATAAGTGTCTTCCTACAAATTGTAAAAGAGTCATATTCAATGGCGTTTTCTCACCAAGTGACGGGAGCACATTAGATATATACGATACAAAATGCTCATTCGGAGATAATATTAAAATATTATCTGAGGTGATCTCTTTACGGTATGAATAGAGTAAATACGCAATTCTTTGCATAATCGTAGAAGTTTTTCCACTCCCAGCTACTCCATTGACTAAAATAATCGGATGTTTCGTATCTCGAATAATCACATTCTGCTCACTTTGAATGGTAGATGTAATATCTTGCATTAAACTCGAGCTATCTTGTTCTAGGGCTTCTAGTAAGACATCATCTTGAATCGAGACCGATGTGTCGAAAAACTTCACTAAAGTATCTTTGTCGATAACGAATTGTCTACGTTTATCAATTTCCACATCAATTGTAATACCATTCACTTCATAAGCAGATTCTCCTGTTGTATTATTGTAGAATAACTCTGCGATTGGAGAACGCCAGTCATAGACAAACTTTGCGTAATTATCATCATCAAAACTATTAATGCCTATATAGAAAGATTCTGCTTCTTCATCATCTAGAAAATCAACGTCCACTTTACCAAAATAGGGAGCATCTAATGATCGTTTGACTTTTTCTAATAATTTTTCTGCTGAGATAATGCGTGAATTCATTTGGTCAATCTCGCGGTTCTTCATCTCAATTGTTGAAAAAGTGTCCATATTATCAGAAAAACTACTAAAATCTACCCGAACATCTTCGGACATCTTTTGTACAAAAGTAAGCCCCTCTTCACGAGCTTCTTTAACAAATGCATCGAGACTATCTCTACTTTGTAACATTTTCTTATATACAAAGTCCAGATATTCCGCTTCTTTAGCAAATTCTTTCTCGTAATCATGCGAATTGTTCTGAGTCATCAACTGCATCCCCCTTTTCTTTACTGCATCTTGTTGAAAAAATTGCCGAATAGCTATCTTATACCGACTAGACGTATTATGCAACAACAAAATAGCTACCATTAGCAATTTTTTGCTAACGATAGCTATAAATTTTATTTAATAGTTTGGACCTAGTTTAAATCCACACCGTCTTTACGGTAAATATATTTTGGTTCATTCAATTCATCATTAAAAGAAACAACTAAGTCATGCTCTTTAAAGAACCACTCATCGTCTTTCTCAATAAAGAATAATAAGCCATTCTCAGAAGTAAATGTAACAATTGGTGAATGCGGCTCTGTAGGTTCAACTTGTAAAGCGAATGAATCTTGTACTGGGCTACTTCCGTAGATCATTGTTTTAAAGCGAATTCCTGCACCTTCAGCTCTTCCAACTTCTTCTTCAAACCATTTGACTGCTTTATCTTCAACAATTAATTCCATATATATGTGCGTGGCATAAATAGCCACTTCCTCCTTTTATTATCACTACGTTTTGAGTATAAATGATTTTTATTATAATAACCAGTATTCTGCTTGAATAAATTGAATTGCTTATACGAGCTCATGCTGGTAAGCATAGATAGTTGCTTGTGTGCGGTCATTTACTTCAAGTTTAGATAAGATATTCGAAACATGTGTTTTTACTGTTTTTAGCGTGATGTATAACTCATCTGCAATTTCTTGATTTGTATACCCTTTTGAAACTAATAATAATACTTCTAATTCACGATTGGTTAAATCATCGTGTGCTTGTTTTTGTCTGGATTTATCTTCATATTCTAACAACTTACTTGTTACTTCAGGTCCCATTACCGTGTCACCTTCGTAAGTCGCACGGATAGCATCCGCAATTTCACTGGCTGAAGATGTTTTTAATAAATAACTCTTAGCGCCAGCTTCAATCGCAGGATAGACTTTTTCGTCGTCGATGAAAGATGTCACAATAATAATTTTGGCTTCTGGCCACTCTTCCATAATTTTTTGAGTCGCTTCTACTCCATCCATGACTTCCATCACCAAATCCATCAAGATGATGTCTGGTTTATATTCTAATGCTTTGTGATAACCCATAAGACCATTTTCAGCCTCCCCGACCACTTTGATGTCGGGTTGGACATCCAAGTAGGATGACACCCCTAAACGTACCATCTCATGATCATCGACTAATAATACTTTAATCATACATTTACCTCTCTTCTCGAAATGGGAATTTGAATATCGATGGATGTTCCTTTACCAATTGAACTAATTATATTCAATATTCCGCCTAAACTCTTCACACGCTCTTCCATATTTCGAAGCCCGTAATTACCTTTTTGTTTAGCTGTGCTCACATCAAATCCTTGCCCATCATCAATAATTTTTAATTGAATTGAATGTTTGTCTTGAGTTAAATAAATTTCAACTTTATTCGCTTTCGCATGCCGCATCGTATTAGATATAGCTTCTTGTACGATTCGGAATAAGTGATCTTCAATCCCACTATCAACTTTTACGGGTTCAAGATTCCAATGAATTTCCATTGGGATCTTCGTATCTAATTCTTCTAACAAGTGTTTAATACCTTGATCGAGACGTTGATCCACTAAGTCAATCGGTCTTAAGTGAAGGAGTAAAGCCCGCATCTCAGTTTGGGCATTTCCAATAATCTCTTCAACTTTTTTCACAGAGTTTGTTACCGACAGCTCTTCTCTCTCAGCAACTTCACTAATAGCTGAAATCATCATCGTCGCAGCGAATAATTGCTGACTGACAGAATCATGCAACTCACGTGCAATCCGATTACGTTCATTCTCAATAATCTCTTCTTTAGTATCTTCACCTACAAACACTGGCGCTGCCGTATATTCTTGAAGATCAGCCGAAAGATCAACAATCTTATCCCGTAGTCGATTGATATCTTTCGCCGTTTGTCTTGAAGCATCAAACCAATTTCCGCCTTGTAATTCTTTGCGGAATATTTCATTTTGATACTTTCCTAATAATAACCAATTAATTCGTGCTCTAATTTGTTCAAAAGGTGAACTTAGAGCAACTGTTAGTATAATCGCTAACACGATACTCAAAGTTAAGATAAAAGCGATAATAATCAAATACACTGGAATATTAAAAAACGCAACGGTAAACACCTCTGATAGTGTCATCACATTTAATTCAAAAATTAGAATTCCAAAAATAATGACGACAACGGCTGAAAAACTAAAAAATTGAAAGAAGAATAAATGAGTCCATAAACGAAAATTCATAAAATAATCACCTCAACATCTCCAAATGTCACTGATACAATGACATTCACTTTTCGATTTGAGTCCCCATAATCTGGACTCATCCAACGAAAATTATCAGCTGTCAATGAATAACGTTGGGATTCAAATACGACTCCTCCTGAAATTGTACTGATATTTAACTTCACACCAATATCATTAGGAATAATTAATCGCGTTCGACCGAACAACTTTCTAATAACAATCGTCGTCTCTCCTTGAGGTAAGATGGTATTACCAAAATCTAAGATATGATTACCTCCGAACAGAACAATATTCACATCATCCCATTCAAATTCAACTTTCTTCTCTCTGTATGAATCAAAAAGCGATTCTTGATCCAGAACCGTTCGCTGTTCACTTTGGGGTTCAATCAGTTTTACCCCTAAGTAATTACTTTCAGACTTCTTAGGTAAGATTAACGCACTTTTAAAATGAATTAACTCATTGCCATCTTTACTTCTGAATAAAATTAAAAACAAGATGATCACTAATAATAATACCCAAACTGATTGAATCATAAGCAAACTTAAGATGAGTAAAAATAAAGCTGCGACAAAAATTATTAAACGAAGGATACGATTTCCAATAAATAACCCGACGATAAATAGTATAAAAGATACTCCGATAAGACCTATAATTTTCCAGTCTAAAAAGATGTCAAATAATATAAGCACTAGACTAATCGCAAATACAATAAAAATGTTTTGTCTTAAAAAATTTTGCATAAAACACCTCTGTTCCATAAAATTAGTATAACAGATTCTGAAGTAGAAAATGAATTTCACTTCACATTTTCCAATAAAAATAAGTCTGCCTTATAAAAAGACAGACTTATTAATACTTAACTATTCAAGATTATTCATCAGCTGCTTCAATTTTGATGATTTTAACATCAAAAGATCCGCCTGGAGTTTGAATCGAAACAACATCATTTAATTTTTTACCTAAAATTGCTTGGGCAATCGGTGAATCATTAGAAATTTTATATTCTAATGGGTCGGCTTCTGCACTACCAACAATTGTATACGTTTCTTCGTCGCCATCTGGTACTTCAACAAAAGTAACTTTACGACCTAATGAAACTTCATCTTTAGCAACGTCTTTATCATCAATAATTTCTGCGAAACGAATCATATTTTCAATACTTGAAATACGACCTTCCACAAAAGCTTGCTCATCTTTAGCTGATTCATACTCAGAGTTCTCTGATAAATCCCCAAAACT
Source organism: Ruoffia halotolerans (assembly GCF_014049385.1). Classification (GTDB taxonomy): domain Bacteria; phylum Bacillota; class Bacilli; order Lactobacillales; family Aerococcaceae; genus Ruoffia; species Ruoffia halotolerans. Next base: position 36,108 of record NZ_JACAOA010000009.1, on the reverse strand, counting down.
TCTTGCGATTTTAATACGTTCAATAATTTCTTTACGTTTATTGACTTTTAAATCTTCTAATTCTTGTTCTAATTTTTCTTTACCTGATAAAGTCATTGGATAGACTTTTTGATCCATGTTATTCTCTCCTTCTTGAAACGATAGAAATAAGATAGCACGTTATTTACTATTTTTCAATCTAAATTTTTACTTTTTTATATAAAAGAATAATAAACAATCGTATTTTACCGCTAATCACGATCGTTTATGTAATTATTTTTGATTCAAGATTGTTCCAATCTTCGTTGTTAATAAGTCAATCGCAACTTGATTGTAGCCACCTTCTGGCACGATGATATCAGCATAACGTTTCGTAGGTTCGATGAATTGGTGGAACATCGGTTTCACAACCTCTACGTATTGTTTAATCACTGACTCAACCGTTCTACCTCGTTCATTAATATCACGAAGTATTCGTCTAGCTAAGCGAATGTCGTCGTCAGTATCTACATACACTTTAATATCCATTAAGTCTCGGATACGTTTATCATCTAATATTAAAATTCCTTCAACGATAATAACATCACGGGAAACTTCATATTTCGTTTCATTACTTCGTGTATGATTTGTAAAATCATAAATTGGTTTCTCAATTGAACCACCTTCAATTAATGTCACCAGATGATTGTAAAATAAATCATTATCAAACGCTAATGGATGATCATAATTTGTCTTCAATCTCTCTTCTAGTGGAAGGTCACTTTGATTTTTATAATAATAATCTTGTTGTAACAACATTACTGATAGTCCTTCGAAAGTTTCTAATATTCGACTACTTACACTCGATTTTCCACTTCCTGAACCACCGGAAACGCCAATTACTACTGGTTTCGTCCCCATAAACAATCTCGCTTTCTATGTTTAATTATAACTGTAAAATTGAGTTTCAATCTTACTCAACCGATTCGTCAACAACTTCCTCAGTTTCCTCAATTTCTGCAACTTCTTCATCTGTTGTAGTTTCATCTTCGCCAGCTTCTTCTTCAATGGAAGCTTGTCGACTATTTACAAATTCTTCAACTAACGCGTCGTGTTCTTCAATTGTGCTTGAATAATATATTTCCTGCGTATCAATATCAGCCACGAAGTAATAATAATCATTCCATGTAGGATAGATTGCAGCAACAATCGCTTGGTAACTTGGTGTTCCAATCGGACCAGGTGTTAATCCTTCATACATGTATAAGTTATACGGTGAATCTACTTCTAAATCTGTATAAGTTACAAATTCTCGATGCTCACCTAAAGCATATAAGACCGTTACATCCGATTGAAGTGGCATACCTACTTCTAGACGATTATAGAACACACCTGAAACAAGACCACGATCTTCTTCCGTAATTGCTTCGCGTTCAATAATTGAGGCAAGTGATAATACTTCATGATAAGAAAGGTACGTATTCGTTAAATCATCCACTAAACGTTGATAATTTAAATTCGAGGCACTGACCATTTCTGTAATTAATTCTTGCGCCGTCATTCCAGCAAAGTAATCATAAGTTGCTGGGAATAAGTAACCCTCTAAAGTATAATTTAAGCCTTCTAATTGCGTTACTTCTTCTAAAAGTGAAGGGAATTGGCTTTGAAGATTTGTTATGAATTCCTCATCTTGAACAGTATCCATAAACTCTTCTTCTGTAATCGCTGTATTCTCGTTAACGAGGGTAGCAATTTCGTCAATAGTTGTCCCTTCAATCACTGTGATAGTTGTATCTGCATCAACAAAGATTGGTTCCCCACCCGCTTGAATTGTTGTTAGAACTTGTTGTGCATCCATCGATGGTGAAAACTCATAATGGCCCGCTTGAAGTGCTTCTTCATTATTGGCCTTCATATAAATTCCAAAGATATCCGCATGACGGACAATCCCATTCTCTTCAAGTATATTCGCAACATCATCTGAAGTACTATCAAAAGGTATCGTCACTTCTACTAGTTGATCATTATTCGAATTAACTGGACTTAATGCTCTCGTTACATAGAAATAACCAAATATAGCCGTGCCCACTACAATTAATATAATTAGTAAAATAATAATGCGAACGATTCGGTTGGTCCACAATCGCTCTTTCACGCGTTCCGTCTCGGTTTCCTTGGCACGTTGTTTAATATCTTCCCAAGATTCTTTTGACATAGTTTCTCCTTTAGTTTGAACATTTTATTGAAAGATTATAACAGAGAAGTAGTACTATTACCATAATACTTCTATTACAAAAACATCACACATCTACCGATAGGTAAAGGTGTGACGTATTGTAAATCATTCTGTTATCTTAAACTACTCATCTTCATCTAACAAGAATGTATTAAGTACTTCCTCAACCATGTCCCATTCTTCTTCAGTTTGGATAGGTTGTAAAGCTCCTGTTGTTCCATCTTCAGCTTCAGTGTATGAAAATGCTTGTAATTCAACATCTTCTTCTTCATTTGTTCCAGCTGGATAAACTAAAACATAGCTTTTTTGGAAATCTTCTGAATCAAAAGTAAATAAAATTTCGTGTAGCGTTTCATTTCCCTCTTCGTCAAAGATGGTAATATATTCATGTTCGTTGTGGTGTTCATGATTGTGTTCGTTTTCCATATTAAGTAATCTCCTTAAATCATAGTTGTGGTTTTGAATCTAAATAGTTTTGTAAAATGATGACAGCTGCGACTTTATCAATAACTTTTTTGCGTTTCTTACGGGAAACATTCCCCTCGTTAATTAACATCTTTTCTGCTTGAGAAGTTGTTAATCGCTCATCTTGATACACGACTTCTACGTCTGGATGATGCTCTTTAATAAGATCACCATATCTCATGGAAGCCTCTGCTCTTGGACCAATGGAGTTATTCATATTCTTTGGAAATCCAATGACGACTGTATTAACATCCTCTGATTTTATAATTTCACTCAGACGTTCAATTCCAAATTCGTTCGCATCTTCATCAATTCTAATCGTTTCTAACCCTTGGGCCGTCCAGCCAAGTAAATCACTGAGTGCGACTCCGACTGTCTTTGAACCAACATCTAGACCCATAGCTCTTTGATATTTGCTCATTAACTCTCTTCTTGTGTTAGATAGAATTCTACTAACTTCTCCAGAATTTCATCTCGTTCATGACGACGTATTAAGTTACGTGCATCGCGGTGACGAGGGATATATGCAGGATCTCCTGAAAGTAAATAACCAACTATTTGATTAATTGGATCATACCCTTTTTCTTCAAGTGCGCTATAGACTATCTCCAATGTTTCTCTTACTGTGTGTTTATTAATATCGTCCAGTTTGAATAGTATTGTTTCATCTAATGATTGCATCGCTTTCACCAAACCTTTCATATCTGTAAAGCCATCGATCTTAGATCTTTTGCGATGTACTTCGAGTTAACAACATTCTAACATACTTTGCGTATAATTACTTAGTAAATTCCTTCGCAAGCTATCATTTGTAATGGAATTGTCACAATCAATGCTAAAAAGCACAAGGAAAGAACAAATAGCATTGGAAACGATTTATTCAATCCAATCTGTCTGTTCTTTCTCAAGTAAACTTATGCTTCTTTAATTGTTGCTTTTATTGCCTCAGGGATTGCATTAATCATGTCTTGAATTCCTGCAGGTTTTTTCCCTCCAGCTTGAGCCATTTGTGGTCGTCCACCACCGCCACCGCCAATTAATTTAGCTAATGGTTTAATAATATCTCCCGCTTTTGTTCCTTTTGCGACAGTTTCATCATCAACAAAGACTAATAAAGTCGCTTTATCATCTTGGTTAGATACTGCCACTAGGATATTTGATGCTTGTTTTTCACGCCAAACATCTCCTAATTGGCGTAAGCCATCTGCTGATTGGTTTTCTTGAACGACACTTACAAAAGTGATGCCTTCAACTTCTTCAGTCTCTTTGAATAAATTACCAGATTCTTCTTGTAATAATTTTGCAGATAGAGATTCCACTTTAGAGTGCGCTTCTTTCAATTCTTCTTGTAATTGGTGAATGCGAGGTAGAAGCTGTTGCGTTTGTTGGACTTTTAATTCAGCTTGAACAGCTTGTAACATTGCTTCTTTCTCTTGGTAGTATTCAATCGCAGCTTGCCCTGTAAGAGCTTCGATACGGCGAATTCCCGCTCCAATCCCTGATTCACTCACTAATTTGAAGGTACCAATATCATTAGTATTTGATACGTGTGTTCCTCCACAAAGTTCAATCGACTCATTCCCAATGTTTACAACACGAACGACATCACCATATTTCTCACCGAATAATGCCATTGCGCCTAATGCTTTCGCTTCATCAATTGGCATTTCGTTAATATCAACGTTCACAGCATTTTCAATGAAGTCATTTACATATTGTTCAATCTGTTTTAACTCTTCATCTGTCACTTTACCAAAGTGCGAGAAGTCAAAGCGTAAGCGATCTGGCCCAACATAAGAACCTGATTGATTCGCATGCTCTCCTAAGATTGTCTTAAGAGCTTGGTGTAATAAGTGAGTTGCAGTATGATTTTGGTTTGTCTTCAGGCGAGTTTTACCATTTACGACTAGCGTATAAGATTGACCTTCGTTTAGACGCATGCTTAAGGGTTTTACTTTATGCATATATTGGCCGTTAGGTGCTTTTTGGACATCATTAACTTCTGCGATTAATTCACTTCCGTCGTAAATTCCACCTGAATCCGCTACTTGACCACCCATTTCAGCATAGAATGGACTGCGATTGAAGAATACCCACGCTTCTTCATTAATTAGAAGATGGTCTAAACTCTCTTCATCTTTAATGATCGCTTTGATTGTCGCATTGCTTGATAATTGGCTATGTCCAACGAATTCAAATTCAGATGTGACAGCTTGTAATGCTTCTGATTGTACTGACATACTTTCTTCATTCGATCTTGCAGCTCTCGCACGCTCACGTTGTTTCTCCATCTCTACTTCGAAGCCATCATTATCTACTGTAAAGTTGTTTTCTAATGCCATCTCTTCAGTTAATTCTAATGGGAATCCAAATGTGTCGTATAATTGGAAAGCTTGCGCTCCAGATACAACGGTCTTTCCTTCCTCTGTTAATTGGGCCAAGGTGTTTTCTAATTGCAACTCTCCATCGCCAATTGTTTCATGGAATCGTTCTTCTTCGTTTTTAATAATTGATTGAACGAAATCTAATTTCTCACTAAGTCCAGCGTAGTAGTCACCCATGATTTCAATGATAGTTGGAACTAAATCACTTAAGAATAAAGTTGTAATTCCTAAACGACGTCCATGCATAACACTTCGTCGGATTAAACGACGAATAATATAGCCACGGCCTTCATTCGATGGTAATGCACCATCACTAATCGCAAATGCAACGGCACGAATATGGTCAGCAATAACTTTGAAGCTGACTTTCCCTTCATTACTTTCGCTATATTTAATGCCATCCGATAGCGTTTCAATTTTTTCAATAATTGGCATAAATAAATCAGTTTCAAAGTTCGTTGGTGTATCTTGAATAACTGATACTAAACGCTCTAAGCCCATCCCTGTATCGACGTTTTTATGTGGAAGTGGTACATAAGTATCATCTGGCATATGGTTAAATTCAGAAAACACTAAGTTCCAAATTTCTAGCCAACGCTCATTTTCTCCACCAGGATAGTTTTCTGGATCATCTTCGGCAAGATTATTATACGATTCACCGCGGTCATAGAAAATTTCTGTGTCCGGCCCACAAGGTCCAGCACCAATATCCCAAAAGTTATCTTCAACTGGGACTAGGTGTGAGTTATCAAAGTTTGGAATAGCCTCCCATAACTCTTTTGTTTCAGTATCCTTTGGATAATAAGTGACAAATAATTTTTCTGGATCGAATGCTAACCATTTTTCTCCAGTTAAGAATTCCCAAGCCCATTCAATCGCTTCTTCTTTGAAATAATCTCCGATTGAAAAGTTTCCTAACATCTCAAATAAAGTATGGTGTCTTGCTGTGACACCTACGTTTCCAATGTCATTTGTACGAATACTCTTTTGAGAATTTGTAATTCTCGGATTTTCTGGCGTTTCCGTTCCATCAAAATATTTCTTAAGCGTTGCAACACCTGAGTTAATCCATAGTAAAGTTGGATCATTAATTGGTATTAGCGATGCACTCGGACGGACGTCATGACCTTTATCTTTATAAAATGTTAAAAATAAATCTCTAATTTCTGCACTTGTTAATTGTTTCATCCAAACACCCCTTTAAAATAATAAAAGAGCCGTTATATGCAAGGGCGACAATCGCGGTACCACCTCGCTTATAACAACTCAAGTTCTTATATCTCAATTGCCGTTAACGCCGACTTACGCTAAATTTTCACTTAGTTATACATGAGGAGCATCATCCTTATCGTTCCTTTCACCTAATGAAACGTCTCTGTAATTAAGTCTGATATGGTCTCAAATCATTAATATTATATATAATTAGCCTGATTAATGTCAACTATAAATAGACAAGTATAGATTGAATCTTAATAAAAATATTTGTCTAGAACTTGAACAACACCATCTTCATCATTTGTTCCTGTCACATCATCTGCAATCCCTTTCAGATAATCAGAAGCATTTCCCATCGCGACACCTACTCCTGCTACTTCGATCATTGGCGCATCATTATTCCCATCACCAACCGCCACAACTTCACTGATATCAATACCGATATGATTACATAGTCTTTGTAAACTCAGACCTTTAGAAACATCTCGGTGCATAAATTCCAGGAAGTAGTCTTTTGACGTCGTTGCATTTGTTGCTTTACCAAATTTTCCTTGGAGTTTTCCATTATGTTGTGCGACAATCTCTGGATCACCAACCGCGATGAACTTTAATTCTTCTGACTCTAAGTTATTCGCATAGTCACTGTCATAAATTGTTTCTAACCCAGTTAATTCACCTTCAATATGACTGTAATCATTCTCGCGACTTAAATAAACTTCATTATCACCATAAGCAATTAATGCTAAGCCTGAATCATGAATATATTGAACCAATTCTTTTTGTTCGTCCAAGTTCATTCGTTGGCTAAATAGCTCTTGCGCATTCTCCATACTTGTAACGACAGCTCCGTTAAAAGAAATCGCATGTGATTTATGATGGTCTAGCAATAATTCTTCGGCTTTTTGAACCGCTGATTTCGTTGGGCGTCCAGTTGCTAACACCAAGATAAAGCCATCCTCTTGGAATTGTATTAATCTTTCTTTAGTCACCGAACTAATTTCGTGATTACTATTTAATAAAGTATCATCAATATCCAAAACAAGCATTTTGTAAGACATATATACACTCCTAATCTTTTCAATATTAAGTCCGCTATATTGTATCATATTTTATGAGAAACTATGAGAATAGAATCACTTTTTTTCATTTAACTCTTATTAAAAACCTATTGTCAAATCCATAACAAAATATGACAATAGAAGTAATTCTTTATTAAAGATATAAATTTGAGTATAATTGGTCTTAGTGTTTAAACTCAAATTGATAAAGAAATAACGAGGTGCTTTATGACAAATCGCGTACATATAATATGTCATCCTGAAGCGGGTAGCGGAGATGGAAACACCATCTTAAAAAAAGTTCATAGTGAATTGGATAGTTTCCAAATGGAATACATTACTTACCTAACTGACTATTCGACCCATGCTGAAGTTTTAACTGAACAGCTAGTTAACCGTGGTCACAAAAAATATCAGGATTATTTAATGGTTGTTGGTGGGGATGGTACATTACATGAAGTGGTTCAAACTTTACACAAGAACCAAGCTGATATCCCAGTTACTTATGTTCCTGCTGGAACTGGAAATGATTTTTATCGAAGCTGGCAAAATGGCTTATCTGTCAGAGGTATCATTGAAATAATGTTATTCTCAGAAAAGCCCGTTTCAATTCCAATATTCACTTACAATGACCACATTACTAAACGACAAGGTGTCGTCTTAAATAATATGGGCTTTGGCTTCGATGCTGAGGTCAATTTTCGAGCTCAAAATCTTATTGAAAATTCTTTTTTATCAAAAATGGGTCTTGGAAAACTTTCGTATTTATTGGCTGTACTGCTTAGCTTAAATAGCGTGCGTCATTTTTCCGTATCGGGAAGTATTGATAATCATCAGTTTCATTATGATGATGTAAGTTTAGCTGGAATATTAAATTCCCCTACTTTAGGTGGTGGAATTAATATAGACCAATTAACAAGACCACATAATAATGAAATTGCTCTTGTCATCTACCGCGATATAAAATTATCGGTAATTTTTGATTTATTTATAAAAGTGTTAATTACAAAGAAAACAAACGAATCTGATAATATAGATCGATATACGGGTCAAAAATTACAGTTAAAAATCACTGATCCGATTAGAGGTCAGCTTGATGGAGAAGACATACCTCAAAAGCCAGTAAACATTGATTTGGCTTTATCATCTTATCCATTTTATTTACCTAATTAGAAGGAGTTGCGTTTTAAAGTTATGAATGAAATTTTACATAAAGAATACTTAGAAACTGATTTATTCAAAAAAATCCAATCAGCCCAACCTATTTTTTGGGAGAATAATTTAAAAATACCGTTTGTTGAAGCAACCGAGAAAGTTCCTTATTCAAAAAATGATGTTGATGATGCAGAGGCAAGGTTAAAACGCTTTGCCCCATTCATTATCAAGGCTTTCCCTGAAACAGCCATCAATAATGGCTTAATTGAATCTGAATTTACTGAAATTAATACAATGAAAGAATATCTAGAAGATACATATCAAACAACAATCTCTGGAAAACTTTTATTAAAACGTGATGATACCCTACCCATTGCTGGAACAATCAAAGCCCGGGGTGCAATCTACGAAGTATTAAAACATGCTGAAACACTTGCTTTAGAAAATGGTTTACTTGAATCAACGGATGATAATTATGAAAAATTCTTAAATGACGAATTCAATGAATTCTTCGCTCAACATAAAATTATGGTTGGAACAACTGGTAATTTAGGCATTAGTGTTGGTGTGATGGGAGCTAAATTAGGCTTTAATGTTACAGTTCATATGTCTACTGAAGCGAAGCAATGGAAAAAAGATTTATTGCGTTCAAGAGGTGTAAATGTCGTTGAGCACCAAACAAACTTTACGGAAGCTGTTAACCAAGGGAGAGCGGAATCTTTAAGCGATCCAACGTCTTACTTTGTTGATGATGAGCATTCGATTGAATTGTTTTTCGGTTATACGGTTGCTGCCAATCGTTTAGCAAGGCAATTAGAAGAAGCCAACATCAAAGTTGATGCTGAACATCCTTTATTTGTCTACTTACCTTGTGGTATCGGTGGAAGTCCAGGTGGAATTAGTTTTGGTTTAAAACAAATTTATGGTGACAATGTTCATTGTATCTTTGCTGAACCAACTCAGATGCCTTCAATGCTTTTAGGCTTAGCTACAAAAGAATTTGACGGTGTCACAGTAGATGATTTCGGGATAGAATCTCGTACTATTATGGATGGTTTGGCTGTCCCACGTACATCTGGTCTTATTTCACGCATCATGCAATATTACTTCGATGCTGGCTACACCCTTACAGAGGAAGAATCAATGCGTTTACTAGGCAAAATGATTGATTTAGAGGCTATTTCACTTGAGCCTGCTGCCCTAGCTGGTGTGGTAGGTGTGGTTCGTATGCTAACAACCGATTCAGGTCAAGATTTCTTAGCAAATCATCACCTTCAATCGAAACTAGATAAAGCCACTCATATCGTTTGGGCGACAGGTGGAAGTATGGTTCCTGAAGAAGATATGCAAGCATTTTACTTACAAGGAAAAGCAGTCGATAAAGACTAAATAAAAAAAGAGAGAGTCAACGTATTCGTTCATGAACGAGCACGTTGACTCTCTTTTGTATTTTAATTCGTTGAAGACATAAAATCATAAGGTGTGACACCGTCCATATTAATCATTGGATCAATTTGATTGATTGTCGCTTCCTTCAGTTCTAAAGATTCTTCAATTTGTTCTTCTAATTCCATTTGAATCGCTTCCGATTCAGGGTTTTGGTGACTGGCTTCGTCTTCTACTTTGGAGTTTTCTTCCGATTCATCTTCCTCATCTTCAGATGCTTCTTTGTCAAATTGAACCATCAATAAATCCCTTAAGAAGGTCTTACGAGGTTCTTTTTCACTTGTCACCGCTTTGTAGAAGCTATCAGGATTTCCAAGCATAATTAAGCTAGATTGTGCCCGTGTAATAGCTGTATATAAGATATCCTTTTGAAGTAATCGAGAGTACATATCGACCAAGGGCAGTATAACGAGAGGGTACTCACTCCCCTGCGCTTTATGAATCGAAGTACAGTACGCTAATGTAAGTTGATCTAAATCAGACTTCTTATAAATAAGCTCAACATTATCAAATGAGACGGTGATCTCTTCAACTTTTGAAGCCGTCTCTTTCTTAAAGTGTATTGCCTCAATGCGTCCAATATCTCCGTTATAAACACCGTCTTCAGAATTATTTACTAGTTGTAATACTTTATCTCCAACTCTAAACACAGAATCGAAGTGATTTATTTCTCGTTTTTTCGGTTTGGGTGGGTTTAATAATTCTTGTAATAAAGTATTGAGAGCGTTAATACCTGCCGGTCCTTTATACATGGGTGCAAGCACTTGTAAGTTTGTCGCATCAAAGCCTTTTTTCTTAGCCGCTACAATAATTTGTTGTACCACATGACCAATTTGTTGTGCTGGTGCTTGAATAAATGACCGATCATGTTGCTTCATTAAGAAATCTTCTGGTAAAAAACCTTGTCGAATCTTATGTGCCAAATCAATTATGGTACTATTTTGTGCTTGACGGTAGATTTTTTCTAAACGAAGTACGGGTAAAACATCTGATTCAATCAAATCACTAAAGACTTTTCCTGGTCCTACTGAAGGCAACTGGTCCTTATCCCCTACTAATACAACTTGTAAATGATACGGAATTGCTTGGACAAGCCAATTCATCAGCCAAGTATCAACCATCGACATTTCATCCACAATTAGCAGTGAACCATCTAATTCGGCTGCATAAAATTCATCAACCTGAGAATCACGATTATAGCCAATCAGTCGGTGAATGGTAGAGGCTGGTAAGCCGGTTGTTTCCTGCATTCGTTTAGCTGCTCGCCCTGTAGGTGCTGCAAGTAACACAGGATTTTCATCCACTTTTTTTGTTGCTTGTTCTAAATCATAGTCATGTAAGATTGAATGCAACAAGATAATCCCTTTTATTAAAGTCGTTTTCCCAGTCCCAGGTCCACCAGTTATCACTGAAATTGGAGATTGAATGGATGTTTTCAGAGCTTGTCGTTGACTCTCATCATAATTAATTCCACTGATTTTAACGACCTCTTCAATTGCCTCATCGATTTCATCTTCTTCAAAGCGTTCAATTTGTTCATACTGATAGTAATTATCGATTTTCTTAACGATATTTAATTCAGCATAATATAAGCTTGGTATCATTAAATTATCAACTAAACGCATTAACTGTTCATTTTGTACGGCTAATTCTACTGCTCGCTCCAATAACTCATCAGAAATTAAGTATCTTCGACTCGACTCTAATAATTTCCGTCCATTTTTCTTAGCCACTTCCTCAGGAACATATGTATCGCCATCGCTATTTGATAACTCTAATACAGATACATATATCCCTGCGACAATCCGGTTAATATCTTCAGCATCAAAATCTAATTGTTCTGCTAACTCGTCTGCTTTATTAAAGCCGATACCATCAACATCTTCAATTAATTTATATGGATTCTCTTTAATTAAAGTAATCGTTTCGCTTTCATATGCTCGGTATATTTTATCTGATAAGGCTGGACCAAAGCCCCATTCGCTTAATTGCATAAATATACGCTCAGTCCCTTGATGGCGTAGTAGCCCTTCGCGTAAGTCTTCGGCTTTTGCTTTTGATAAGCCAGTGACGTCTTTCAAGGCATTCGAGTCCGATATAATCGTATCGATAGCATCCTGGCCTAATTCATCAACAATGCGTTCCGCTAATACTTTCCCGATACCTTTAAAGCGGCTACTTGATAAATAGTCAACGAGCCCTTCGTAAGATGTCGGCGCTTTTTGTTGATACCTTGTTACAGCAAACTGTTCTCCATATTTGGGATGATTCGTTAATTTCCCAAAAAATTGATATTCCGTATCGAGATGAAGTGAAGCAAACATACCCGTAATGACTAATTCTTCATCTAACAATAAGTCAGTTTCATCTTGATCAACGCTAATACGGACAACTTTATAGAAGTTCGATGGATTCTCAAAAAAAATTGCTTCTACGACACCGACAACTAACTCTTCTCCTTGAGACATTTACTTCACCTCCTTATAATTTTTCTAACTCATGTATCATATCATAATCCGTACATGATTTTAAATCTGATTAAGGTGTGGAAGATGGAATTTTGTGAGGGAATTGGTGGTTAACTGGAGGAAATTTTTTGATTCTTCTAGTTAACGTATGACTAAAGATGCAGTAATGATGGTGTCCAGTACATTGCATATATCCAAACCATTATCTCTAGAGCGACTCATCCAATGGAGGCAGCTGTCTTAACTGTCGGTAAAGTAGAGGCTGGTGAGCCTTTTATCATCATTGCCGAGAATGCTAAGCTTGAGAAAAACGTACGAACCTTTGATGCTAAAACTCGTGATATCGTAGAAACAGAAATGAAGCGCTACCTTGAAAGAACCGCAGCGATGTATGGTGGTACAGTTAAATTTGAGTATCATCGATTATTAGCTTCCGTAATTAATGAAACACAAAGCTCTCAGTTAGTTGAATCGATTGCGAGAAATTCATTCGGTGAAGATGCAGTCGGAGACTTCCCACCAACAATGGGAGGCAAAGATTTTGGTGAGTACACGAACTATATTAATGGTGCCTTTGCGACAGTCGGAACACGCAACGTCTCTAAAGTCTCAGACTGCCCTCACCACCAGGCTCGTTTCAATGTGGACGAGAAATCTTTAAAAGTTGGCGCAGAATTGTATGTCCAATATGACCTATCTTATTTATATCAAGTTGAATTTTAATTAAAGAATAGTTAAAAAAGCACTCAAAGTTGTTCTCACACGAACTTCTTTGAGTGCTATTTGTCTTATAAAGGTTGTGTTCACTTAAATATTTTGAGCATGTGATTCAAAATCATTTGAATATCGGCGATAAAATTCTTATTAACACTCTTTTCGAATAAAATTAAAACTGCTTAACCTTTAATTGTCGAATATTTTATGGTATTAAAGAAGGTCAGAGTGACGAATCACTCTGACCTTCTTCAGTCTATTACTTATACGTATTGTCTTTTTTGGCTGTTAGAGAATGCAGCATCAATCGTTCCGCCACCTAAACATTCGTCTCCATCATAGAAGACTACCGCTTGACCTGGTGTAATTGCACGAACAGGTTCTTTAAAGTAAACAGTAGCAAAATCTGCTTCAGCATCCATCTCAACTTTAACTTCAACGTCTTGTTGACGGTATCTGAATTTCGCTGTACATTCAAATGTTCCGTCCACTGGTAAAGGACTAGTGAAACTTAAATCTGAGGCTTCTAAGTAATCAGAGTATAGGTTTTCATGGTGATATCCTTGACCAACATATAAAGTTTGTGTTTCAGTATCTTTACCAATGACAAACCATGGCTCGTTAGAATCTCCGCCCCCACCAATTCCTAAACCTTGGCGTTGACCGATAGTATAGTACATTAAACCTGAATGATCACCTTTAACTTCTCCGTCAAGCGTCATCATTCTACCCGGTTTGTTCGGTAAGTAATTTGATAAGAATTCTTTAAAGTTACGTTCTCCAATGAAACAAACTCCGGTAGAATCTTTTTTCTTAGCTGTTGCTAAGCCTGCTTTTTCAGCAATTTCACGTACTTCTGATTTTTGTAAATGCCCTAATGGGAATAAACTTCTTTGTAATTGTTCTTGTGATAATTGGTTTAAGAAGTATGTTTGGTCTTTATTATTATCTGCCCCACGTAATAAATGAACGGTTCCATCTAAATCACGTCTCACCTGTGCGTAGTGCCCCATCGCAACATAATCTGCACCTAAATCTAAAGCATAATCTAAGAATGCTTTAAATTTCACTTCTTTATTACACATAACATCTGGATTAGGTGTGCGTCCTTTTTTGTATTCCGATAAGAAGTACTCAAACACACGGTCCCAATATTCTTTTTCAAAGTTTACAGAATAGTAAGGAATTCCAATCTGTTCAGCTACTAAAGCCACGTCCTTATAGTCTTCTGTTGCAGTACAGACTCCGAATTCATCCGTGTCATCCCAATTCTTCATAAATAACCCAATTACATCATAACCTTGTTCTTTTAATAGCAATGCTGTGACGGATGAATCCACACCGCCACTCATTCCTACAACAACTCTAGTATTGCTGTTATCTGACATTGTCATTTCCTTTCTATAACTTTTATTTTTGTTTTTATTTTTCGTTTAATACATTACGGTCAACAAAGCCATCAAAGATAAAATTCACTTTTTCAACGACCATGCTATTATTATCTAATTTTGAAATATCTACGGCAGTTAGACCTTTTTCGTTCACTGTTGATATTTTAAGTCCTTTTAGATCTTTATCAACAGTTACTTTTAATACAAGACCTTGTTTATGTGTAGAGTCTAGTGCTCTTTTATAAATAAAGTTCCCACTTTTAGTGTCAGTAAAGCCATTATCACGTAAAGTGTAAGGACGTGCCTCTGGGCTCACACTAAATGTACGGTTGAATCCTTTTAATTCTGCAGTTTCTTTGAATGCCATAAATCGATCTTCCCCTCTGATATTTTCTTTAAACTTTGGATAAATTGATCGATGTCTTCTCGTGTAGTTTGATAACCGAATGAAATTCGTAAACTTTGGCTCCACCGTTCTGGTTGATCGGGGTAATAAGCTTTTAAAATGTCACTCTCAGTGAGACTCCCTGCGGAACATGCACTTCCCGCTGAGATATAAACATCATCTAAATCCATTTTTATTAGCATTTGGCTTGCTATATTACCATTAAACCACAAATTATTGATATATGGTACTCGATTATTCATATCGCCATTAATTTCAAATTCAATATCAAGTTCATTCAGCGCATCAAGTAAATAATGATGTAACTTTTCATATTTATTAAATGTTTCTTCTTGCTCAGCGAAAGTCAATTCGAGTGCTTTTACCATCCCTAAAATATAAGGGACATTCTCAGTACCTGATCGCATCTTATTTTCTTGACCGCCACCATAAAGTAAGGGTCCAAGATGGTTATGTTCCTGGAAAGAACGATATATTAAGAAGCCAATCCCTTTTGGACCATTAAACTTATGGGCAGAACCAACAAAGGTCGTGCATTTCAACTGTGAATAGTCATAAGCCATTGGCCCTACTGCTTGAACAGAATCAACGTGAAACCATAGATTGCGCTCATTCGCTTCTTCACCTAACTCAAAGATGGGCAGAATTGAACCAACTTCATTGTTAACTGCCATCGCAATCCAACCAATTGTTTGATTAGTTGTAACGTCTATGAACTGCTGGACTGTTATCTCACCTCTTTCATTCGGTTGAATATATGTTACTTCAAAGCCTTGTGTCTCAAGATATTTCGTTACGTTTGTAACGGACGGATGTTCAATTGCGGTAGTCACAATATGATTTCCTTGCCCTAATTCTTTTGACTTCTCGGCTTGAGAGCGAATTGCCCAATTGTTTGCTTCAGTCGCACCACTTGTAAAGTAAACTTCTGATTCGGCCACATTCAATAGCTCTGCGAGCTGTTTACGTGCTTGAATCATTGAGTGCCTTACTTTTTTTCCAATTCGATATGTGCTTGATGGATTCCCATAATCATTCAGTAATGAATCATGGATCACTTTCAGAACTTCTGGTCGCACTGCTGTCGTCGCAGCATTATCTAAATAAACCATTTAAACCCTCCTTTCAACATGTCTATTAATACAACTTTAACATTATAACATAAGTTTGAATAACTGCAATATCAAAGTTTATCAATATATAAAATAATAACTTTAATCTAGAAATTATCAATTAATTCAAATATCATATATAATACATTAGATAATTATTATTTAGTTTACATATATAAACAATGAATACAACTTATTGCGAAAGGAGTAGCTTATGCAACAACCATTAGCATACCGTATGCGTCCTAAACATATTGACGAAGTTTTGGGACAGAAACATCTTGTTGGCGAAGGAAAAATTATACGACGGATGGTGATTTCAGAACGTCTATCGTCGATGATTCTTTACGGGCCTCCTGGTACAGGTAAAACAAGTATCGCCAGTGCCATTGCGGGTAGTACGAAATATGCTTTTCGGATCTTAAATGCTGCCACAGATTCTAAAAAAGACATGGAAGTAGTCGTTGAAGAAGCGAAGATGTCGGGAACTGTTATTATGTTACTTGATGAAATTCATCGCTTAAATAAAGTGAAGCAAGACTATTTACTACCTCATCTAGAAAATGGTCGGGTCATACTCATTGGAGCTACTACTGAAAATCCATACATCACCATTAATCCAGCGATTCGAAGTCGATTACAAATATTTGAAGTAAAACCTTTGGCTCCCGAAGATATTAAATTAGGTCTTCAAAGAGCCCTAGAAGATAATGACATTGGCTTAGGTGAATATAATGTAGAGATTCCAGATGATATATTAAATCATTTCTCTAATGTGACCAATGGTGATATTCGCTCTGCCTTAAATGCCCTAGAATTGGCTGTCTTATCAACCAAACCTGATGAAGATAATGTCATTAAAATTACACAAGACGTCGCTGAAGAATGTTTGCAACATAAACGAATGACGCATGATAAAGATGGAGATGCTCATTACGACGCCATCTCTGCCCTTCAAAAATCAATTCGAGGGAGCGATGTCGATGCAGCAATGTATTACTTAGCAGTCTTATTAGAAGCAGGCGAATTAACTATTGCTTGTAGGCGGTTATTGATTATTGCTTATGAAGATATTGGTTTAGGAAATCCTGGAGCTACTTCACGGACAGTTTCGGCTGTGACAGCAGCAGAAAAAGTTGGGTTGCCTGAAGCGCGGATCCCATTAGCTTTTGCGGTCGCCGATTTAGCTTTAAGTCCTAAATCAAACACAACTTATCGTGCCTTAAACAGTGCAATGGCAGATATTTCAGCGGGTAATGTCGGACAAGTGCCCGATCATATTCGTGACGCTCACTACTCCGGTGCTGAAAAATTAGGTCGTGGTGTTGAATATAAATACCCGCATGATTTTCCGCACCATTATGTTGAGCAACAATATTTGCCTGATAATTTGAAGCGTCGTCAATACTTCGAACCTGATCCTACAGGTAAATATGAAGAAGCTCTCGCTCAAATATATAAGCAAATTAAACAAAAATAACGATCCCCACCTGTGTCAGTAACCCTTTACAAGCTTGTCAGGTCAAAACATCTTGTTTTGTTGCAATTTATTATATTAGTGCTATAATGTATTTAACAAAGGTTCTCTGAGGTGTACGTTGTATATATATTGTGTGGACCGAACATTTCTTTTTATCTTGGGATCCTATGATCTTGTTTCTATGACAAGCCTTTTACACTTGGAAGTCAGAAAAAGCAAGTGTGGAGCCCACCTGTAATTACTTGCAGGTTCAATAACATATATATACGGAAACGGCACCACCGGATGCCTTTTAGTCGGCTTTACAGCCGACTTTTTTTTGTGCACATAAATATAAGCCTCAAGTGTTATCTATTCAACACTTGAGGCTTACTTCAATTTAATCTGTTGTTAGTTCGATACGATTCCCGTCTGGATCTAGAACAACCGCTTCATAATAGCCATCTCCTGTCGTTCTTGGCCCGTCTAATAAATAATATCCATCATCAGTTAAACGCTTTGTAAATTGATCGACATCATCTTTGTCCCCTACACTGATGGCTAAATGGGCATAACCAAATAATTCCCCTGCTGCTTCAGTTATATCATCACAATGCATAATTTCTAATCGTGCCCCACTTGCGAATGTTAAAAAGTATGATTCAAACCCTTTTTTCTCATTTCGATATAAATTGTTTGCCGTAACATCAAAATAAGTTTCATAAAATCGACGTGTCTCTTCAATATCTTTAACCCACATACCGATATGTTCAATCTTCATATTACTCCTCCTTCATCGATTCAATTTCATTATACATTTTATTAGTAACGTCACCAAACATGGGGTCTTCTTATAAACTTAATGGCATATAACAGTCAAATTAAATGTAATTTAAGATGAAATTAGGTATAATAAAACATATAAAGATAGGAGGAATGAACATGCGTAATTGGCCATGGTTAAAAATTATTTGGTATGTCATTTTAATCGTTTTAGCTATCAAAAAATCTAGCGATCAAGCGGAAAAAGCTAGCTAATTTATATAAGCAATTATTCTAATTTTGCTTAATTTTAGTCGAGTACCAGAGATGATTCACTTCATCTCTGGTATTTTTGTAATCTTCCGTGACAATCATTGTAAATTCAACTACAATTAAAGAAACATGATAAAAGGGGTGAACACGTTGACAACTGTAATGATTATTGATGATGATCCAATAGTAGTAGAATCATTGAGTTTAATTATTGAGAATGGTGGCTACGAAGTAATAATAACCGGCTATTCTGCTGAAGAAGCCATTTCTAATTACTCAATTTACAAGCCAGACATCACATTGTTAGATATTCGAATGCAAGAGAAATCCGGTATCGAGGCTGCTTCGACCATTTTGAGTAAATTTCCGCAAGCAAAAATTCTACTCGTAACAACTTTTGAAGACTCAGATTTCATCCAAGCTGCCCTTCAATTAGGGTGTAAAGGCTATATTTTAAAGCAAAATATTAAAAGTATCTTGCCAGCCATTGAAGCTGTTCTTAATAATCAGACCGTTCTCGATAATACTATCGTGAATAACGTTGCTCAATCAGTCTCTCAATCAAATCAAGAAATATTGAGTGAACTCACACCGCGTGAATTAGATATTTATCAAGCTGTCGCAGAAGGCTTGAACAATAAAGAAATTGCCGAAAAGTTTTACTTGAGCGAAGGAACAATTCGAAACTATATATCTCAACTGTTACTTAAGTTGGAATTGCGTGATCGGACCCAGCTTGCGATCAGTTATTATAAGGGCAATGAATTCAAAGAAAATTAGTCAAAGGAAGGTTTACAAATGATATTTAATATTTTAATTTATGCATTTCCTGCTATGTTTATGATTTTAGGTGCATATTTATTAATTTATAGACGTACATTACTTGAGGTATTCGGCGACTATTCTAATAAAGTTATTATTATTTTTAGTGTATTGCTATCATTAGTGGGGATTCTCGGCTTTATTTTAGTCGTAAATAATCTGATTGACTTGATGTTAATTTGGATGTTAGCAGCACTCTTCGTCGTCTTCTTTATGGTCTTTGTCTTTTATTGGTTATTTAAAGCCAATAATGGGAAAAAATAACACAAAAAATATAGGGAACAAACTCTTAAAATTGAGTCTGATCCCCACTTTTTTTAATCTAATACACTGACTAAATCTTTCCCGTCCACTTCTTCGACTTCTACTTTGACTCTCTCTTGCTTAGATGTCGGAATATTCTTTCCAACATAGTCTGGTCGAATGGGTAATTCTCGGTGTCCGCGATCAACAAGAACAGCCAATTGAATGTGAGATGGGCGCGCATTTTCTAAGATGGCATCCATGGCTGCACGAACGGTTCTTCCGGTATAAAGAACATCATCCACTACTACTACTTTTTTTCCAGTTAAATCATGTTCAAAAGAAACGGCTTTTACTTCAGGACTGACAGATTTTTTAGATAAATCATCGCGATAAAAAGTAATATCTAAGATTTCCAGTGGTAATTTTACACCTTCAATTTCTTCGATCTTTTTCTGTAGATGTTTTGCTAAAAACTCGCCTCTTGTTTTAATTCCAAGAATCACCAGTTTTTCTGTCGATTTATTCTTCTCTAAGATTTCATGGGCAATACGTTTTAATGTTCTTTGCATACCGCTTTGATCTATTAATTCTCTTTCACTCATTGTCATAACCTCCTTTTAAAAATAGACCGCTCACCCAATTAGGTTTGCGGTCTGATTATGTTAATTATTATTTGAAGCGTTCAACGTCACGTGCAATCGCTACTTCTTCATTTGTAGGAATGTTGTAGATTGCGAATTTTGAGTCGTCAGTTGAAATTAATGCTTCTTTACGAGTGTCGTTACGCTCGTCATCAATTTCTCCACCAAAGAACGTAATTCCGTCCATGATTAATTTTCGTGTAATTCCAGAGTTTTCACCAATACCTGCTGTGAATACTACTGCGTCAACACCGTTCATAACTGCGATGTATTGAGCGATGTATTTTTGAACACGATTCATGAAGATATCTAACGTTAATTGTGCACGTTCGTTACCTTCTGCTGCAGCATCTTCAACGTCACGCATATCACTTGATACACCTGATAAACCTAGTAAACCAGATTTTTTGTTAAAGATTGTGATCACATCGTTCACATCAGTGATGTTTAATTTGTCCATTAAGAATGGAATGATTGATGCATCGATATCACCTGTACGAGTACCCATTGTTACACCAGCTAAAGGAGTGAATCCCATTGATGTATCTACAGATTTACCACCGTCAACGGCTGTAATTGATGCACCGTTACCTAAGTGACACGTAATGATTTTTAAGTCTTCGATAGGTTTGCCCATTAATTCAGCTGCACGTTTACTTACGAAATCATGACTCGTTCCGTGAGCACCGTACTTACGGATTTGGAAGTCTTCGTAGTATTCGTAAGGTAAGCTGTATAAGTAGTTAACTTCTGGCATTGATGTATGGAAAGATGTATCAAATACTGCTACGGCAGTTGCGTGTGGTAAACGCTCTTCAAACACATGCATAACTTCTGCTTCTGCTGGGTTATGTAAAGGTGCGAATTCACCTAAGTCTTCAACTTGTTTAATTACTTCTGGAGTAACTAAAGTTGATTCTTTAAAGATTTCTCCACCTGCTACTACACGGTGCCCTACACCTGTAATTTCAGTTAGATCGGTGATAATTTGGAATTCTTCTAATTTATCAAATAACATATCCACCGCTTGGGCATGAGTTGCGATATCTTCTGTTACAGTAAACTCTTGATCATCACCATATTCGATTGTAAATACTGAATTGTTGATACCAATTCTTTCTACTAACCCTTTAGCAATAACTGATTCTTCTGGCATATTGTATAACTGGAATTTTAAGCTTGAGCTCCCAGCATTAATTGCAAATGTTTTAGACATTAATTAATTCTCTCCTCTTCAATATAAGTCATAATACTATTATACATTTATTATAACAGATTGCATTAGAAGTTCTCTACTAAATTATAATGTTTTTTAATATAAACAATAACTTAAAATACTAAGCTTATTTTATGACTCGTAATGAGCAATTACATCCATTTTTACTTTTGCTCCCATTGGCAAACTACTTACTGCAAATGAACTTCTAGCTGGATACGGCTTGTGAAAATTCATGGCATAAATTTCATTAAATATTGATGAATCTCCGATGTCATTCATATAAAGAACCACTTTTACTACACTTGTTAAATTGAGTCCTACACTGTCTAAAATATGGGCAATATTTTTGAAAACTTGCTTCATTTCTTCTTCAGCATTCCCTTTAACTAATTTATTAGTTTCTGAATCAATGCCTATTTGGCCTGATACATATAACATATCTCCTACACGAACGGCTTGCGAATATGGGTCCATCGGCTTTGGTGCTTTATTAGAATAATAAACTTTTTTCATACTTAGCCACCCTTTCTATGAATCTATTTAAATTATAATAAATTAGAAAACAATGTATAGGAAAGTGACTATTTCGCGTTTCTAATTAATTTTTCATTTTATGTAGGGAAAATGCTTGGGGTGTGCTATAATTTACAAAATAAATCAAAAGGTGGTTAACACAATGCAAGCTGTAATTACTGTAATTGGGAAAGACAAGGTAGGGATTCTCGCAGAAGTTGCGACACAATGCGCTAAATATAATGTAAACGTCGTGGATGTTGAACAAACGATTATGCAAGATTACTTTACGATGGTGATGTTAGTGAATATTGATAAGCTTTCAATTGAATTTGAAGAATTTCAACAGAACACGAAGGAAAGTATCCCTGAGATGGAAATACACGTGATGCATGAGGATATTTTTAATTCTATGCACCGAATTTAAGGAGTTAAACCATGTTAGAAATGCAAAATGTTATTGAAACTGTTTCTATGATTAAAGAAGATAACTTAGATATTCGTACTATTACGATGGGTATATCCTTAGTTGATTGTGCGGATGGGGATATTGATCGTTCGTGTGAGAAGATTTATAACAAAATTTATACTTCTGCCAAAGACTTAGTTAAAACTGGTGAACTGATTGAAGGTAAATTTGGTATTCCGATTGTAAACAAACGGATTGCTGTCACTCCTATCTCTCAACTGCTTGCTGCCTCAGGTGGCGATCCTTTAAAATACGCGCGAGTTTTAGATAAAGTCGCTCAAGATATTGGTGTAAACTATATCGGTGGTTACTCTGCTTTAGTCCACAAAGGCTTTAGTAAAGGTGATTTGGAATTAATTCAATCCATACCACAAGCCATGGCTGAGACAAATCATGTGTGTTCTTCAGTGAATATCGGATCAACCCGAGCCGGTATTAATATGGATGCTGTGGCGATGATGGGTAATATCGTTCGTGAAGCTGCTGAATTGACTCAAGATAATGAGTGTATGGGTGCTTCTAAGATTGTCGTTTTCTGTAATGCTGTTGAGGATAACCCTTTTATGGCAGGCGCTTTTCATGGATCTGGAGAGCCAGATGTTGTTATTAATGTCGGCGTTTCTGGTCCTGGTGTGGTGCGTACTGCTTTAGCAAAATTAGATAAATCGACTTCATTAGAAGTTGTCGCTGATACCATTAAACAAACAGCATTCAAAATCACTCGTATGGGCCAATTAGTTGGGACGCAAGCCTCTGAAATGTTAGGAGTTCCATTTGGAATTGTTGATTTATCATTAGCTCCAACACCAGCAGTAGGTGATTCTGTGGCGCATATCTTAGAAGAAATCGGTTTAGACCAAGTAGGTGCGCATGGATCAATTGCGACTCTTGCCATGTTAAATGATGCGGTTAAAAAAGGTGGCGTGATGGCTTCATCTCACGTAGGTGGGCTATCTGGTGCTTTCATTCCTGTGACTGAAGATGCGGGGATGATTGCCGCGGCTGCCAATGGCACTTTAAACATTGAGACTTTAATGTCGATGACAGCTGTTTGTTCTGTTGGATTAGATATGATTGTTATTCCAGGTACAACACCGCCAGAAGTTATATCTGCCTTGATTGCTGATGAAGCTGCTATTGGAATGATTAACTCTAAAACTACCGCAGTTCGTGTAATCCCTGCGATTGGTCGCTCAGATGACGAGTCACTTGATTTCGGTGGACTCTTCGGTTCTGGTACAGTCATGCCATTAAACCAAACTTCTCCAAAAGTATTCGTTGATCGTGGTGGGCGTATTCCAGCACCAATTCAAAGTTTAAAAAATTAATGTCTTTCTCTAGCCCCTATTTTATAGGAGTTTTTACTTTATCTGTAAGCACTTTGTATAGTGAGTTTTGCTAATGGTAATACAATATGAGTTAGGATTGGTTTAATGAAACAAGTTAAAAATTTAATTATAGGCTTTGGTAAAGTAGGTAAAACGCTCGCGGGTGAATTCGCAAGTCGTGGTGAGGATGTTATTCAGGTTGAGAAATCTAAGAAAATGTACGGCGGGACTTGTATAAAAGTAGCTTGTATTCCAACGAAGAAATTAAAATCCTTAGCTTTCTAACGTGAAGAATTGGGCTATTCAATGGGTGTGAACGCTAAGAATGATTTAATCAGCAAACTAAATAATGGGAATTACCATAAAGTTGCTGATTTAGAAAACGCTGAAGTTCTGGATGGAACGACTTCATTTATTAAGGAAAATACCGTTGAAGTTTAAACTGAAGACGGCGTTGAAGAAATTCAAGCTGAGCGTATCTTTAATAATACGAGTGCGCGTCCATTTATTACTAATATCGATGGTTTAGAAATAAGCGACCGTATTTTAACTTCTGAATCTTTAATTAAGCTAACTGATTTGCCAAAAGATTTAGCTATTATTGGTGCAATTGAAGCTCAAGGTATTAATATTGTAACAAATGCGAATACGCAATCTGTGAAAGAGAATGCTGCTTCGGTTTATATTTTTAAAAATATAAATGGTGAGCAACGAGAAATTCAAGCCACTCACCTATTGGTTGCTACCGGTCGTAAACCGAACATTGAAGACTTGAATTTAGATAAGGTTGGTATTAAAGTTTCAGATAAAGGTGCAGTAGAAGTGAATGAGTATTTACAAACTAATCTTCCAAATTTCTTTGCACTTGGCGATATTAATGGGGGTCCTCAACAGACTTATATTTCACTTGATAACTATCGCATCATTCGTGACTTTATTTATGGGGACAAGACGTATAGTACAGATCGTCGCGAAAATGTAACTGCAATGACATTTATCGAGCCTCCTTTATCACAAGCCGGCATATCAGAAAATACTGCGCGTGAGCAAGGTCTTGATATTTAAGTTGCCAGTCTAGATGTGAGTGCTATCCCTAAAGCAAAAATATTAGATAACCAAACTGGTTTATATAAAGCAATGATTGATAGCAAAACGAATAAGATTTTGGGTGCTACCCTATTCGGTGAAGAATCACATGAAGTTATTAATATTATTTCAACACCAATGATTGTAGATATGGATTACACTCAACTTAGAGACCAAATTTTCACTCACCCAACGATGGCTGAAGCCTTAAATGATTTATTTAAAATATAAAAGTATAATTAAATAAAAACCCGCTCCGAATCTTAACGATTTTGGGGTGGGCTTTTTTGTTTTGATTGGAAATTGGGATGAAAGCGCCACTTTGGATTATCATAGCATCACTTTGAACTTTCATAGTGTCGCTTTTCGAATAAAGGTCTCGTTTCATATTTTTACATTACAATTTACAAATACCTTTTATAGTAATACTTATTAATCCCTCCTACTTTATCATAATGCTTATTCATGATTTTCTTGATTGAGGTAATGCCCATCATTCCAACCATAAAATCATAAATATTTCTTGGTGTCAGCATTTGTGGATAGTCAAAGTATAGGATTCTTATGTGATAGGCAGCTCTTAGAATTACTTTTGTCTTCGTTTCTCTCACACCACATTTTCTACATTCAATTTCTAGATACACTAATTCTTTGTTTTTCTTCATAAAATTCATCCCTAAATATACAAGAAAAATGGTGAATTCAATTTTATAAAATGAAAAAAAGTCCAAGAGTTTCCTCAAGGACTTAAAATTTATCACTTACCTGTACGCTTTTGTTGTGAAATTGCGACACCTAATAAGGTAAAGACGACGGCGAAGGCTAAAAGTAAGCCCCACTCGGTTAATAAATCTGAGTACGAATTGATGTCTTTCATCACACTTTGTCTAAAGTAGAACAAAGGTGAGAAATGTGCAATACGTTGAATGGTTGAACCCATAATCTCATACGGGATGAATAATCCTGACAAGAACGCGAGACTCAAACTCACGATGGTGGTGAGTGCACTAATGATATTGCGATTGTTCGTAATTGCTGTCATTAAAAATGCCATCGATAAGGCGGTTAAGACGAACAAGGCAAGTGAAATAATGATTCGAACGTAATCAATCTGAATAGAAATCGGGATATAGACCCACAGTACTAAGAGTGTAATGAGTAGAATTACCCCACCATAGGTTACTTGTCCTAAAACAACTTGGGTATTATATCTTAGATTTGAAATTCCACTCAAATTAATGCGGTCTTGAATTTTTTTAGATTTAATTTCTGACATAGCCATACCAACAGTTCCAAGAATAATTTGAAGGACAAAGTAACCCACTAATGCAATTCCGGTTGTATAAGCCAAGAGAACGTTTTGATGATCTAAGCCACCAATCAATTCTACTTCGGCTGTTTCATTCAGCGTAAAATCGAGTTGATCTGTTAACTCTGAAACAACGCTGACTCCAGATGCGACCCAAGCATTGGCCAATCGTAAGTATTTGTCGACCTCCGTATTCAGCTGTGCACTACTCATATCACGTTCATTCAGTAGTAATTCAACCTGGTCTGCTTGCCCATTTAAAACCAATTCTTCAAAATTCTCAGGAATATATAGCATCCCCTGATAAGTTCCAGAGAAAACTTCATTTTCAACATCTTCTATAGTGACATTGGATAGCGTTTCCACGTCATGCGATTCATTCAAGTAATCCACTAAATGTTCACCCAATGGATCGTCACTTTGATTCACTACTGCAATATCTAAGTTCACACTTGAGAATGCTTGATTTTCATCGACTTCTGGTTGCCCTATGGCTACAAATACAAAACCAAGGAAAATTAGAAAGTAAATTAGCAGTTCTTTCCAATACTTTGAGAAGATGCGGATAATCATTTTATAGATGATCATAACGTTTCCCCCTTAAGTAATAGACTGAAAATGCAAACATTAGTATGATATACACGGCCATGATCAAGATACCTTGTGAAAGAATCGTCGTATCCTTCAGTAAATTAATACGATAGAAATTCTCAGTAATAATGTTTACAGGATTGACTGTGTTAAACCATGGAATCGTGTTGTTTACAAATTGCTTCACACCCGGTACCATTCCCCCTGCAATAAAGGTTAAAATTAGCGTTGATGCGACAACAATTTGAGTTTTCCCATCGATCTTTAACTTTGGAATGAGTCCGACAACAATTCCCAACATAATCCCGAAGATATTTCCAAGGAATATAAGTAGCAAACTATAACCGAAATGATTCACGACTTGAATTCCGAGCACATATTGAATATAAATAATTAAGATGATGTTCGCAGCAAAGTTTACAAGAACCGCATTTAAAGCATTTAACCCAATATAGCGATAGCGTTTTAACGGTGTGCTACTCAACCGAGAAGCGAGTGAACTTAAGGGGGCTAGAATTTCAGTCGAAATTTGCACCCCATAAAATCCCCCGTATAAACTTACCATGGCGATTAAACCGAAGAACATAATCACGATATAGGAACTGGGTGTCGATTCCATTTTGACAAACTCCGTTGTGTAATCCATATTCAATGCATCTAATCCCATCGCTGTGGTTTGTTTCACTTGATCCATGATACTTTTGACGATGGAAGTATTTACATTGCTTTCATTCATTAATAAGTTTCCATCTTGCTTTACATAGGCTTCTATCTCTTCAGCTTCCAACCGTTCTCTTCCCTCTTCTTCACTCATCATCGTTACATCGAGAACGTCTATGTTAGATAATATTTCACCGTAACTATAAAAGGGAGTGGATTCGGTTGTCACTCCTATCGGAACAGCTTCAATGTCACCTTCAATTAAGCCTGATGATGCGAAGAAATAAAGAGAAGCAAGAATCAGCGGCAATCCAAAAGTATAAAATAAAGTATCTGGTGTTCGAATAAATCTCAGAAAATAATATTTCAGTTGCGTTAGTGCTGCTCTCATTGGTCACGCAGCTCCTTACCAGTCAGTTCTAAGAAGATAGAATTTAAATCTGGCATTTGACTATATAATTGAGTATAAGACAATTCATGTTCTTCAATGAATTTTACTAATTGAACGACATGATTATTCCCTTCGTCAAAGACGAGACGCCATTTGTTCTTACCTGTCTTCTCAATCGTATTGAGATTCGGTAATTCTCTCATTTCTTCGATCAGTTCTGGACTGATATCAAACAATTCGATATTAATTATCTCACCTTGATTCACTTTTTGTTGTAATTGTTCTAAAGTTCCATCAGCAATGTTTTGCCCTGAGTCCATGATTACAACGCGATCACTAATTTGCTCTGCTTCGTCCAAATAATGCGTCGTGTACACGATTGTTGAACCGTTTTCGTTCAAACGTTTAATTCCTTCTAAGATAAAATTCCGACTTTGAGCATCAACCGCAACGGTTGGCTCGTCCATAAAAATCAAATCGGGTTGGTGAGCGATCCCACAGGCGATATTTAAGCGACGTTTCAATCCTCCACTTAATTTCTTAGGAATAAATTTGCTGTATTTATCTAATTCAACAAACTTAATTGCTTCATTAACTAAACGTCGTCGTTCAGCTTTATCTTCAATATATAAACCACAGAAGAAATCAATATTCTCAAATACAGTTAATTCTTCGAACAAAGCAACGTCCTGAGGCACTACACCGATTCTTTGCTTAATTTTATAGGTGTCAGGTTTTAATTCTTCTCCAAATACATCAATCTCACCTTTATCATAAGTGAGTAAGCCGAGGATTGAATTAATTAAAGTTGTCTTACCACACCCATTTGGACCAAGTAAGCCAAGGATTTCTCCTTTATACACCGATAAATTAAAATGATCTAAGGCTACCAGTTTGCCATAGCGTTTTACGAGTTGTTTTACTTCTACTGCAATATTACCTGTCATTTTTTTCACTCCTTACTTGATTTGTTAATTTAAGTATAAAGGTAAAAGCTTTCATGCAGTAGTGTCATTGTGCTAATTTTGATATGACATTTGTCATAAGTTTGGTAAAATAAAAGAAGTAACCAACAAAGGAGGCTGCGATGAGAAGCAAAACATTTATTATAGAAGCTTTGTGGATGCTCTTAATCACACTCATTTTACGATTAATGACGACGCACGATAATATCATAGCGATTGTTTTAGAATCGCTAGTATCCATTTGCTTCATCGCATTAAATGGAATCATTGTTAATAAACGATTTCGGATGATGTTTGATATAGTCATTAGTCTCTTAAGTCTACTCGTTGCTCCATCATATATTGTGTTATTACCGCTTGTCTACTTACTGACTTTTGATATTGGTTTTTACAGCTTATTGGTACTTTTAGTGGCTTTTGTTATTAATCCGGGAAGTTATTATATGTTATTGATCGGGGTTTTAGGGGTATATATCGCTGATCAAAGTCAACAAATCATTCAACAACAAGCCACATTAAATGAAGTGAGAGATACGTTAACAGAAGAACAATTACGGATGAAAAATCAAATGAAGGATTTGATTCAATCTATCCAAAAAGACGTCGATATTAGCATCTTGTCAGAGCGTAATCGGATTTCGAATGAGCTACATGATGCGATTGGTCACTCACTCGCCCGAAGTATTATTCAAATTGAAGCGATCATCATTGCGAATGATAATGTCAAAATTGAAAAGCAACTCAATCAATTGCAAATTAATTTACGACACGGAATGGATGACATTCGCCAAACCATTCATCATATCCACCATGAAAGTCTAGACTTTGAAGTCAGTATCGACAATATGCGTGAGGAATTCGCGCCACTAATGATTAATTTTGATCTGTATACTGTAACTGAATTTAAATATAATCAGAAGAAAGATATCTTGTCGATTATTCGTGAAACGATCATTAATAGTATTAAGCATTCCAATAGCACGCAAATAAATATCATCCTCCAAGAATTTCCAGAGCATAATAAATTACTGATTAAAGATAATGGTACGGATTACGATAAGAATCAAGTTCATGCTGAGGGCATGGGCAAGACAATCATTCGTCAGATTGCTAATAAATATAATGCTCCCATCCTCTTCTACTATCAAAATGGGTATATCGTTCAAATGAACTTGCCCAAATAAAAAATCTGATAAATTCCATAATAGGAATCTATCAGATTTTTTATTAGCTTTCATATAACTACTCCTCTAACACAAAGTTATAGGAATTATATTCAAGTGTACTATCTTCACCACGAGTGAACTCAATGAGGTCTTCATTAAACAGTTTTACACGAATCGTCTCAACAGACTCATCAATTTCTGGATTAGAAATGGTGAAAAGAATATTCCCCATGGGGTCAATCGATGAATATATTCCGGATGACGCGTCTTGCATTTGTTGAATCACATTAAAAACTGTCGGATTATTTTCTAATTCAAGTTGATCTTCAATCGCGTTAAAGCTAATTCCTAACTCAGCTTGTAAGGCTTGTAAATCATCAGACTCGGAATTTGGATCCACTTGAGCATGCAAGGCCTCATCTGTATGCTTAGATAATAATAGTATAATTTCCCTTGCCTCAGCTGCTTCATTATTTATTGTTAATTGAACACTATTGGGTGTAAAGACAATGTGACTGATCGGACTTTCTTCATTATCACTGACATAACTTTGATTATCGTTGGCAGAGACGGGTGTTTGAGTGATAAATAATAGTGACACAACTAGCATCACGTACTTAACTATTTTTTTCATTAGGATATCCAACTCCTCTATAATTAGTATAAAAAACTAAACCTTCGTATCAAGTATCTTAACAGATGCCTATCGCAACCAAAGAATAAGGTTAATATTGTTATGTTAATTATACACTATATAATTTTTATAGACTTTATGAATATTTATCCAAAAAAAGTATCAGCAAGAATGATCTCGCTGATACCAAAAGTAAATACCATTAAATTAGTTTACTTTTTCAATCTTATTAAACTCTTCGTTAATCTCTGCCAGTAGTTCTGGTTTTGTAATCACATCAAAACCTGTTCTAGCTAGAATCTCAACCGTACGCATCATCGCTTTGTAACCAAATTCAGTACGAGTTGCTTCACGGAATTCAACGGTATGACCCGCAGTTGGTACACCATCTGTAATTTCGTAGTATGAATGAATAGATGGGACAACTTGGCTGACATTCCCCATATCGATCGAACCTGATAAGTCTTCACCCGCATCGATCATTTCAATTCCTAAATCTGCAGCGTTAGCATTATATGTGTCACTTAATTTTTGGTTCGTGATCATGTTGTAGTATGTTTTTTCGAAATTTCTAAATTTCATTGTCGTACCTGCTGCACTTGATGCTGCTTCAGCGCTTCGGATAACCATATCTTTAACTTTTTGTAAGTAATTAATATCTAGAGAACGAACATAGAATTGAACACGAGTGTATTCAGGAATAATATTGGCTGCGACACCACCCTCAACGATAATTCCGTGAACACGTGCATCTGGACGTAATTGTTGACGACCTGCATTCACCATGTTGAACATATTAATAGCCGCATCTAAAGCGTTAATTCCTTCCCAAGGAGCACCAGCCGCGTGAGCTGTTTTTCCAAAGAATTCAAATTCTAAAGCTTCCATCGCAAGCGATACATTACTCATTAAGTTTTGATCAGAGGGGTGGGTACATAAAGCGACATCCACATCGTCAAATGTATCGACATTAGCCATATCAACTTTAACACCATCGGTTTCTTCAGCCGGCGTTCCTAGAACCACGACACGACCACCTACTTCGCCAACCACTTTAGATAAGGCAATCCCTGCCCCTGTATCTACTGTCCCAAGCATATTGTGACCACAACCGTGACCAATCCCTGGAAGTGCATCATATTCTGATAAGTAGGCAACGGTCGGCCCTTCTTTTCCTGAATCAAAGGTTGCTTTAAACGCAGTATCAAAACCTAAGTAAGGATACTCAACGTCAAAGCCATGTTTTCTTAATAAATCAACGTGGGCTTGTGATGATTTATATTCGTTCAATCCTAGTTCAGGATTTTCATAAATATAATCACTTAAACCTTGTAATTCCTCACGCATTTCTGAAACGATTTCGTGTAATTGTTCTTTTGACATATAATATTTCCCCTTTCAAAATTTCTAAAATGGTCCGTAGCCGACTAATTGTGCAAAGATTATAAAGACAAGACCAATCGCTAACCAAATACCCATTAATGGCATGGCGAATTTAACCCATTTTTTGTAAGGAATATCTGCAATCGCTAATTGAGCCATTAAGATTCCTGACATCGGCATAATTGAATCTAGGAAGCCGTTCCCTAATTGGTAACTTAATACAGCCGTTTGGCGCGTGACATCTAAAGCGTCTGCTAATGGTATCATGATTGGCATTGTAACGGCCGCTTGTCCACTACCTGAACTGATAAAGAAGTTAATAATAATTTGAACAACGTACATACCAGCCGCTGATAAAACTGATGGTAAGTTTGAAATTGCACCCGTTAAACCATTAATCAATGTATCTAAGATCATCGCGTCTTCCATAATAATCACTAAACTTTGTGCCAATCCAACAATCAATGCTGCATACATCATATCTTTAGCACCTTCAATGAAGTTATCTGCTAAATCTCCCGGCCTCATTCCATAGATTAAACCACTAATTAAGCCCATTCCTAAGAATACTGCTCCAATTTCTGTAATAAACCAGCCTAAACTCATCACACCGTAAGCAATAATCACAAAGCCTCCGACGAAAACAGCTGCGATTATTTTTTGTTTAGTTGTAAACTCAATATTATCTGCTGAGTTTAAGTCTTGATAATCTGAATGACTTCTAGCTGCCATTTCTTCATCATAGACGATACTATTCGATAAGTCTGCTTTCACTCGTTTACCATATAGAATTAAGTATAATGACGTTACAATCCATAAGACTACAAACAGTACTAATCTTAATTCAATCCCTGAAAATAGGGGTAATTCAGCAATAGATTGTGCAACCCCAACAGAGAATGGATTCATAAAACCAGAGGTGAATCCAACCCCCGCTCCAAGTCCAATCATTCCTACCCCGATTAATGAGTCATAACCAATGGCTCTCGCTAATGACACACCTAAAGCAATAAAGACAATTGTCTCTTCACTTAAACCAATCGTTGAACCCGCTAATCCCATAATTAGAACCACAACTGGAATGACTAAAGCTTCTTTCCCTTTTAATGAACTAACAATTCGACTTAAAGCCGATTCAATCATTCCGGTCTTATTAATAATTAAAAATGACCCACCTGTGACAAATAAGAAGTAAGAGATATCTTGTGTTCGAGCGAAACCTCTTGGAATACTCTTCAATACTTCAAAGATGCCTTGAGGATTACTTGTAACATATGCAAATGAATCTGGATTAATAATTTCACGTTCTCCAACCATTACTCGCTCAAATTCCCCTGCTGGGACAATCCAAGAAAGGATGGCAGCAATAATAATAAAACTAAACAATAATACATAGGTATGTGGCATCCGGATTCTTCCTAATGCCTTGAATATATTTTTCACTTTGTTCCTCCGTTTATTTTGAACACCTTACAGCCGGATGAGCGGATTTCTACATCACACTTATAAAAATGTATATAAAAAGGCTGCGAGCAAAAGCTCACAGCCACAATTTGACAGGTTCTTTTGCCCACAACACAGCACGCTCACCTACGTAGAGTTTGGGCAACCCTACAAGACAGTGATAGACTTATTCAATCTATCCCCAACATCAATTTGACATTTCGGCTAGCAATCCTTTCATCATTTCTGATTACTGATATTACAAGCGGCCTCAATACTGTATTGTTCTCTTATTTAATTTACTTGAGATAGAGTAACGCAAATCTCTGCCTTTGTCAAATTAATATTCAAAGATTAAGAATTAGAATCAATTACTTTGATACCTGAATTTTATTTCATAAAATATACTTATAGAGTCATGAGCATCGCTTGCTTCTTTCATTTTAAAATTATTTAAGGAGGAATAATATGATAAACCAACATTTTTTACAATTTTTTAAAAAGTAAGTCATCGGTTCACGATCGGCGTGATCATTTTACTACTAGTCATTATTGGTATTATACGCAATTTGTCAAAACGAAAAACTTCCTTTTCAATGCGGATGTTGGTTGCTTTAGTTTTAGGACTAGCCTTAGTAGTGGCTGTTGACCTGGTCGGAACAAACTTAGGGACTATCTATACTGACTTTGTCCAAAGTGAAATTATCGCTTGGTTTGGCTTACTCGAGACCGGTTTTTTATGTTTTCTTCGAATGTTGGAGTATTAATGGTTCAAGTATTTAATTTGGATACAAATTCGTTCGCAGGGACTCTTGACCCAGCTAAGATTGAAAGTATGGAAGGTATTGCTGCTGAGAGTTTTCCACTATTCTTCTTAGAGTTATTTCCTAATAATCTGTTCTTAGTGATGACAATAAATAGTAGTATCGTATCTGTAGTAATTATAGGAGCATTCTTTGCGACTTCTATTCGCTTCATGAGAAATAAAAAACCTGATGCGATTAAAGCCTTCAAAGAATTTCGGCAAACTGCGCAAGTTGTCGTGAAAAGTGTGTTAACGAACGTGAATAAATTAATGCCTTACGGGTTTCAGCGCTTGTAGCAAATACGATTTTATCTCACGGGATGGAGATTATTAGTATATGATTAACTTTATCTCAGCACTCTACTCTGCTGTCGTAATTATGTTACTCGTCTACGTTGTTATTCTCTTATTAGTTGGAGTGAATCCAATTAAATTCTATCGAAAAGCATTTCCTACAATGGTCCTAGGTTTCTCGAATCGTTCAAGTGTTGCTACATTACATATACAATTACATATTTAGATGAAAACATCGGTGGGTGTCGATTGATGGGAAGATAACTTCGATATGGAACCATTCAACACACCTACAAAGTCCGATTTAGAAGATATCGATTAATGATGATTTAACATACCGAGCAGTTACTTGGTAAGTTTTTTAATTGCTAATTGAAAGCGATGTCTTGTACAATAAAAATAACACAACATACAAATGGAGGTTTATTATATGCGAGCATTTAATTACGATATTCCAACTAAAGTTTACTTTGGTGAAGGTAAAATTAAACACTTACCTGATTTAATAAAACAATTCGGAAACAAAGTTTTACTCACTTATGGTGGCGGGAGTATTAAGCGAAATGGTATCTATGACGAGGTACAAGATTTACTTAAAGGTTGTAAGATTTTTGAACTCAGTGGCATTGATCCTAATCCTCGGATTGAAACGGTTCGTGAAGGTGCAAAAATCTGTAAAGAGAATGATATCGATGTCATCTTAGCCGTAGGTGGTGGTTCAACCATCGATTGTTCTAAAGTTATTGCCGCAGCTGCAAAATACGATGGCGATGCCTGGGACTTAGTTATGGATGGCAGTTTAATTACAGATGCGCTCCCTTTAGTAGATATTTTGACACTTTCAGCAACAGGGACTGAGATGAATTTTAACGCTGTTATTACAAACTTCGATGTAAAGATGAAGCAAGGAACAGCCAGCAAACATCTATATCCCTATGCTTCTATCCTGGATCCAACTTATACTTATACTGTGCCTGCGAATCAAACAGCTGCTGGTACGGCAGACATTATGTCTCATACAATTGAGAACTACTTTCAAGCAGAAGACAATGCCTTTATTACAGATGGCTTAAGTGAGTCCATATTACGAGCAACTATTAAATACTTACCAATAGCGTTAGAAGATCCTGAGAACTATGAAGCTCGTTCGAATTTAATGTGGGCGTCAACCGTAGCATTAAACGGCTTAACATCGATGGGTAAAGGTGGCGGTTGGACAACTCACCCGATTGAACATTACTTATCTGCTTACTACGATATTACACATGCAGTCGGATTAGCCATTCTAACACCGCGCTGGATGCGATATATCTTAAGTAACAAAACCGTGGATCGTTTTGCGAGATATGCAAACAAAGTATGGGATATTGAAGAAACCGATGATAAGTTCGCAATGGCTGAAGAAGCGATTGAAAAGACTTATCAATTCTTCGTCGATAATGGTTTACCTATGACTCTTCCAGAAGTAGGTATTGAAACGGATGAACATTTCGAAGAAATGGCCAAAGGACCGGCCGAACGCTTGTCACGGGCTTACGTTCCTTTAAATCCAGAAGATGTTGTTGAAATCTTAAATCGTTGTATGACTGAAGGTTCCGAATAATAACTATAAATACCCTCCTTCGTTTACTAAAAAGTATA
>NZ_JACAOA010000008.1 GCF_014049385.1 Ruoffia halotolerans | reverse complement strand
CGCTTACTATTTTTTTTTTTATAAAATATTATTTAATTATATTTCCTCGGAACTATCTAAGGGGTTTATTCTAATATGAATAAATTAAAGACCAGCCAGCCTGCTATAAAATATAACAGGCTGGCTGGTCTAAATTATTGAAATTAATTATCTAATATTCTTCGCTATCTAAAGGTAACTCAGTGCTTTCTTCTACTTTTTCTTCATTAACTTTTTCTTCTTTAACTTCTTTTGGTGTGAAGTAGTGCTCACGCACTTGAGCTTCAACAACTTCTAGAATATCTGGATTCTCTTCTAAGAATGTTTTCGCATTCTCTCGTCCTTGTCCGATTCGCTCTTCGCCATATGAATACCAAGAACCTGCTTTATTAATGATTTCTAAATCAGCAGCAATATCAACGAGTTCTCCAATTTTAGAAATCCCTTTACCATAGATAATATCTACCATTGCTTCTTTAAATGGAGGGGCTACTTTATTCTTAACTACTTTAATACGCGTTCTATTCCCTACAAAGTCTCCGCTATCTTTAATTGATTCCGCACGTCTGACTTCTAAACGAACTGATGAATAGAATTTAAGTGCACGTCCACCGGGCGTTGTTTCAGGGTTTCCGAACATAACACCCACTTTTTCACGAATTTGGTTAATGAAAAAGGCAATTGTTTTTGTTTTGTTAATTGAACCTGATAATTTTCTCAATGCTTGAGACATTAAACGAGCTTGAAGACCAATATGAGTATCACCCATCTCACCTTCAATTTCAGCTCTTGGAACTAATGCTGCAACAGAGTCAATAACAACGATATCAATGGCTCCAGATGATACTAATGCATCCGCAATTTCTAAGGCTTGCTCCCCTGTATCTGGTTGAGAAAGTAATAATTCCTCTACATCAACACCTAAATTCGCTGCGTAATCTGGATCTAATGCATGCTCAGCATCGATGAAGGCAGCTAAACCTCCATTTTTTTGAACTTCTGCAATAGCGTGTAGTGCAACTGTTGTCTTACCAGATGATTCTGGTCCGTAACATTCAATTATACGCCCTCTTGGGTATCCACCAACACCTAAGGCAATATCTAATTGTAAAGATCCAGTTGGTACAGTTGAAATACGTGTATCCGTACGATCTCCAAGACGCATAATTGCACCTTTACCAAAGTTTTTTTCAATTCCCTTTAATGCTAAGTCTAGCGCTTTTCTTCTATCTTTATCTACCATTACTTGTGCCTCCATTTCTTTTCTATTACATTGTAACTTTACTTTTATCGTTTTGCAAGTAAAAACGAACATATGTTCTATTTATTTAAAAATTCTTTTACTAAGTTTAAAACTTCAAACTCTGCTACTTCTCTTACAACATGTCTAGGTTTATTTGAGATATTTAATTCTTCTACTTGGACTGGATGATTTCTCGCTGCTAGAGCAACAAAGACCTTTCCTGGGGGATGACCCTCTAAAGATCTAGGTCCTGCTACACCAGTTAATGAAATAGCTAAATCACTACCAGTTAAATTTAACGTTCTCTCAGCCATTTCTTGTGCAACTTTTGCGCTGACAACCGTATGTTCTTTAATGATTTCTTCCGGTATCCCAAGCATTTTGACTTTTTGTTCTGTTTGATAAGTAACAAATCCACCAACAATGACGTCTCCAGCACCCGGTGTATTCGTTAATTTTTCTAGGACTAAACCACCTGTTAAACTTTCTGCTGCCGATAATGTTTTGTTATGTTTTTTTAATTCGTCGACAATGAATTTTTCAAAAAGTTGCTCAGACCCATAACCAATAAAATGCTTCGTAAAGCGTTGACGAATTTGTTCAGCTAATTCATCTAAAACATCTTCGGACTCTTCATAGGTTACAGAATTATATGTCAAACGAATCGTAACACGTTTAGGTTTAGCGTAAATAGCTATCGTTGGGTTTGTTTGAGTTTCGATTAAATCACTCAGTTTATCTGCAACGAAAGATTCCCCTACGCCATATAAATTAATGTATTTAGAACTAATAACACCTTGCTTAGCCACCACACTTCTAATATACGGTTTGACATGTTCATTCAGCATATGCTTCATCTCAAATGGAGGGCCAGGTAAAACAATATAATATATCGTTTTATTATTTTTTTCTTGCGTGTAGATTAACCCAGCAGCTAGTCCCATATCGTTAAGAATTGTTTCTCCGCCTTTAATCGTTAAAGCCTGTCTATAATTATTCTTTGTCATCTCACGATTTTGATTTTTGAAATAAGTTTCGACTCTCTCGAGTTGTTTCTTGTCGTAATATAATTCTTCACCTAAAAATTCAGCTAAAACTTGCTTTGTAATATCGTCTTCCGTTGGCCCTAAACCTCCAGAAAGAAAAATTAGATCAGATCTAGAGGATGCAATCTCTAAAGCTTCGTTTATCCTGTCACTATTATCTCCAACAACAGATTGATAATACGTTCCAATTCCAATATCAAGTAATTCTTGTGCGATATCACTCGCATTCGTATTCACTATGTATCCCATTAATAATTCAGTACCTACAGCTATAATTTCTGCCTTCAAAAAAACTCCCCCTATATATATACAAGAAAAATGATCAATTCCATTAATTTATTTTAAAAATAAAACAATTTACCCCAGATAAGATTATCATGAAGTAAATTGTTCTAAAAATAATATGCTATTGTTTATTTAAAACGAATTAATTTTTAATTTTATTGCGTATCAGAAAAGACATGCCGACCTTTATAAAAATATTCTGCCCCAGAATATACCGTAAATATTAAACAAATGTAAATTAAAATGGTCGAAATAGGAATATTGAGTAACGCAAAACCAATATCGTCAAATAAGTAGAATATTATCGCAAACATTTGAGTAAAAGTTTTAATTTTTCCTGGCCATGCAGCAGCCATTACTTTACCGCTTTGGGTTGCAAGTAATACTCGTAGCCCCGTAACAAGTAGTTCACGGCTCACAATAATCACGACTACCCAACCTGGAACTGTATTTGCTTGAACAAGCATAATTAAGGCAGTAATAACTAATAGTTTGTCCGCCATGGGGTCAAAAAACTCTCCAAATGATGTGATTAAATTATGTTTTCTAGCTAAGTAACCATCTAAATAATCAGTAATACTGGCCATGGTAAATACTAAACCAGCGATAAATTGAAAGACTGGAATACTTGCTCCCAATACATCAAATTTGCCAAATTGATTAGGTATATACATTAAAATGATGAACACAGGAATTAAAAACATTCTTGCTACTGTCAGTTTGTTAGCAATATTCATTTGCATGTTTATTCGGCTCCCTCCGTACCATCTTCTGGTGCTAATACGGCAGGCCCTTGGAAATCTTCTTCAGAAGTCGTTGCATCTTCTTCTGGTATATCTAGTTCGATAGCATCATCTTCAGATTCCCCTTCAGTATCTTCCGCTGCTGTAAAGATAATCGTCTCAGTTAAGTATTGTCCTTGAGGCTCAATTACCGTACCATTGACTGATAAATTAGCTCCTTCAGGATATCCAAAGGATATTCTAACTTCTTGAGTACCTGGGGTCACTGTGTGTTCTAGCACTTCATCTTCAACAATAGTTGTATCTTGTACAATCACACCGTCTTCAAATACACCAACCCACACAAAGTTATTTCCTTCAAACTCAAAAGTATATTCTGAGAACGGTGCATTCAATTCATATGTCGTAGTCTCACCTGGTTGTGAAGTTAATGTTAATACTTGATCTCCAACCATTACATCATTCTCTCCAAGCGCTGGCTCTTCAGTAGTGCTTTCAGATTCAGCATCTGATTCTGTCTCTTGCTCGTCCTGTTCAACTGATTCCGGTTCAACAACACTCACGATACTCGTCGTCTCACTTGAAACCGATTCTGCAGGTTGGTCGTTTTGATCGATACTATTAATTGCAAAGACTAAAGCAATCATTATTCCAATGACAATAGCTACTAATAAGATTACCGGTAAATAAGCAAGGATTGCATCAAAAGAATTATTTTCATTCGTAACATAACGTTCTGCACGACTCGGAATTTTATCGGCTTCCACATCATCAGAATCGTTAGCATTATCAGAATTTGAAGACAATTCATCTTCATATTCAATTAATAACTCATCACCATCTAAGCCAACCATATCAGCGTACTGCTTAATAAATGCACGTACATAAAAACTACCCGGCATTTCATCGTAATTACCCAATTCAATGGCTTGTAAATATTTTTTTTGAATTTTTGTCATTTGTTGTAATGTATTTAGGGTATAACCTTTTTCTACACGCGCTTCGCGTAATTTAGTTCCCAATTCGCTCATAAAACAGACTCCTCTTTGTATCTAAATCTATACTATTGTATTATAGCATAGAATTTTAAGATAGTAATCTTAATTGTTAAGTATTTTGTCATGATTTAATCTTATAAATTTATTGCATATATCAAAAAGAATCACTGTATTAATGCAAAAAACGGTCC
This sequence comes from Ruoffia halotolerans, assembly GCF_014049385.1. GTDB lineage: Bacteria > Bacillota > Bacilli > Lactobacillales > Aerococcaceae > Ruoffia > Ruoffia halotolerans. The sequence goes on along the minus strand of NZ_JACAOA010000008.1, from coordinate 86,833 downwards.
TACAAATGTAGGCCGTTTTTTTAAAAGAATTATTTAGATTTAATATAAGTTTTACCATTCGCAGCTGGACCAGATGCTTTTCCTACAAAGCTTACAAGTACTATTATTGTAATAATGTAAGGTGCAATTTGTAAGTATACTGGATCGATTGATTCAATGATTGGTATTTGTGAACCAACTACTGATAAACTTTGAGCAAAACCAAAGAATATCGCAGCTAACATAGCTCCTACTGGATTCCATTTACCAAAGATCATCGCTGCCATTGCCATAAACCCTTGCCCTGCAATGGTTGAAACAGAGAAGTTTAGTGAAATTGATTGAGATAATACCGCTCCTCCAATACCACCGAATACACCTGAAAGTATTACACCAGCGTATTTCATTGCGTAAACATTAATCCCCATTGTATCTGCTGCTTGTGGATTCTCACCGACCGCACGGATTCTTAATCCAAAGCGTGTTCTCGCTAAGAAGAACCAACAGATAAAGGCAACAACAATACCAACATAAGCTGGCAGTGACGTTGATTGGAAGAATATCTTTCCAATAACAGGGATATCACTTAAAACTGGGAAGTTAAAATATCCAAATGATTCACGGATAATGTCAGTTTGTCCTCTTTGTTCAAATAAAACACGTGTTAAGAACACTGCTAAAGCTGGAGCAGCTAAGTTAACTACTGTACCAGAGATAATATGATCTGCTCTTAAATTAACTGTTGCTAAAGCATGAACTGCAGCAATGATTACCCCTGCAAGTGCTCCAACTAATAATCCAAGCCATGGAGTCCAAGAACCAAATGTTTCAGCATAAAATAAATTGAAAACAACGGAACTGAAAGCTCCCATAACCATAATACCTTCCAGACCAACGTTTACTATTCCGCTTCGCTCAGAGAACACTCCTCCGATTGCCGTAAAGATTAACGGGGCTGAATATACTAATGTAGATGATACAATTAATGCTAGTAAATTAACCATTAGTCATCTCCTCCTTGTACAATCACTTCTGTATTACTTAATTTAGATTTCTCACGACGATCCATAAAATAAGTAATAACATAGTTAGCACCTACGAAGAAGATAATTGCTGCCGTAGCAATATCTACAATCTCAGAAGGAACACCTGCCATTAATGGCATAATCGTTCCACCTGTTTTTAATCCACCAAATAACAGACTTGCGAAGATGATTCCGATTGGATTCAGACCGCCTAATAATGCTACAGCAAGTCCGTCAAAACCAATGGCTGGAGCAACACCGTTCGTTAAGAAGACGTTTCTAAACTCTCCTAAGCCGTTCATAACTCCACCTAATCCAGCTAATCCTCCAGATAATAACATTGCTAAAATAATATTACGTTTCGCATTCATACCTGCGTAATTCGCAGCATGCTTATTGAAACCAACTGATCTCAATTCGAAACCAACAGTTGTTCTTTGAAGTAAAATTGATACAAGAACTGCAAAAATTAAGGCTAAGATAATACCACCATGAATCGTTGACCCATTTGTTAAATCAGTTAACCATTGCAAGCGTAATGATGCATTCTCCCCAACGAAAGGCGTTGCATCTCCGCGCTCAGTGATTACGTTACGAATAATATGGTCAGAAATATAAATGGCTACATAGTTTAACATGATTGTTACGATAACTTCACTGGTATCAAAGAACGCTTTTAAAACTCCGGCAATTCCAGCCCATAAAGCACCAGCAATCGTTCCACCAAGTATTGCAAGTGGTAAGACAAGCCAACCTGGTGAATCAGGTAATGATATACCAATCCATACTGATACTAACCAACCTGCTAAAGCTTGACCAGCTAAACCAATATTAAAGAATCCAGCCGTATAAGCTACCGCAAAACCTAAACCAGTAAAGATTAGGGGAGTTGCTGCACGAATTGTTTGTCCAATATTAAATGGATTCCCTAAAGCTCCTGTAAGCAATGCTTTATAACCTTCAATTGGATTATAACCAAAAACCAACATAATAATTGCTCCAAAGACAAGTCCAATAACAATTGATAACAATGGGACCATAATTTGTCTAATATTTGACTTCACTATACAACACTTCCTTCCTGACGAGCCGCTTCAATTTCTGAAAATGGTGTTCCCGCCATCATCAATCCTAACTCACGTTCGTTTGTCTCATGTGTTGGAATGTCCGCAACAATCTTTCCATCAAACATGACTAGAACTCTATCAGTTACATTTAATATCTCATCAAGTTCGAAACTCATTAATAGAACACCTTTATCTTTATCACGTTCGTTAATTAATTCTTTATGAATAAATTCAATTGCACCCACATCGAGTCCACGAGTTGGGTTTGCCGCAATTAAGAATTTAGGATCACTATCTATTTCTCTAGCAATAATTGCTTTCTGCTGATTACCACCAGATAATGATCTAGCAAAAGCTTTCTCAGAAGTTGTTCTTACATCATAAGATTCAATTAGTTTTCTCGCTTGTTGTTCAATTTTACTAAAATATAATAAGCCATTACTTGAATAAGGTTTCGCGTAATAGTTTTTCAATACCATATTACTTTCTAATTGCATATCTAGAATTAAACCATACTTATGACGGTCTTCTGGAATATGTGCAATGCCACTTTCATTCACATCTCTCGGTGAAAGATTTGTAATATCTTTCCCTTCGAAGAGAATTTGACCTGATTCAACTGGCAATAATCCTGTCATTGCAAGTATTAATTCTGATTGACCATTTCCATCAATTCCCGCGATACCAACGATTTCTCCTTTGCGAACTTTAAATGAAAGATCCTCAACCGCTTTTATACCACGTTCATCCAAAACATTAAGTGATTTGATATCAATAATTGTATCTGATGGATTTGCAGGCTTCTTTTCAGTAGTAAATGATACTGCACGACCAACCATCATATCAGCTAACTCATTTGAAGTTGTTGTTGCTACATCAACAGTATCAATCGATTGACCACGCCGAATAACAGTACAGCGATCGGCTACTTGTTTAATTTCATCCAACTTATGAGTGATGATAATAATTGACTTACCTTCTTCGGCTAATTTACGTAATGTAACCATTAAATCTGTCACTTCTTGAGGCGTTAGTGACGCAGTCGGTTCATCAAAAATCAAAATGTCTGCCCCACGATAAAGCACTTTAAGAATCTCAACACGCTGTTGCATTCCTACACTAATAGATGAAATACGAGCTGAAGGATCGACACTCAAACCATATTGTTGAGAAATCTCTTCAATTTTTTTCTGAGCTGTTCCTTTATCAATTGTTAGACCTGAGACAGGTTCTTCACCCAATATAATGTTTTCAACGACCGTAAAAGCATCTATCAACATAAAATGTTGGTGAACCATCCCGATTCCGAGTTGGTTGGCTTTGGTTGGAGAATCAATTTGAACAACTTCTCCTCCCATGTAAATATCACCTGATGTAGGTTCTAATAAACCAGAGAGAATATTCATTAATGTTGATTTTCCTGCTCCGTTCTCCCCTAATAAGGCATGAATTTCACCTTTTTTCAACTGTAAGTTGATATTTTTGTTCGCGTAGAACTCACCAAATTTTTTGGAAATGTCACGCATCTCAATTACAGGTACATTTGTATCTGTCATAATTGCTCCTCACATTCTATACTTATAATTTTGCAATCTGTTATATCATATATAATTATAGACAAGTATACTAAAAAAGCATAGTAAAAATCGTATTATAGTATTCTATAATTGCAGTTTTGTTAAATAATTTGTATTTTCACTTATCTAAATTAGTACTTTGTAAATGTTTATTAGTTAACTTTCTTAATTATAAATGATTCATTCTGATAATTGTAAATCGTGATAAAAAAAGGCACCTCCACGAGGCGCCTTTTACTAAAAACGATTAGTTTTCAGGAGTTTCTGGGACTTCAATTTCACCATCAATAATTTGTTGACGGTAATCATTTACAGTTGTTAAAACTTCTTCTGAAAGATTTCCTTCAGCTAAGTCAACTCCACCATCAGCTAACCCAAAGACTTGTGTTCCAGCTTCGAAGTTACCTGCTTTTGTTTCATTTGTAAATAATTGGATAGAATCACCGATTTGTTTTAACGTCGAAGTCAAAGTTATACCGCGTTCTTCTCCATCAATTTCAATAATCCCTTCAGCGTCTTGATCCATATCAGCTCCGATAACCCAAATATTACGTTCTGGATCAGCAGAAACTAAATCTTTTGCTTCTGAGAAGACTCCGTTACCTGAATCTCCAGCAGCTTGGAAAATAATATCTGTATCTGCTGCATACATTGCTGCTGCTAATTGACGACCACGTGGTGCATCAGCAAAACTTCCAACATATTCAACTGTGACTTCGATGTCAGGATTAACTGCTTCAGCACCAGCGACAAAGCCTGCCTCGAAACGATCAAGTACAACCCCTTCAACTCCACCAATAAATCCAATCTTATTTGTTTCAGTAGTTGAAGCTGCAGCAACACCAGCTAGAAAAGCTGCTTCATTGTCTTGGAAATTAATAGAAGCAACATTTGGTTGGTCCACTACAGAGTCAATAATCGCAAACTGTTGATCTGGATATTGTTGAGCAACATCATTAATCGCTGCTTCTAATTTGAACCCTACTCCATAAATTAAATCAAAACCACTTTGAACCGCCGTGTTTAAGTTAGTAATGTAGTCTGAGTCAGTTGCTGATTCTAAATAATCAAAACCAGAAGTACCTCTTTCTAGGCCATTCTCTTCTCCCCATAGTTGTAAACCTTCCCATGCAGATTGGTTAAATGATTTATCATCTACCCCACCTTGGTCAGTAATCATGATTGCACTAAAATCTTCTTGTGCGTTAGCAAAAATTGGAGAAGCTAATCCTCCGGCAAGTAGAGCAATTGTTGATAATTTAAGTAATTTGTTCAATGTATTTCCTCCCTTAGTTAATGTCTAAAGGTATTATATGTTATAAAAAACGAGCTCTCAATAGTTTGACGTATTATCTCTTTAATTATGCCGTTATTGTTCGTGTTTTATTCTGGCGTTTCTGGAACTTCAATTTCCCCATTAACAATTTGTTGACGATAATCTTCGATTGCTTCTTTAACTTCCTCAGTTAATTGACCTTCAGTTAATTCAACTCCACCGTCTGCTAAACCATAGACAGTGTTACCAGAGGTAAAGCCATCGGCTTCAGTTTGCTCAGCAAATTGTTTCACTGCATCTCCAACTTGTTTTAATGTAGAAGTTAATGTTAAGTGGCGTTCTTCTCCATCAACAGTTACGATACCTTCTTCTGCTTGGTCACGGTCAACCCCGATTACCCATAAATTACGTGAAGGGTCGTTTGTTACTAAGTCTTTTGCCTCTGAGAATACTCCATTCCCTGTATCTCCAGATGCATGGAAGATAATATCTGCATCGTTCGCGTACATTGCTGCTGCAATTTGTTTACCTCGTGAAGCATCACCGAAGCTACCTGCGTATTCTACAGAAATTTCGATATCTGGGTTAATTGCTTCTGCCCCTGCAACGAATCCTGCTTCAAAGCGGTCAATAACAACCCCTTCAACTCCACCAACGAAGCCTAGGTGATCAGTTTCAGTTGTTAATGCCGCGGCAACTCCAGCTAAGAATGCTGCTTCATGGTCTTTAAAGTTTAATGAAGCCACATTAGGTTGATCAACCACAGCATCTACAATGGCAAAGTGACGGTCCGGATATTGTTGTGCCATATCATTAATCGCTGGCTCTAATTTAAATCCAATACCAAAAATTATATCAAAGTTTGATGATAAAGCCGTGTTAATGTTTGTAACAAAGTCTGAGTCACTGTTTGATTGTAAGTAGTCATATCCACTCACTCCACGTTCTTTACCGTGTTCTTCACCCCATGCAGTTAATCCTTCCCATGCTGATTGGTTAAATGATTTGTCATCTACCCCACCAATATCTGTAATCATGATAGCAGAAAACTCTTCTTGTGCTGCCACCATCGTTGGTAATGCAACTCCTGCAGCCATTAAAGCTACAGCAGACAATTTAAGTAATTTTTTCATTAAATCTTCCTCCTTTTTTGTTCATTTAAAATTATACCGTAAGCTTCTCAAAAACACAATGTAAGCGGTTGTGTTTTTTTGAACTTTTCGACTTTTTCTATGCTCTTTCAATCATTGATTTAACAACATTTTCATAAAAAGTTTGCTCAAAATAAAAAAATACCTAGTAGTAAACGTAGATCTACTAGGCATTTACATTTTAATCTATTAAGACTTGTCTTGGTTTACTTCCATCAGGTTCACTTACTAAACCTAAAGCTTCCATATCATCGATTAATCTTGCTGCTCGATTATAACCAATTCTAAATCTTCTTTGTAATTGAGAGATACTGATTGTTTCTTGTTCTTTAATAAGTGCAACCGCATCTTCAAAGTATTCGTCATCAGATGCATTAGCTTTTTCAAGACTTTCATCTGTCACAACAATCGCTTCATCATACTCAGGCTCACTTTGATCTTTGATAAAGTCTGTAATACGCTCTACTTCAGCATCAGAAATATATCCACCTTGAACACGTAATGGTTTATTCATACCCATTGGTTGGAATAGCATATCTCCTCTACCAAGTAACTTCTCAGCACCGTTTGAATCTAAGATTGTTCTCGAATCAGTCCCACTTGAAACCGCAAAGGCTAACCTTGAAGGCACATTAGCTTTTATTATCCCAGTGATAACATCTACGGATGGTCTTTGAGTTGCGATAATCATATGGATACCAGCAGCACGTGCCATTTGAGCTAAGCGAATTATCGCATTCTCAACTTCATTACTAGCTACTAGCATTAAGTCTGCTAACTCGTCAATAAAGACCACAATTTTTGGCAGTCTTTCATAGCCAGTTCCTTCATTTTTATTTTGCTCTTCAATATAGTCATTATAGCTATCTACGTTTCTTACACCAGATGCTGCAAATAATTCATAACGATGTTCCATCTCTTGGACTACATTATTTAATGCTTGAGCCGCTTTTCTCGGGTTAGTAACTACAGGAGATAAAAGATGAGGTAATTCATTATACATAGTCAACTCAACTTTTTTAGGGTCAATCATTAAGAATTTCACTTCATTAGGTTTTGCCTTCATTAATAAAGAAGCAATAATAACATTCATTCCCACTGATTTACCACTCCCCGTTGCACCAGCAATTAGTAAGTGAGGCATTTTAGTTAAATCGGCTGTACACACTGATCCTGATATATCTCGTCCTAAAGGCACTTCTAAAAGATTTGGTGATTTTAAGGCCGCATCTACAATTTCCCAAAAAGAAACTGGGCTCACTTGAGTATTTGGTACTTCTATCCCAATTAATGATTTGCCTGGAATCGGAGCTTCCATACGAATATCTCTGGCTGCTAGTGATAGTGCAATATCATCAGATAATGAAACAATTTTACTTACTTTCACACCAATAGCTGGTTCAATTTCATATTTCGTAACCGATGGACCTAAATTTGCTTTAACAACTTTAGCATCTACACCAAAACTTTTAAATGTTCTTTCAAGTTTATCGATGTTTTCATTAATCCGTTTGTATTCTTCAGATTGATCCACCGGCGGAATTTTCGTTAATAAGTTTTTTGATGGTAATTTATACCCTTTATGCTTACTTTTTTTCGATTCTTTTTTCTGAGTTAGATTGGCTTTACTGCTTTGTTCAAGAACAGAATCTAAATCATTATCAGTAGTGTTTTGGATATTATCAGATTGTTGTTGCCAATGAGCGGCATTAGAATATTGAACCATTTCTTGGTTTGTCGGTTCTTCAGGTAAGGTACCAGCAATCTCATGAGCCAAAATATCATCAACTGCATCAATTTCTACTTTGTTATAAGATTCTTCTTCAAAAGTCGTTGGCGCATCCCAATCAGATGGATTATTGTAGTCATAATCAGATTGCTGTGGCATATCAACAACTGATTCTGACTCATCTTCTTTTGCATGATTAGAAATTTGGTCAAAATAATCTAAATCTAAGACTAAATCTTTATCTCGTTCTAGTCTTGCACGTTCACTAGCTGCTGTAGACGCAAGTGCATCCGTATCATCATATACTTCCCAACTAGGTTCTTTATCTACTTTAATGGAAGGCTGATAACGGGGTTGCCACTGTTCGGTCGTTTCCTCAGCATCGTTGACATTAAATTTGTCCTTTATTTTATCAAATAAACCTCTTCTCTGAGGTCTTTGCTTACTTTCATACGACACTTCTTCCCTTGAGTAATCCTCATATTCATTAAATGAATCATTTTGTTCATAAATAGGTTCTTCAACCACAGGTTCGATGTCTTCTGTAATTTCCTCTTCTTCTACGAAAGATTCTATATATGTAGAACGAACTTCACTAATTGTGTTTCCAACTCGTTTAAATCCTCTATATATTAAAGTGAAAAAGTGTTTAATTGCATTAATAAATGCTTCAAAAGTCACACCTGTAGTCATAAAAAGTCCAATAAAAAACACAATACCTACTAATAAAAATGTTCCCCATTGTCCAAATAAATAACCAAAACTCACATAAAAAACTGCACCAAGCATCCCACCGCCAAGACTGACTTGGTTTTGTCCGGTCACAAATTCATTTTTGAAAATATCAAAAGTAATGGCAAAAATGGAATCTGGTAAAGGTTCTAAGGGATAAAATTGATTAAAATGAAGTAAAGTCGTCATAGCTATTAATATAAACAATGTTCCCATTAACTTTAATGCGGGGATATTAACGATAGAACGCTTCACAAACATTGCTAATCCAATAAAAGCAATTCCAACTAATAATAAATCATACGCCTCCCCGACAAATAATCGAAATGTATTTAAGACAAGTGAACCAAAAAATCCCCAATTAAATAAGGCTATTATCGATATAAAAGCGACAATCAAGCCTATAATTAAATAAATATAATGTTTTGAATGATCACTTACTTGCTCTGACTTTTTAGTTTGAGCCTTCTTCTTTTTCGTCATGGACCATCCTCCTTGTTCTTCTATTCTCTAAACTTTACGTATCATTAATTATAGCATTGAATGGTGGATATATCGAATTCTTTATTAGAAATTCTGTGTTACAATGTAAACAAAAGAAAGGGAGTGATTACATGAAAACAACTGAATTAATCGTATCAGGACGCGTACAAGGAGTTGGCTTTAGAAATTATGTAAGCCAAATTGCAAAAGATCTTGACGTTAAAGGAAATGTAAGAAATCTGTCTGACGGTGATGTGAAAATTATCGTTCAAACCGATGATGATACCTTGAACAAGATGGTTGAGCAAATCAAGCAACCTCAACATCACTTTATGAAAATTAAAGATGTTGCCATCAATGAATTGCAACTCGATAAAGTTTATGATGATTTTTCTGTAGTATATTAACTTTTGTTAATTAAATATAGTGAAAATCTGATTGAATTCTTCAGCTCTTTTCTATATTATAGTAGAGTATGAATTTTAATGGAGTGATAACTTAGATGAAAAAGAAGCAAAAATGGATAAAAATTATTGGACTTCTAGCAGTTGTTATACTAGTTATGTCCGGCTGTGTCTCTTACGATAGTGCTGGTAACCCTTCTGGATGGGTTTATGAGTATATTGGTCGACCTGCATCCAATCTAATGGACTGGCTTGCTGGGATTTTCGGTGGTAGCTACGGAGTAGCAATCATAATTATTACAATCATCACACGATTACTTATGATGCCATCATCATTAAATATGACTAAAAATTCAATGATTAGTCAATCAAAAATGAAAATCGCTCAGCCTGAGATTGATGAAATCAATGCTGAAATGGAAGAAACAAACGATCAAAATGAAAAAGCAGCATTACAACAAGAACTCATGCAAGTATATAAGAAATATGACATTAATATGTTCGGTGGTTTAGCAGGATGTTTACCTCTAATTATCCAAATGCCAATTATTTCTGCTGTGTATACTGCAATTCGTTCATCTCCAGAAATCTTAAGGAGTAACTTCTTAGGTATTAACTTAGGTGAGCAAAGTATTCCGCTTGTTATCGGTGTTGTTCTACTTTATGCATTACAAGGTTGGATGATGCAAAAGAATACACCACAATCTGATAACCCACAAGCACAACAAACCTCACGTACTATGATGTTAGTGAACCCGCTAATGATTGGTTGGATTACGTATGCCTCTGCTGCTGGATTAGGAATTTACTTCTTAACTGGTGGAGTATTCGCAATCTTCCAACAACTTTATATGAATAAAGTGGTAAGACCAAGAATTGAAAAAGAAATGGAAGCTGAAGCTGAAAAATATGCACATGTTAAACGTACACCTCGTAAAAAAGCAATTAAAGCTAAAAATACGAACAAAGGTGATTCAAAACGCTTAGTACCGACAAAAGACAATGTCAATACTTCCAATAAAAAACGCCGTAACGAAGGTAAACAAAGACGTTAATCAATTTTAAAACATAAATTTATACATAAAAAACGGATACGCTATTCTGTTGCACTTCCTTAGCTTAGGAAGTCACAACAGACGCATATCCGTTTTTTTATTATGGAATAAACATTATAGTTTTTTACGTTCGGCAATTTGCTTACTCTTATATATTTGTCGAGTGTCATTCAAAATTGGAAATTCAATATAAAATATCGAACCGTGATTAATTACACTCTCCACTCGAATCGCCCCTTTGTACCCTTCAACTAATTGTTTCGCAATACTTAAGCCTAAACCATTCCCACCTTTATCACGTGATCTTGCTTTATCAATTCGATAAAAACGACCAAATACTTTTTCTTTATCATCATCAGTCATACCTTCACCAAAATCTTGTATCGCAATCTCAACTTTAGTAAAACTCTTACTGATAGATACGTGAATTTCTTTACGGTCGCGGCTATATTTAACAGCATTATCCAGTAAAATAATAAGAACTTGTTCAATATGATTTCGAAATGCTTGAATATATAAGCTTTCACCATCATCATCGGAATCAAGATAGAAATCAAAATCTTCGTGGATAATTTTAAAGTTATTGAATACTTGCTCGGTTGTCGAATAGACTTCTGTTATCTCATCTTTATAATCGATATCCACATTCTCCGCTCGAGAAAGATCTAACATTTCTTGTACTAAGCCTTTCATTCTCGTTATTTCTTGTAATGAAGAGGCGATGGATTCTTCAAGAACTTCGGGATCATCTTTACCCCACCGATTTAATAATTTCAAGTGACCTTCAACAATAGCAACAGGTGTTCTTAATTCATGTGATACATCTTCGACGAATTGCTTTTGGTTTGTGACATATTTATCAATTTTATCTAGTAACTTATTCACGTGTATACTTAAATCGCTCCACTCATCCTCTGAGACTGGTTTTCTAACCCGAATGTCAGATAAGTTTTCTTCTTCTACCAAATCCAATGAGTTATTAAGATAAGTTAAAGGTCTTAGGAAACGATGACTTAAAACAAATGACAATACGCCAATAATAACGACGATTAATAATAACACGCGCCAAAATAATTGATTTTGATGTTGAATAATATTTGTATAATATTCTGGTTTCACAATCAACTGGAACGAACCAATTTTTTTACCTGTTGAATCAGAAACCACGGTGTTATAACCCATTAAAAAAGTTTCGCCGTTATGTTGCACTTCTTGCAATTGATCTGAATGATTAATCGATGGTAAGTTCAATGTCATTGTTTCATAAATTAACTGATTTGATTCACTGAACAATCGAATAGTCGTATATTCATCTTCAAAATACTCTAAGTTGCTTACAGCATTCCTTTGAACTTGATATTGTTCGTCTGATAATGGACGGGCTGTTGTTTCAGATTGGTTATACACCAAAAATGGAAAAGTAAATTGCTGAAAATATTCATCAATGTTTTCGTATTTATTCTGATACGTATCATAAACTTGCTTACTTAAATTATCATTTACATCTTGATGATACCAAGTTAAACTAATGATGATAACTGGCGCAAAAAATGTAAATAATAAAATTCCCCATTTCCACTTAAGGGAAAGGGGCTGTTTTATTTTTTCTTTAAATGTTTCCATCTTAGTTTCTCATGACATATCCTGTTCCACGAACAGTTTGAATATAACTATCTTGCCCAGGAACGTCAATTTTATTACGTAAATAACGAATATATACGTCAACAACATTTGTCTCAACTTCGGATTTATAACCCCATACTTTATCTAAAAGTACGTCACGAGACATTACCATATTAATGTTTTCCATTAAGTATAATAACAATTCATATTCACGTTTAGTTAAATCAATGACTTCTTCACCACGTTTAACAATACGGTTGGCCTTCTCTACCGTTAAATCACGATATTTAACCGTTGGTTGTTGTTGTGCACGTTGCTCATCTTCATGATCTAAACGACGGAATAATGCACGTAAACGTGCTAATAATTCTTCAATTGCAAAAGGCTTAACAATATAATCATCTGCCCCTTGGTCTAAACCAGAAACACGGTCAATAACCGAATCTCTTGCTGTCATAATAATGATTGGTGTATCTTTAACCGGACGAATACGACGGCAAACTTCTAGACCGTTTAATTCTGGTAACATTAAATCTAATAGGATGACATCCCAATCCTCATTTAATGCAGCATCTAGTCCACTACGACCATCATATCTAATCTCAGTTTCATAGCCTTCGTGTTTTAATTCTAAGTCAACGAAGCGAGCTAAGTTTTTTTCGTCTTCAATAATTAGTACACGTTGTTTATTTTCTTCACTCATTCATTATCCTCCTTAACATATTCTAATATCTTCCTTATCAATTCTACACAATATTATCGCATATTGCTACTAATTAAGTGATTTATTCTAATATAATTAGAATATTTTCTCAATTTTTTTTAGTATTATTAATATGCCCTGAGTTGAATTGAAATGTTATATTTCATACTTTAGAAGAAAAATCGACCGTAAAGCTAATGTTTACAGTCGAAATCTCACGTTATATTAATTTGTAATGAAAAATATTACCAATCGATTTCTACTTCTTTACCTTCGTTCCATAAGAAGTGGAATGTTCCTTCTTTGTCCACACGGTTATATGTGTGCGCACCGAAGAAGTCACGTTGTGCTTGAATAATATTCGCAGGTAAAACTTCTGAACGATATGAATCGTAATATGCAATAGCTGCTGAGAATGTTGGTACTGGAATTCCTGCTGCAATTGCTTTAGAAACTACCCCTCTTACGGCACTGTTATTTTTCGTTACAATGTTTAAGAAGTAATCATCTAACATTAAGTTTTGTAAGTCTGCATTTTTTTCGTACGCATCAGTAATGTTTTGTAAGAATTTAGCACGGATAATACATCCTTCACGCCAGATCTTAGCGATTTCACCGTATGGTAAGTTCCATTCATTTTCTTCACTTGCTGCACGTAATTGAGCAAATCCTTGAGCATAACTCATGATTTTACTGAAGTATAGTGCTTTACGAATCGATTCGATAAAGTCTTTCTTCTCATCTTCGGTTACTTCCATTTCTGCTTCAATCGCTGGAATAATCTTACTTGCTTTGACACGTTCCTCTTTTTGAGCAGAGATGAAACGAGCAAATACAGATTCAGTAATTAATGATAATGGCTCACCTAAGTCTAGTGCACTTTGTGAAGTCCATTTACCTGTCCCTTTGTTTCCTGCACGGTCCATAATCACTTCGACCATAGCTTTACCAGTTTCTGGATCCGTAGTTTTTAGAATATGTGATGTAATTTCCATTAAGAAACTATCTAACTCGCCATTATTCCATTCAGTAAAGATATCACCAATTTCTTGAGCAGTCATACCTAGACCGCGGTGCATAATGTCATATGATTCAGCAATTAATTGCATATCTCCATATTCAATTCCATTATGAACCATCTTCACATAGTGTCCTGCACCATCAGCACCAATGTATGTTACACATGGTTGTCCATCTTCAGCTTTAGCTGAGATTGCTTCTAAGATATCTTTGACTAAAGCATAAGCTTCTTCTTGGCCACCTGGCATGATTGACGGTCCAAAACGTGCCCCTTCTTCACCACCAGAAATTCCTGCACCAATAAAGTTAATGCCTGAATCTGCTAAATATTCATTACGACGAATTGTATCCTTATAGAACGTATTCCCACCATCAATTAAAATATCGTCTTTATCTAAATGAGGTAATAAATTTTCAATCGTTGCGTCTGTACCTTTACCAGCTTGAACCATTAATAAAATTTTACGTGGTTTTTCTAATGAATTAACGAATTCTTCAATGTCATATGTTGCCACTAAATTCTTATCTGAATTTTCGTCAACAACCTCTGTTGTTTTCCAATCTGTACGGTTATAAAGTGATACAGAGTAGCCCCGGCTTTCAATATTTAATGCGATATTACGACCCATTACGGCCATACCCACTACACCTATTTGTTGTTTTGTCATGTTTATTTGCCTCCTTATGATTCCTTTACTATTTTAGCAAATATCATTAGAATATTAAAGGTTTACATCTATATTTAAATATTTGATGAGAAATATATTATTCAATACTTATTTATAGTCTATTCATAATTGTTCTGTACGATTGATTTGACGTTTTTTATATTTACAATTATAATAATGGCTACAAAAGTGAGGGATATGCAAACATGGCTAAATCGAAAAAAAGAAATTGGAATAAACTTGCAGCTCAATCGAATAAAGGTAAAAAGTCAAAGATGGATCGTATTGTTAAATTTGTCGCAATTGCAATGGTATTAATTATGCTAGCTTCAGTTGTTATAAGTTTAATGGTTAGCTTATCTACATTTAACTAAAACAAAAGACACGTCACATCTTTTCGGATGTCGCGTGTCTTTTGTTATTAAACCTATTATAATTCTGATTTAACTTTCCCTGTCCAACTAGAAAAGCCACCTTTTAAGATATAAATCTTATCATAGCCTTCTTTTTTTAAGATATTGGCTGCTCTTGAAGCATAATTCAATGCATCATCATATAAATACACAGGTTTGTCCTTACGGATTTCTCTAAATCTTTGCTTAAACTGTGACATCGGTATACTTCTTGCTCCTAAGATATGTTTAGCATTAAATTCTGGTGTTTCTCTAACATCAATAATTTGAACTTTACGGATGTTTTCTCTAATTTCATGACTTTCAGCCATTTCTGCGGATTGTTTACGCATCACCCATAATACTAACAAATAAATCCCATAAGCAACTAAACCAATAGCGATTAACGCTAAAAGAAATAATAAAATATTCATTTCCTACCTGACTCCTCTATTTTCATTTATTATCATTTATTTAAAATATTAACTTAAAACCTGATTACGACCGATAAATACTAATATTAGTGCGATCACGAGCATAACTAAAATAGCTAGTAGTCGCTTTGTCTTTATTAATGTTCGCTTGGATCCAAAACCAACCGCAAACGTTATTAAAGCACCAAATATCGCCCCACCAAGATGACCCCAATTATCAATTCCTGATGTAAATAAACCATTCAAGAAATTCAATAATAGTAAAACTGTGAATGTTCTCGCCCTTTGTTTAAATATGGGTGAATCAGGGTTTAAATAAGCTAACACTAAATAACTGGCAAACATCCCAAATATTGCCGTGGATGCCCCCGCAGAAACATTCACGTTAAATGCAAAGGAAAATAAGTTTCCCCCAATCGCCGAAATTAAGTAAATTAACGCAAATTTACCATGACCGTGTATCTTTTCTAAATCCATACCTAAAAAATACAATGAAATTCCATTCATTAAAATATGTGAAAAACCGATATGGATGAAGGCCGCAGTTACTAGTCGCCACCATTCATTAAAGATGATCACCGCAGGTGAAAAGTTGGCCCCCATCTCAAGTAATGCCATAATATCCGTTGTTGTATTATACTTTAAAAGCATAAATACATAGACAGCGACATTTATACCTAAAAAGGTATATGTCATGAATGGTCTATATTGCTTTTGATTATACACTTTAAATTGATTGCTCATCAAATTCTCCTTTTTCTGGAATAATCAGCTTTTTAATCGGAATATCGTGCGCCTCAACCTTCCATGACCCATTAGGATAAAGTTGTTCATTAAAGATGAGTGACACGGTTTCGATATTAACACCTGCAAGGGCTCTATCATAATAGCCCCCTCCAAAACCAATCCGATAGCCATTCTCTTGATATGAAACGCCTGGGACGATTAATAAATCAATCTCTTCTATATTAATGCTTTTTGCGTCACTTTTCGGTTGTCTGATTTTTCTTTGAACCGTTTCTAATTGAGTTTCGTCTTGATATTGACGAAAGCTTAATTGATAATTAGCTTCTATTCTAGGCAAATATAATGAACTATTTGTTAATTTAAATATCTCTTCCATAATTAATGGCGTGTTTATTTCAGGATGAAAACCGTAATAAAAACCAATCGATTGAAAATGATTAGCATTTATATAATTGATTAATTGCTCGCATAAATTGGCTTCTAGCTTCTTGCGATGATTCGCATCCATAGCCTTCAGAGAAGTGAGCGTTGAACGCCGAATTTTTACTTTTTCGCTTATATTATCTCTCATTTGTATCCGCTCTCCTCCTATGCACTCATGTATTCTACCATAGTTTACCCCTAGTAGACCATAGTAATTCAGTAAATTACATGTTGTTTTTAATGGATTAAAATACAAGCAAAAAAATACAGAGATCCTCGATTTCTCAAAGAATCTCTGTATCTTGTTATATAGACTTATTTTTTAACTTCTCTGTGAAGTGTAACTTTGCGATCACGAGGGCAATATTTATTTTTCTCTAAACGATCAGGGTTGTTACGACGGTTTTTATTTGTTAAGTAATTACGTTCTCCACACTCAGTACATTCTAAATTAATATTAATGCGCATTATTATCCCTCCAAACTTGATTGAGTTTTTATTTTTTATGTATTCTCTATACAATACCAAAATATTATATCACAAATTGCGCAAGTAACAAATATTATTTTCAAAAACTCTTTATATTTTGCTCTTTTCCTTACATGTTGGTAAAATGAATTTAAATTATTACGAATCTGTAACATGCTTATAGTTGAATCTTGTTGCAGATTTGATAAAATTGTATGAAGTAAGAATACAAACTCACGGAAAGAGGTGCTTTATGGACATTTGGATTTTAGTCATTGCCTTATTAGTCATTGCAATTATCTTATTAATTGCTTCATTCTTCGCAGGAGATGACCAAGATGTTACTGAGCAAATGAATGAATATTCAGTTCAACAATCAGAAGAGTTATACGCAATCAAAACTCGATTGGCTGAACTTGAAAAAACTCAAAACACACCATATAACGAAACAGTTGTATACAGTACAACTGATGAAGTATACGATGACGAACCTGTAGAATCACAAGGGGTAGAAGAAGTTTCAGATAATCAACATGAAATGATTATCCGTCTTTACTCTCAAGGTTATACAATGCATGAAATCAGTCAAGAAGTTCAATTGAACTCAGTAACGATTCAAAAAGTTATTGACGATTATATTGAAAATCGTTAGAAAGGAACATTCGATGAAAAAAAATACATTACGTTCATTAGGTATCGGATTTCTTTCTGCCGGCATTTTATCTGGTGCTTTCGCCATTTTTGTTCAAGGTCAAGCGCCAGTTGAAGGGTTACAAGTAAATTCTCTACTCGGCTCTGGCAATCAAGAGCAGATAAGTCAATATGAAGAACAAATTAGCTCTTTAGTTGCAGAGCGTGATTCATTAAATGAATCACTATCTTCTGGAGGTAATCAAGACGAATCATCTGCGCAAGAACAGATAAGCAGCTTAAAAGAAGCTAACGAATCACTTGTTGCTCAACTTGATAATACTGGCACGGAAACAAATAACGATGAATCTGATACAGAGACAACGGACATTGGTACTGACACAGATACTGAAGCTGATAATTCAGATTCAGAAACAGGTGAAGTAACCGAAGCTCAACCAGACTTAGAAGGCAGCTTCACGATTGCTTCAGGCGAAGCATCTAGTGAAATTGCTGCTCGACTAGAATCAGACGGATTTATTGACTCAGCTGACGAATTCCAAAGCTTATTAGATGAGTGGGATTTAAATGCTGTGATCCAAGCCGGAGATTTTGAATTGAATTCTGATATGAGTATTCACGATATCGCTTCAATAATTACAGACGGAGCATATTACTACTATTAATATAAAGAATTTAGCTTTGTGGATTAAATTTTACCCACAAAGCTTTTTTTGTACAAAGAAACACCCACTTCCATTTAGAAAGTGGGTGTGTTTCTATTAGTTAATTTCTTGAGCAGCTGAACTATCTAAGTATGTTTCAATTGTCCCATTTGTTTCAGCTTGCATTTTGAAATAAGCGTTCATAACTTGGTGGGCAACACGAGTACTTTCACGTCCCCAGTTCTCTTCTTCTAAATATGGAATAACTACTGAAATAGCAATCTCTGGATCATCAAATGGTGCAAAACCAATATATGTCGCGTTAGTTACCGGTTGATTTTGTGCATATTGGATTGGGCCAGAATAGAATGCCTCTGTAGTCCCTGTCTTAGATCCAACTTCAATTGGGTAATTCATGAATAGATAACGCGCAGTGCCGTCAAGTGTATGCGATACTTGTCTCATCCCTTCATGAATTCGCTCCATCGCTGCTTCATCAATCGGTATGACATTCATGATTTCAGTTTCATTCGATGATTTCACAGAACCTAATTCTCCATTCGCATCCGTTCCACGTATTTCTTTAACTAGTCTAGGTGCATAACGTATACCGCCATTAGCGATTGTTGCTGCGTATTGTCCTAATTGTAAAGGTGTATACAGGTCAAATTGTCCATAGGATAAATCAAGTGCACTTACAAGTTGATCACTTTCTGGACTAAATCCAGCTGATTCAACAGGCAAGTCAATTCCGGTAGTTGTTCCTAAACCAAACTGAGCTAAATAATCACGTATGATATTGATTGTATTATCATCAATAGATAAGCGGTCATTTTCTTCATAAGTCGTCTGCCCACCAATCATCATCGCTAATTTAATCATATAAATATTCGATGATTTTTGTAAAGCTTCAATATCATCAATTGGCATTTCGCCAGTACGGTTAAATACTGATGTTTTTTCTTGTGAGGCTTGGAATTTCAACGGCTCATCCACTAGGATATTATTATCTAAAGAGATAACATTTTCCATGTAACCTGTAGCTACCATGGCAGGTTTTATACTTGACCCCATACCATAACTAGTATTAATCGCTCCAAGTGTGTCATCAACGATTTTGTCCGTATTATAAGAATCTGTATCTTCATTGTATTCAAATCGTTTTCCCGAGATACCTAAGATATCCCCGTTTTTTGGATTTGATGCAACGATGTACACACGGTCATTCAGACCTTGTTGTTCCATCGTTCTCAATGAATTTTCAGCAATTTCATCTAGTTTCCTTTGGAATTCAGAATTGATTGTCAGAACCAGATTATCCCCTTTAGTTCCTTTATATAACATATCATTTTCTAAGATATCATCTGAAGAATCTGTCACAAAGTTAAATAATGATTTTGTACCTTTTAGGGCATTCTCATATTCTTGTTCAAGATAACTCATTCCAACACGGTCATTCATAGCATAACCACGACGAAGTAACTCTGGAGCTAATTCACTTGGTATACCGCCCTGTTCAGTTGAAACTTGACCGAAGATCGATCTAAGCATTTCTCCCATTGGATATACACGTTGCCAATCTGTCCCAATACTAATACCAGGCAATTGGCTTAATTGTTCAGATACACGTGCAACCTCTTCTTCTGTCACATTTTGATTCTTAACTGTAACAGTTGATAATGCATAGGCACTATTCATTTGTTTAAATAATACCGCAATCTTCATTTCTGCGTTACTAAATTGAATATCTTCATCCGTAACGTATTCCAATTGGACACTATACAACTCAGATCCAGGTAGTAATAATTCTTCTTCTGTTAAACGACTATTAACTAAGTCTTCATTCTTAATAATGAAGTAATCTTTTAAATCACGTTCAGTTAAATTAGACGTTGGAACTTCAATTAATGAAGCAAGTTGTGTTGCAATATCTACTATATCTTGAGCCGACACTCTTGAATCACGATCACGTGTATAAAGAATGGCTTGCTCTGGTCTATTACCCACTAAAATATTCCCATTACTATCGTACATCATCCCTCTGGGTACTGAACCAGTTGATAACGTTGATTCGGTTCGTTCTACCATATTGGAGTAACGTTCACCACTATATAATTGAATATATCCTAATCGAATAAATAACACAGTAAACACCAAAAACGAAATAAAAAACAAGAGATTCAATCGTCCAGGTATATGCGAACGTGTTTTCTTTTGCTTTATTTTGTAACGTGCCATTTATCTTCTCCCCTCTAAATAGTTTAAATTCACCTGATTATTATATCAAACAATTAATCAAAATTGTATCAAACCCAAAGATTAACATCAATCTTTAATTTATCTTCATAAATTTTACACACTAAATAGATGATTACCAAATTTTTCTTTGTTAATATATGATAGGATTATTAATTTCGTTAGGAGACACAAAATGATAAATAAACTGAAACCGTATTTATTAAATACTTTATTTGTATCGATTTTCTTTATCGGGCTTGCAATAATTTTTCAATTTGCGCCTTTTGGTAAAGATACAATGCTTACTGTTGATTTAGGTCAACAATATATTGATTTCTTTAGTATGTATAAAGAAACTTTTACCCATTCGCCTGAAATGCTCCTTTACAGCTTTGAAAAAGCGATCGGTGGAGAAATGATAGGTTTATGGGCATACTACTTGATGAGTCCCTTTAATTTGATTTTTTTATTATTTAACGAGTCAAACTTTGAAATAGCAGTAACGATAATTACTTACCTCAAATTACTGGCAAGTAGCTTAACATTTATGTACTTCTCACGTCAGAAATATGACTTAAGTACGCTCCCATCAATCATTTTTAGCTTATCCTATACTTTCATGAGTTATACCATCGTGTATCAGTTAAATATAATGTGGTTAGATGGCTTAGTATTATTACCGCTTATTGCCTTAGGTTTGGATCAATTAATAAGTGGACAGAGTCGCTTTCTTTATGTTAGTTCGTTAGCAATTATGTTAATTGCGAATTATTATATCGGTTATATGATTTGTCTTTTCTTAGCAATATATGCACTCTTTGTCATCGTCGAAAAACAAACTGCATTCAATATTAAGGAAACGATTGTCTCATACTTCCGATTTGGAATTCATTCAATCATCGCAGCTTTAATAGCTGGAATTACCCTTATTCCGACCTATTACTCTCTAACCCAAAACAAAGGAAGTTACTTGGAATTTGAGTTAGATTGGGAAGTTGCTCATACACTTCAAGATATTGCGTCAAAACTATTCGTTGGTAGTTTCAACTTTGATGAAATGTCTTCAGGTTCTCCTAATATCTATGCTGGGATGTTAGTTATCTTCTTTGTAGGTCTTTTCTTTATTAATAAAAAAATTAAATTGTCTGAAAAAATCGTTGCGATATTGATTTTTACAGTGTTTGCACTTTCTTTTAGATTTGATTTATTTAATAAACTTTGGCATGGCGGACAATTCCCAATTTGGTATCACTTTAGATTCTCGTTCACAACAAGTTTCTTTCTACTTGTAATGGCCATTAAAGCCTTTAAGAACCAACCAAAGCGTTTCCCGCTTGGTGTATTAATTACTGCCATTGTTGCGATGGCTTTATTCTCTGGTTATTATTTATGGATTGATGAATATACTTTCTTAAATGATATTAACATCTTTATTTCTCTGGCTTTCTTCTTGGCCTTTGTCATAATTATTCAATTAGAAAAACCTAAAAAAATCATTCTAAACTCTATACTGTTAATATTTGTCTTTAGCGAACTATTCATTAATGCGTATATTATTATGTCAGATATTAATTATGTTCAACAATCGAAATTTGAAGATTATACTGAAACACTTAACCAAAGTTTAGCTGGTTTACGTCATCCAAATAATGATTTCTATCGAATAAACAAAACATTTATGCGTACTAAAAACGAAGCGATGTATACACACTATAGTGGTATGGATCACTTTGGCTCTACCATCGAAGCGCATGTCCCTGAGTTATATGGTTATCTTGGCTTACCTGATGGTAATGGCTTTGCAACCTATACTAACGGCACGCTATTCTTAGATGATTTCTTTAATATTCGTTATTTCTTAGCCCCAACGACGAATTCGAGCGAACACACAGCGGACGAAGGTTATGTCTTATATCCAGAAGCCACTGATTTAGATATGGAATTCCACCCTATCTCGACTCAATATTCAAGGGTAAAAGTTTACGAAAACGAAAGAAACTTTGGTATTGGCATGGAAGTGAGTTCAGATATTGCCAATGATGGAATTGAATTTACATCCCATAGACCCATTGAAAACCAAGAATTATTATTAAGTCTTATAGATTATAACGGTAATGGCGCTCCCTACTTTACAGAGCATGACTTTACGGATGTCACTTATGAAAATGTCGAAGTAGCGGATACCGGAGATGGAGATTATTATACTTATGTTGATACAACCGATAACGATGCGCAAACACCGAGAATTCGTTGGCATTTTGAAACAACTAATCGAAACCCATACTACTTTAGTATACCAAGTCAGTTCTCAAGTAAGAATGTTTCCTTTGATCTAAACTCTAATCATTATCGATTCTATTCGCCTTTTAGAAGACGTCAAGTTTACAACGCCAGTTATGACACTGTTCTTGAAGATCAATACTTTGATGTAGAGCTTGAGGAAGAAGAATTGCAAGCGAATTTACTTGAATTATACGAATTTGACTTAGAGCGTTATGAAAAGATGATGGATACTAAAGAAGATAATAAGTTTAATGTGATCCAGTCTAGTCACAATCACATCAAAGGAAATATTACCATTGAACAAGATGACGCTTATGTCTTATTCACAATCCCTTATGATGCAGCTTGGGACATAACTGTGGATGGCACAAGTGTTGAACCGGTAAGTGTATTAAGTGATACTTTAATGGCAATACCTATGACGAGTGGTCAACATAATGTTGAATTAACTTACTTCCCTCGTTCGATTGTCTTTGGAGGCATATTGAGCTTGATTGGTATAATCAGTTTAGTAGGTATTATTTATTGGGATAAAAAGACCTCTCAAAAAAATATCAGCGTGGAAACTGACTAAATTCAGATCATACATAAATAACTTGAGTACACATTGATTTAATATAAATAAGTTACTATTGAAAGAAATGCAAAGTCATAAATTTACTTGATAATTCAATTGACTTTGGTAAGATAAATTAATGAATTTAATTAGTAAAGGACGGTTCAATGAAGAAAATATTTAATTTACTTAAACTAGGGTTAAAGAACCCTCGCTATTATATTGAATCGATAAATATGCCGTGGAAATATATTCATTTGGTTGCTTTTGGTTCGATATTAGCAATGACACTAGCGATGTTCGTTAATATTATTCCAGTTTTTTCACAAATTTCAGATGACTTCTCTAACGCTGTTGAGTATATTCCAGAGTATTCTTTATCAGAAGGAACTTTGAATATAGCTGAAGGAGAAAAACCACTCTATTATCAATCCGATTCAGTGCAAATCGTCATTGATGATTCAATCAATACAGAAATGGGCTTTGAAACTGAAATTCCAGCTGAACAAAGAGAAATGTTGATGCCTAAATCCCCTATTGGGATCTTTATTATTGAGGATTACGCCTTTCTAACTGTTGGTGAGGTTGTTCAAGAAATTCCAGGTTATGATTATCTGTTTGCAAACAATCATCGCTTTGAATTATTCTTAAATTATATTGTTGAAGAATCATTTTCAATTAATACAATGATGTTTGTAGTAATGCTAGTGACTGCTTTCTTCGTTTACTGGTTCCAAATTATATTAATCAGTATTATGGCTGGTTTCTTTAATGTTCGACTGACTAGAGCCATTAATTTCAAAGCAAGACTGAAGTTAACAGTTGTAATCTCATTTGTGCCAATTTTATTACTGGAGTTAATGTCTATACTGATTCCGGGATTCGTCCCAACACAGTTTACTTTAGCTGCTATTACTTTATTCCTATTGTATCTTGCTTTTAAAAACCACACTAAATTTATTCATACTATTATGAATAACCTTGATGAAATCAATACAATCGATTTAAACTTTAAAGATGATACTGATAGTCAAGACAACGATGACAATGATGATGACGATGATGAAAAATAATATTAACAAAATTAAAACCAGCTTCCATTAAAATTGGAAAGCTGGTTTTTTGTTATTTCTTGCGCTTATTTTGACGTGCTTGTGTTCGTTTGTGGGATTGGATTTGTCGATCTAATTTTTTCTTATAGCCTGGTTTTACTTTACGTTTTTTATTACGTTGAATCATACCTTTAATCACAGTATCTTCATTTTTCTTTTTGTCTTCACGTTTTGCACGAGCATTTCTAGCTTTAACTTCTCTAATTTCATCTTTTACAATGTCAACGTACTCAAATTCAATCCCTTTTTTCTCTAAAGTATGAATGTCACGTTCATTGTCAGGCTCAATTAAAGTATAAGCAACACCTTTAATATTGTTACGTCCGGTACGACCAACTCGGTGGATAAAGAAATCTAATTCAGTAGGAATTTCCATATTAATAACCATAGACGTTCCTGGAATATCAATACCACGGGCAGCTAAATCTGTCGCGACTACATATTGGAATTCTAGATCACGAATTTGTCGCATTACTCTTTTACGTTCTCTAGGTGTCAGTCCGCCATGAATCGTCGCTACTTTTAGTCCCTTATTTTTTAAGAAATGACTGACTTCATCGGCATATTGCTTTGTGTTACAGAAGATCAGTGCTAAGTATGGCTCACCCATTGTTAGTAAGGAATAAGCTATCTCCGCTCTATCTCTGCCCCGCGTATAGATTAAGTAATTCTCAATCATATCAGCGATTACACCTTGATTATCGATTTCGATTATTTTTGGTGCCGTCATATATTTATTTAAGAACACTTCTAATGTTTGAGGGATTGTTGCTGAGAAAACCATGATTTGTAATTCTTCCGGCATTCTTGAGGCAATCTCGTCTATTATCGATAAAAATCCTAAATCCATTGTCATGTCAGCTTCATCAACAACGAATGTTTTGGTTGATTGAACCCAAAGTGCATTTTCAGACATTAAGTCGAAAATTCTCCCCGGAGTACCAATAACTAATTGAGGTTGTTCATTATTTTGTAATTTTTCAAGTTGGCGTTGCTTATCAGTACCTCCAATATAACGCACGACTTTGATTGGTTTTTCTGAAAACTCAGCAATTTGAATTGCTACATTATACAATTGTTCTGCTAATTCTCTACTTGGTGCAGTAACTACTGCTTGGACTTCATTTGCATCTGGATCAATTTGGTTTAAGATGGGCACTAAAAAACTATGTGTTTTTCCTGAGCCGGTTTGGGATTGAACAATTAAACTTTGTCCATCTAAAGCTTGTGGAATCACTTCTTCTTGAACTGGCGTTAAAGTTTCAAAGTGAATATCTAATAACGCATCTTGAATAAATTGTTTCAATGGTAATTCTTTAAATAATTTCATAATAATCTCCTTTCACTGTACTTTTTACTAACATGTCAAATTATACAAGTATCGGTAAAGAAAAACAAACCAAAGTAATATTAAAATAAAATGAACAGATTATTAGATTTTTGTCTCCTTAAATTGTAACTAGGTCATTTTTAAGCTATAATATTGGTTGTTAAAGATGGAGGGATTTCATGGAAAAACATCGTTTACTCATTACATTGTTCGGAGCTACGGGTGATTTAGCTGCCCGTAAGTTATATCTAGCAATATATCGATTATACAAAAACAATTATATATCGGAACATTTTGCCTTAATAGGAACTGCTCGTCGTCCTTGGACAGACGATTATTTGCGTGAGGTAGTCCTAAACAGTATTAAAGATGAAATTGATGACCAAGCACATGCTGAAGAATTTGCATCACACTTCTATTATCAATCACACGATGTGAATGATGTAGATGAGTATCATAATTTACAAGAATTAGCTTTAGAGTTAGAGGAAATGTATCAAACAAAAGGGAATCGAATCTTCTATATCTCGCTCTCGCCTAGTCTATTCCCTATAATTACGCAGCATATTAAAGGTTCTGGCTTAGCTACGGAACAAGGTTATAACCGATTAATTATCGAAAAACCATTCGGAAATGACCTTAATTCAGCCAATGAATTACAGGAACAACTTCAAGTTTCATTTGAAGAAAATGAAATTTACCGTATTGACCATTATTTAGGAAAAGGTTTTGTTAAGTCTCTCCTAAATTTACGCTTTAGTAACATCATGTTAAAGTCAATTTGGAATAAAGAGAATATTGACCATGTTCAAATTACGCTTGCTGAAGAAGTTGGTGTTGAAGATCGTGGTGACTACTATGAAAATAGTGGTGTATCTAAAGACATGATACAAAATCATGCACTTCAAATGCTTTCATTAGTTGCTATGAATGAACCAAAGGACGATGAGCCTGAGTCGATTCGTCAAGAAAAAATTCATATCTTAAAAAATCTACATCAATATGATTCTGTTGCTGAATTACAAGAAAATGTCGTTCGAGGCCAATATGGTGCGAGCGAATCCAATGAGTACAAAGCATACCGTGATGAAGATAAGGTAGATGCAGAGTCAACCACTGAAACATATTTCGCAGCCAAAGTTTTAATTGATTTACCAGAATGGGAAGGTACACCATTCTTTATTCGCTCTGGAAAGCGACTAAATGGAAAATATACAACGATTCATGTTCAATTTAAAGCAACTAAAGAAGGTGTGCCTGGCAATAGATTAATGATCGAAATTAATCCAGACCTAGCTTATCGACTTTATTTAAATCAAGAAACCATCGGTTATACAAATGAACTAAAACAAATTGAATTGTCATACTCACCAGATGAGAAAGAAATTAACGCAATGCCTGCAGATTACGAGCGTTTAATCTTAGCATGTATTCAAGGGAATTTAAATAACTTTAATCACTGGCTTGAAGTTGCACATGATTGGAAATTTGTTGATAATATTCAGCGCTTATGGAAAGAGGCACCGAAACCTGATTTTCCCAACTATCCAGCGATGTCTAGTGGGCCAAAAGCTGCTGATGATCTCATTAATAAACAAGGCTTTGACTGGTTTGATTAAATAAAATACAAAGTAAAAGACCAAGTTGACTCAAAATCAACTTGGTCTTTTCTCTATTCACTTATATTATCTAAATATGCTTGCGCTGCTTGCTCTAAATCCTCTAATAATTGACTCATTTCCTCTTTGCTATAGACCGAGGCACCACTTGCTTTAGGATGACCTCCACCATGGTATTTAGCCGCTATTTCATTGATTGCTGGTCCTTTTGACCGCACACGAACTCTCCAATATGGATGGCTACCTTCTTGTTCGATGAATAAAGCCCAAGTATTTACACCCATTATACTCCCTGGAATTCCGATAGCGACATTCGACTCTTCTTCAGTAATTCCGTAACGTTTTAAATCAGCTTGATTAATTAAGATGTGAGCCACACCATTGTCTGTAATTTCTAATTGGTCTAAGACAAAGCCTTGGAATTTCGCTTGTTCCATTGATTTTGTATTGAATCGGTCATTGATAATAAAGTGATCAATCCCTTGTTTAAGTAACTCCGCTGCTGTTGTTAGTGTTGTTGCACTTGTCGAATCATATTGAAAACGTCCAGTATCCCCGACAATGCCAGCATATAGCATAAAGGCAGCCTCTTTTGTTAGAGGTAACGCCTCTGCCAATTCAAGTGAAATATTTGCGATAATTTCACTACATGAACTTGCTTTTGTATAAACCATCTCTAAATCTCCATAACTATCCACATCAGGATGATGGTCTATTTTTACAAGTTTTGCCCCTTTATTATACCGCTTATCTTCAATTCTAGGATAATTGGCTGTATCAACAACAATGACTAAGGCATCCTCATAATCTGAATCTGCAATCTCGTCCATGTCACCCATCCAAGATAACCCTTTTGACATCGTTCCAGCTGCTAGCACTTTTTTGTTCTCAAAAGCATTCTTAATTAGATACTTTAAGCCAAGCTGTGAACCAAATGCATCAGGATCGGGTCTCACATGTCGATGAATAATAATTGTGTCATGTTTTTTAATGTATGTTAATAATTCTTGTACTTTCTCAGTTTCTAAATACATAGTCTATCCCTTCTATAACTCATTTACTTTGTTTCAATAACTTGGGCCGTAATAATTGCTTTTGCAACTAAAGAATTCTCGTGGAAAACATTGACCTCAATTAGGGCTGTTCGTCTATTTTGATTGAAAATATCAGCTTTAAACTGAATTAAATTCCCCATTTGAATTAATTTGAAATAATGCAAATCAATCTTTTCAATAATATGATTTTGATTTGTTGTGTCATAAAATTTTTGATAAGCAGAATGCGAAATTAATTCACAAAGAACACCATAAGAAATCGTTCCTAAACTGTTTAACATTTGTGGCTGGACGACAACGCGGTAGTCATACTTATGTTCTTGTGTCTTTAAGATATATTCTTCAATATGCATAATAATATCATCTTCAAAAGTATTCACAATTTGTGGTTGCTTTTGAATCATTTGAATAC
Source organism: Ruoffia halotolerans (assembly GCF_014049385.1). Classification (GTDB taxonomy): domain Bacteria; phylum Bacillota; class Bacilli; order Lactobacillales; family Aerococcaceae; genus Ruoffia; species Ruoffia halotolerans. The sequence continues at coordinate 57,977 of NZ_JACAOA010000008.1, read as the reverse complement.
CACGCATAATATCTTGACGTGAGACAACGCCTAATAATTCCATATTATCTTCTATAACAGGAATCATCTCAATATCTTCACGCACCATCAGTTGTGAGACGCTTGCGACAGTCATGTGTTTTTGAACAGTCACTAAATCTTTAGTCATGACTCTTTCAATTAGGACTGATTCAGATTTCCCTATGAGGTCTTTCGCCGTCACAACTCCGATCAAACGGCTGTTATGATGGACTGGAAAGCGTGAAAGTCCAGATTTACGTGAAAGCTCGTAGAATGTGTTCACAGTATCTTGAGCCGTTAATGCAGGTGTTTGATCAATCGGCGTAAAGATATCGGCAATAGTCATAATTTCTTTCTTTATTTCTTGGTCTGCCATAGAACGGTTAATAATCGTCGCCACTGTAAATGAATCAAAAGGCGTCGAAATAACTGGTAATTTCTTCTCGTTAGCAAGTTCCACGATCTTATCACTCGTATCAAAGCCACCTGTAATAAGGACAGCAACATCATTCTCTAACGCCAATTGTTGAACTTCTTCCCTGTTTCCCACGATGATGAGTGAATTAGGTACAAAGTATTTTTTAACGTCATTTTCTTGCATTGCACCAATAATGAATTTATTAAGGTGACGATCTAAACCTTCTTCCCCACCTAGAACAGTTCCTTCGATTATTGAAACCATTTCATTAAAGCGTAACATTTCTGGTAAAAACTTTGATTTCTTCTCAATACGTATTGTTCCAACTCTCTCGATTGTTGAGACAATACCCAGTGTTTCAGCATCTTTAATTGCTCGGTAAGCCGTTCCTTCACTCATATTTAAATGCTTGGCGATTCCTCGAACGGATATTTTTTTGCCAATGGGAAGTGTTTCAATATATTGTAGTATTTGATTATGCTTAGTAGTCACTAAATCCCTCCAGATAAATAAAAAACTGTTATACTGTGAATCGATAATTACAGTATAACAGTTTAATTACAGATTGAAAATAATTATTAACCTAAGGCCACATCTAATATCATCATTAGGATAAAACCACCAATTAATGCTAAAGTTGCTTCATCCGTATGGTTAGAGGATTGTGATTCAGGAATTAATTGCTCAACAACCACAAAGATCATTGATCCAGCTGCGAAAGCAAGTGCATAAGGTAATATTTCTTGAACAACTAGAACGGCTGCTGCCCCAATAACAGCTGAAACTGGTTCAACAACCGCTGATAACTGTCCCATTTGAAACGCTTTTCGTTTCGTTCTTCCATCTGCATATAATGGTAATGATAAAGCTGATCCTTCAGGTATATTTTGTAAACCGATACCAATAGCTAATGCAATGGCTCCAGTTAAAGTTGCTCCACCATTACCAACGCCTGCTGCCGCAAAGGCAACACCTAAGGCGAGTCCTTCTGGAATATTATGTATGGTTACGGCTAAGAATAACATCATTGTCTTCGATAATTTTCTATTATCTGAGTCTCCATGGTCTTCAGATAAATGCGTATGCGGAACTGTGTAGTCAAGGAGTCTTAAAAATAAACCTCCAACCACAAAGCCTACTGCTACGGGTAACCAAGCCGGTAACGATGATGAGCTAGATTCAGCATATTCTAACGCAGGTGCTAGTAACGACCAAAAAGATGCTGCGATCATCACTCCTGCTGCAAATCCTTGCATAATTGCTAAAAAGCGATCATTCACTTCTTTAAAAAGAAAAACAAAAGAAGAGCCAAATAATGTACAAAGCCAAGTAAATATCCCTGCAATGAGTGCTTGAAAAATTGAATTACTAAATAATGCCATATATTTATTCTCCTAGTCTAAGTCAAGTTTAATTGATGTATATAAAGGGTGGTCGAAATTTGAAAAAGTCACACCTAATAATCGAATGGTCCGGTCAAGATGTCCATGCTCTTTCCAAATTTCCTTAGCTAATTCTATACTTTTTTCAAGAGATTCAATCGTTTCAATGGATTGAATTTGTCGAGTAATTGTCTCAAAATTATCGTATCGAATTTTCAAAGTAATCGTATGTGCTCTCATATCAGAAATATGATGTCGATTGTCCACCTGGTGTATCAATTTAACTATATTATCTACTACTTGAGACTCTAATTCAAGAAATACCGAGAAGGTTCTTTCTCTTCCAATTGATTTTCGTTCGCGCTTATTATTCACAGGTGTATTATGAACGCCTCGCACTTTAAAATATAAGGAATAGCCCATTTTACCAAAGTTATCAATTAATTCATCGAGTGACTTTTCGTATAAATCTTTCCCAGTAAAAATTCCCATATCATGGAAATTCGGGAGTGACTTCTTCCCTACTCCATGAAATTTATCGATACTTAATTCTTTTAAGAATTGAACAGCATCTTTGGGTTCAACTAAGGTGATTCCGTTAGGTTTATTATAGTCTGAGGCAATTTTTGCGATGAATTTATTATAAGAAATCCCCACAGAACAAGTTAAACGCGTTCGGCGGTAAACTTCTTCCTTTATCTCCATAGCCATGATTGTCGCACTCTTCATATTCTTTTTATTATTCGTTACATCCAAATAAGCCTCATCTAGGGATACAGGCTCAATTAAATCCGTATATTCATTAAAGATTTCTCTAATTTGCATCGATATTTCACGATAGTAATTTAAATCTCCTTGGATAAAGACAGCTTTAGGACAACGCATATAGGCTTCTTGAGCAGACATTGCAGAGTGAATGCCATACTTTCTTGCTTCGTAATTACAGGTTGATACAATCCCTCGTCCACCGGTAAGTTTGGGATGCTTTGCTATAACAACAGGCTTATTCTTTAATTTAGGGTTATCTCTCACTTCAACACTGGCATAAAAGGCATCCATGTCGACATGGAGAATTTTTCTTGATATATCGGGTTCAACTTCATCAAAAGATAAAATACCATATTGCACGCAACTCACCTCACTTTATTGTATATATTATACAAACACTTGTTCGTAAAATCAATCTCTAATGTTTAAGTATCATTTGAAGATAACTTTATTTATTGACAAAAAAATGCTCCAAGAAATCCCTTATACAGGAATTCTTAGAGCTTTATTGAAATTAAAGAGTGCTTTCAGTTTCATCGCTTTCTTCAGCAATGTCTTCTCGATTTTCTTCGTGAGCAATATCGTTCGCTACTTCAATTTCGTCTTGACGATTTACAATATTACCACCTTGAGTAACAGTTGCAATAGCACCTAATGTAAATGTTAAATATACACCTTCACAATCAAGTACGACTGTTTGACTACTTTGGCTCACTTCATCTACAACACCATGAAGCCCTCCGATAGTCACTACTGCGTCACCTGGTTTCATGTCATTTAACATCTCTTGTTTTTTCTGTGCCTGTTTCTTTTGTGGTCTTATTAGCATGAAGTACATTACTGCGAATAAAGCTATAAACGGCATAAAACTTAGAATAAATTCCATTAACGTTTGTCATCCTTTCATTTTTTAAGCATAAAGACAGTGTATCAAAAATTCAGACAATTAGCCACTATCTAGAAGTTTTTTGCGTTCGGTTTGTTATATCCGTATTTTTCGAAGAAATCTTCTCTAAATTCAAGTAATTGGTCGTCCATGATCGCTTTTCTAACATTTCGCATTAATTCTAATAAAAAGTAAACATTATGAATCGACGCTAATCGCATGCCAAACAATTCATCTGTCTTAATTAAATGTCTTACATAAGCACGCGTATAATTGCGGCAAGTATAGCAATCACAATTCTCATCAATCGGTCTGAAATCGCGAGCATACTGAGCGTTTTTCACAACTAAACGTCCATTACTTGTCATACAAGTTCCGTTTCTTGCGATACGTGTTGCAAGAACACAGTCAAACATATCAACCCCACGTATAACACCGTCAATTAAAGCATCCGGTGAGCCAACTCCCATTAAGTAACGAGGTTTATCTTTAGGTAATTCTGGAGTTAAATAATCTAAGACACTATTCATTTCCTCTTTTGTTTCACCTACAGATAATCCACCAATAGAATATCCAGGGAAATCAAGTGATACAAGATCTCTAGCGTGTTGAATACGTAAATCTTTATAACCCGCACCTTGAACGATACCGAATAAAGCTTGGTCTTCTGGTCGTTGATGTGCTTTAAGTCCACGCTCAGCCCAACGAGTTGTTCGGTTAATCGAATTTTTAACATAGTCATAACTGTGATGGAAGTCCGGACATTCGTCGAAACTCATAATAATATCTGCTCCAAGAGCATTTTCGATTTGAATTGCTTTTTCAGGTGTTAAGAATAATTTCTCTCCACTAATATGATTTCTAAAATGCACGCCCTCTTCTTCAATTTTTCGCATATCACTCAGTGAGAAAACTTGGAAACCACCAGAATCTGTTAAGACTCCACGGTCCCAGTTCATGAACTTGTGTAAGCCCCCTGCCTCTTCAACAATCTCTTCTCCAGGTCTTAACCAAAGATGATATGTGTTACTTAAGACAATTTCTGCACCCATATCTTTTAATTCTTCCGGTGATAAACCTTTGACCGTTGCCAATGTACCAACGGGCATATATATGGGTGTTTCAAAACTTCCATGAGGTGTATGTAAAATACCTAATCGCGCGCCTGTATTTTTCTCTTCTTTAATTAATTCGTATCTAATTGCTGGTTCTGTCATAATATTTCCTTTCTATTAATGCTTTAATTCTATCTCAAAAATAACCGGATACAGTTTCCCCGTAATATAAAACTGATTGCCTTCAATATGAGCAATTCCATTAAGGGAGTCTACTTCATCCAACTCTTGGTCTGTCAAATTCTCTTCGAGAACTTCAGTCAGGTCATACTTATATGTTACGATACCCGTTTTTGGATCGATGACAATGATTTCATTAGTATACCATACATTTGCATAAATATATCCGTTAGCAAATTCCAACTCATTGATTTCTTCTATTAATTGATCATTATAAGTCACATCAATTGTATCAATCACTTCAAAGGTGCTAGGATCTCTTTGTTCAAGGACACTCGTTCCATCTGACATCCAAATGACATCTTCTTGGTCGTCATAAGCTAATCCCCAGCCTTCGCCTTCATAATCTACGGTATCAATTATTTTTAAAGTATCTTTATCTCTTTTAAATGCCACGCCACTACGCCATGTCAGTTGCCACATTGCATCTGAAGTAACTGTCAGACCTTCCCCGAACAATTCTTTATCTAATTGATCAACGACATCATAATGACCTGTGTCTAAATCTAAATAACCTATCTTTGATTCACCGTACAAACCTGTTCCTAGCAATAATTCGCCTGCTTCATTTAATTCAAAGCCTTGTGTGAACGCTGTCGAATCACTTGGATGAATTGACAAAAGTTCATATTCATCTTGAGAAGCTACTGAAATTATTGGTATAATACAATGAACGCAAATTAATAATGTTATTTTGTGAATGATTTTCTTCATAAAAAACTCCTTTAACCCAACCTGAGAATATAGTAATTTTATCATATTTTTTAATAGAAAGGTCGTTAGTAATGAATCTCTATTCATTTTTATTATTTATAGTCAAATACATTGTATACATTTTTAATGGGAAACCCTATGTCGTTGGCCAGGAAAATTTATCAAAAGATGTCGCAATTATTGCATCAACCCACCGTCACTGGTTAGACCCTATTATCTTAGCTATGGTTGTTGAGCCAACTGAAATTGCTTTCATGGCTAAAGATACTTTATTTAAGAATAAAATCTTCCGCTATTTGTTGCCGAAATTAAATGTTTTCCCAGTCAAAAGAGAAAAACCATCACCGAAGTCACTTCGTCGTGGTGTTGAGGTCATGAACGAAGAGAATAAACATCTAGGAATTTTCCCTACAGGCTCACGCTACTCCACTGAAGTAAAAGGTGGAACTGCCTTTATCCAAAGGCTGAGTAAGAAGGATATTGTTCCAATTGCTTTGCAACCGCCAATGAATGCGAAAGAATTTTTCTTCCGTAAGAAAGCAAAAGTAGCCATTGGCGAACCTATTTCTTTCGATGATTCTAAAAAATATACTCGAGAAGAACTGAAACAAATTGATCTTGCGATTGCAGAGGCTTTCGATAAATTAGACAAGCAATTGGATCCTGATTACGAATATATCCCAAGTAAAAAAGACTAATAAAAAGACATCTAACTTTCCTTCTAATTTGAAGGCAGCTAGATGTCTTAATTTTTTAGTTTTTAGTCTGTAGTCGATACATTTGATAGTATGTCCCTTTTTTCTCAATCAATTCATCATGATTCCCTTGTTCGATAATGTTACCTTTATCAAGAACAATAATTTGATTGGCATCTCTAATCGTACTTAGTCGGTGAGCAATCGCAATGGTTGTTCGGTTCTGACGCATCTTCGCCAAACTTGCTTGAATATACTCTTCTGTTTCCGTATCAATGTTAGCTGTCGCTTCATCAAGTATTAAAATCTTTGGATCTCGTGCCATCGTTCTAGCGAATGAAATTAATTGTTTTTCACCACTTGAATAACTAGCTCCTCGTTCAATAACTCGGTGCTCATAGCCATCTGAATGTTTTTCAATAAACAAATTAGCATTTACAAAGTGTGCCGCTTCCCGAATCATTCGATCTGATATTGAATGGTCTAACAAACGAATATTTCGATTCACATCACCATAGAATAAGAAAGAATCTTGAAGAACTAACCCGATATCTTTTCTTAATTCTTCATAAGGAAACTCACGAATACTATGCCCGTCAATTAAAACATCTCCTGATTGAAACTCATAAAATCGCATTAAGACATTAATAATTGAACTCTTACCACTTCCGGTATGTCCGACAATCGCAACCGTTTCTCCTGGATTAACTGTAAAACTAATATTGTTTAATACATTTTGATTTCCATCATAAGAGAATGTTAAGTTTTTAAATTCAATTTTTGCATCTTTGATTTCAGCGTCTTCATGAACAATTTGCTCCGGCACATATTCCTCATGATCCAATACACGCAGAATACGTGAACTTGATACTACCCCATCTTGAAGTAAACTTAAACTATCCATCATCATTCCCATTGGTCTAAAGAATTGTGAACTATATTGAACAAATGCATAAATCACACCTACTTCTAATATACCATTTAAGTATTGTCTACCTAAGAAGTAGATCACTAAAGCTAAGGATAATCCTTCTAGTAAACTAATAACACTCATTAATAGAAGTGCATTCATTTTTACCATTTCATAGCGCGCATCAAAATGTTTTTCATTTTGGTCATCAAATTCATTAATAATTCGTTTCTCTTGACGGAAATGTTGAATAACATTCATCCCAAGAATAGACTCATTAATTTTAGTATTTAATCGACTTAGATTCTCACGCATTGAGCGATATACTTGTGAACTATAACTTTGATAATACCAAATAATTCCAATCATAATTGGAACAAAGATTAAGAATAACAATGCCATACTTGGATTCATTAAATACATCCCAACGAATACTGAAATGACCGTTACGACCCCTTCAAACAGTGCATAGAATGTATTCCAAAAGTTTTTCAATGTTTCTGTATCGTTTGTTACGCGAGAAACTATCGATCCGCCTGGAGTTTGGTCAAAGTATCGCATTCCTAGAGTATTTATTTTAGTAAATATTTTATCTCGGACGTTTTCAACTGTCTTTTCAGCAGCCATATTGAATAAATACGTCGATAAATAATTCGATACCCCTTGTAATAGAAGTAAGAAACCATAAGTTAAAGCAAAAGTTGTCGCTATTTGTACAGTAACGTCGAGATGTGTCAAATGATCATCAATAAATGTTTGAATTACTCTTGGCATAATAACAGAAACAGCTACTGTGACTGATGTAAATAAGATAGCAACAAAAAATGTCTTCCAATATGGTTTTGCGAAAGCAAAAATTCGTTTCGTTACGGTAAATTGCTCTCTCATGGACATTTTTCTTGCCCAAGCTGATTCATGTTGACCTTTACTTGCCATTATTACACCTCTTCCATTTCAGAACTTAATTCTAATTGTTGGTGTTCGTACATTTCTTGGTACCAACCGTTATTGTTAATTAATTCCTCGTGTGTTCCACGCTCAACAATTTGACCTTCATCAAGCACAACAATCTCATCCGCATGCATCACACTACTTAGACGATGGGCAGAAATTATTGTTGATTTGTCTTCACGTGTTTCTTTAATTGAATTTAGAATGGCTTCTTCAGTCTTAGCGTCTACGGCAGAAAGTGAATCATCCAATATCAATAATTCTGGATTAATTAACATCGCTCTCGCCATAGAAATACGTTGTTTTTGTCCTCCAGATAAAGCCACTCCACGTTCACCTACTAATGTATCATAGCCTTCACTAAAGCCTAATATGTCCTCATGAACTCTTGTCACTTTGGCAATTTCTTCAACTTCTTCATTAGTAGTATCCATATTCGCAAAACGAATATTATCACGAACAGTCGTAGAGAATAAGAAATTATCTTGAGGAACGTAACCGATGTTCGCTAATAAACTATCTAATTGATAATCTTTAATCGAAATTCCATTGAAGGTAATATCTCCTTTAAATTGGTCATAATCACGTAACAACAACTTAAATAATGACGTCTTACCAGATCCAGTACGACCAACGATTCCAAGTGTATTCCCTTGTTTGATGTGAATATCAATATCACGTAAGGAAGCCTTGTCATCATTATCTGGATAAGCAAATTCATCTATGTCAATATGAATATCACCTGAGATGGATTGACTCAATGCATCCGGTTCTTCAATAATCGTACTTTTTTCATTTAAAATTTCTAAAATACGGTCATAACTTGCTGAACCACGTTCTAAAATATTAAACAAACGCCCGATCGCAATCATCGGCCACTGTAAACGAGCCACATAACTAATGAAAGCAACTAATAAACCAATAGTAATTTCTCCTTGTGAAACTAGAAAACCACCAAAGAATACACCTAAAATCGTAGCTGCACCCATAATTAGTTGACTTGTAGGTCTAAACGCAGCATCAAATAAATAAACTTTTTGATTTCGATCAACTACGTTTGTCGTCATTTTCTTAAAGTCTTCAATATCTAACTCTTCCTCACCAAACGTTTTAATTACTTTCATACCCGTAACACTCTCTTGAACTTTATCGTTCATCGAAGAAAAAGCTGCTTGAGATTTTCGTGAGTGATAGTGAAGTTTACGACCAACAAAACGAATTAAAATCGTTAACAAAGGTATAGGTATGATCGACACTAGTGTTAATCGCCAATCTACAAAGAAAAACATCATGAATAATGTCAGTAATCCTTGAGATAAAGAGTCAACTAAGGTTAAAATTCCTCCTCCAGCAACCATACGAATCGAGTTCAAGTCATTTGTCGTTCTCGCCATCAAATCTCCAGTACGATATTTTTGAAAGAATATCGAATCCATTTGTGTAAAATGATTGAACAATCTTGCTCTAAGTATCTTTTCCAGTTTTGCTGATGTTCCAAAAATCTTCGTACGCCATACGTAACGCATCGCATATTGAACTATAGCAATAACAACCAGAATGACACTCCATATAACCAATTGACTTCCTGTAATTGTACCTGCAGTCATATTATCTATAATAATACCAATAATCATTGGCACAAGCGCAGTCATCACACTCAATAGAATTAACATTGATATTCCAAAAATATACGCTTTTCTTTCTTGTTTAAAAAACCAACCCAGTTTTCCAAACATATCCATACAATTCACCCCATCCTAAAATATAAAAAAGAGAGACACGCCATATCCTTTGCCTCTCAAAATAAAGCTATCATTTTCTTCTCAAAAACTTAACTTTTAACTAAAAAAGCCTTGATACAACCGCTATTAGTAGGATAAAACATACCATAGCCTATTTAATGAAGCAAATCTTTTGCACCTTATCTATTGAGAACAGTCTTAGTATTATAACACTTTTAAAATTGTCATGCATAATTAATTAGAAATGGTTACAAAAAATAATTAATTGATATCAGATGTTACGTATTTATTTTCTATGAAATTGAAAAAAATCTAAAAAAAAATAGAATGGAGAAAGAGATAGTGTTGGTTACAATACGGGATCCAACGCGGAAACTTTCATTCTTAGGAATGGAGGTTTTTTTATTAAACCATTTAAAACATTGGATGAACAACTCATCATTGTCCATAATAGGAATTTAAAAATTATTGATTATAAAAGAGCAAAACGATTTTTACTGACTAATAACTATTATAATATCATTAATGATTACAGTAAGTTCTTTATGGACAATGAAACTAATATTTATAAAAACAATGCTCCTTTCGATGAAATAACACAACTTCACATATATGATACAGCAATAACCCATGCTCTGATTAAACCGTTAGATCATGCAGAAGATCATATTAAATATATAATGCTCATCGTTTTGCCGATAATTATCCTAATATAAAATACGCCTATTTACAATTAAGTAGTTAAATAAAAAATAGAAATTCAAAACTAGACTGGTTAATTTCAAATCTTTGTAATTTAATAAAAAAGAAAACCAGACATAAAAAAGGATAATGCTATAAAACATTATGTAAAAAATTATAATGATTCCCAATATGGGTTATCCTAAACTTTATTGATTTCGGACAAATTAACACATTATTTTATTGCTTGCCTATATCCTTGTTAAATCAAATAGCAAAGAATTGCCTATCATTTGTTCATGAAAATCGAATTCTATAAATGGTATCTTCACTCCAGAAATGATGTATATAACGTTTTTATCATATTGCAATGTTTTGTTAATCGAAGTGAATATGCTTATTTACATAATTCTTTTCTAGACAAAATTAAATATTTGGAGAAAAAACAAAATTCTATTTCTATTAATGTCATTCAAAAAAGTTGGGATTTCCAGAGAATTGGCATGAAAACAACAAAAACATTTATTCATTAATACTCTTTTAGTATTCTGAATTTATAAATATTTTTTCATTGAATAAAAGGGTTGATAACACATAAATGCCATCAACCCTTTTTATACTTATTTTACATACGCTATATTAACGCTGTTTCATTGAGTTCATAATTTGTTGAACTTTCTTTTTAGATGGTTTTTGACCCATTTGAGCCATCATTTGAGAAATCATTCTCTCGTCAATCGGTGGATTTTCCTTAAAATAATCCATCATATACTTTCTTGATAGGAAGAAACCAGCGACAAAACCAATAATTAATGCAATAAATACGATAACTAACCATATCCAAGTTGCCATTTAACTACACCTCTCTTCTAAACATCATGTAATACAATAATACTAAATAATCATTGTGTTGACTAGAGAAAATTATTTGTTGTCTCTATTATGTAAGCCACGTTCTTTTTGTATCTCTTTCACTTTATTTGGAGTTAAGTCCTCCCCTTCAGGATCAACGACTTTAATTCCCTCAATTTGAGCACCAATACTATTTCTCATACTTTGAATATATTCATTGTGCAGTTTTTTTCTTTCAATCGCTTCTTCTTCAGTGATTGTCCCTGCTTTGTTCTTTTTAGACAGTTCGTTGATGCGTTTGATCTTATCTTTACTTAACATGTAATCACTCCTTTACTACGAACATTTGTTTGCTAAGCGGTATTATAAATGCTATACTAAAAACAATAAAAACGAAAGAGTTGAAATTATGAAATCAATATCAGCAAAACAATTAAATATACTTGATTGTATATATAAAGCAATTGACTCTAATGGATACCCTCCGACTGTCAGAGAAATTGGAGCAGAAGTTGGATTAGCTTCTACATCCACTGTTCATGGTCATCTTTCTCGGTTAGAAGGCAAAGGTTACTTAGTCCGTGACGCAAGTAAAACACGTGCGTTAGAGCTTACACCAATTGCGCTTGAAACATTGGGTATTTCAAGAAAGAATATTCCCTTGCTTGGTCGCGTTGCTGCCGGTGCGCCTATCTTAGCGATTGAAGAGGCTGTTGATTACTATCCAATTCCACCTAATTTAGAACATTTTGATAGCAATGATTTATTCATGCTCCAAATTGACGGTGAAAGTATGATCAATGCCGGTATTCTCAATGGTGATTTAATTACAGTTCGTCGCCAACCTTCTGCCAATAACGGAGACATCGTTGTTGCTATGACTGATGAAGACGAAGCAACGTGTAAGACTTTTTACAAACAATCTGATCACTATATTCTACGTCCCGAAAATGATGCTATGGATGACATTATTTTAAACTCAGTCAAAATATTAGGTAAAGTTGTTAGCTTATACCGTGAATTTTAAATATATTAATTAAAACGAAATCCGAACACTATAATAAGAGTTCGGATTTTTTTGAATTTTAAAATAAAGAGTAGATATTAGAATTGCATTAAAGCTTTATAGTTATAACCTTCAATTTTTTCTCTACCATTTAATTCTTTCAATTCAATTAAGAATGCAATTCCTACAACTTCTCCGCCTAGTTTTTCAACTAAGTCGATTGTTGCTTTAACCGTACCACCTGTTGCTAATAAATCATCGATTATGATAACTTTTTGACCAGGTGTAATAGCATCTTTATGCATCGTTAATAAATCAGTACCGTATTCAAGTTCGTATTCGACTTCAATAATTTCACGAGGTAATTTCCCTTTTTTACGAACTGGTGCAAAGCCAATTTCCATTGCGTAAGCTACAGGACAACCGACAATAAAGCCACGTGCTTCAGGTCCAACAGCTACTTCAGCTCCTACTTCTCTTGCATAGTCCACAATTTCTTGTGTCGCTTGCGCAAAAGCAGGTCCATTTGCCATTAATGGTGTAATATCACGAAACGTTACGCCTTCCTGTGGATAATCTTCGATTGAAGCAATATAATCATTTAAGTTCATTTAGTTATTTAATTCCCTTCAAAATAATCTTTAATAGCGTCTAACGGCTGATAATTTAATAAAGCCTCTGACTTATATTCATTTTCATATTGAATAAAAGTCTTTAAGTGAGGTAGATCAATTTTATTATTTGTTGCTTCTTTATTAAACTCTAACCGACCATTCTTAATTGTAACAAATTCTGCTTCTAAAAACATCAAAAACATCCCTTTTAATTTAACTGGGTGTATATTTAATGCTTTTGTTATATTTTCAAATTCTGTTTTGTACATAAATTCTTGCTTGGCAAAGATATATTTATACAAATCAACGAACTCTTCTCGAGAAGGGATACCTGCCATATATTTCGATTCCTGAACAAATGATCCTAGATAGACTTTCGACCAAGCTTGTGTATTCACTATCTCTTTCAATTGTTGTAATTGGATTGGCGGCTCCATTACGATGAGGTTATTATATTGGGCTAAATTAACTTCTGATGCATTCTCATATAATACAACAGCTGCACCGTTCAATTGCTTGGACATATAATCTGCAATCGGCTGATGAGAGAATAAATATAAAGCTTTATCTATAATTAATAAATCTTTGTGAATCTTGCTTGAGCGGTAATCTAACCACTGAGAGCCATTAACTCCCATATCTTTCAGCATTAACTGCGGAAGACAGTTCCCATTCCATTCATTAATATCTAACTCTCCAACGACAGATATCACACTGCCGTTCTCTAAGCCTTCAGCTTGCTCTGCTTTGCCAAAGCCAATGGCTTGTAATTCGACTTTGCTATCCGTTTGGCTTAGGGCAAGTTTAACATGGTTTTTATCTGCTCCAATAAATCTAATTGTGTTAATATGAGCATCTTTAACCATAAACTGCGGTTTTGGATTATCCATACCGAAAGGTCCTAATAAGTTCACTTCATTAATAAAATCAATCGTCATTTCATTCACACTTAACGGCATATCGATAACAATTGGCTCAGGTTCGTTTAGTAATTCAGTGTAGTGTTCAAAGCTTTTGTGAATGCTTTGTTTAAAGTCTTCCCAATTCTCTTCATCAATCGTTAATCCTGCTGCTTGACTATGACCACCGAAGTAAGTTAGGTACTCATTTTGTTTAACGAGTTCTTCAAAGATATTTATCTTAGACACACTTCTTGAACTTCCTTTATATTGTTTTTTCTCTTCTATATATTGAAAGACAATCGCTGGTCTTTGATATTTTTTAACTAAACGACTTGCAGCAATCCCTAAGACTCCGGCAGGCCAATCCTTATCTGCTTCAATAATAATATTTGGAATTGAGTCGTATTGACCCATTCGATTTTCAATTTCTCTAGTAATGTTTTCGGTGATGGATTTTCTTTCACGATTCTTTTCATTCACTATTTCTAATAACGATTCCGCTTCAGATATATCTAATGTTTTCAATAACTCTAAGCCCGGCGTCGGATCACCTAATCTACCTACCGCATTCAAACGTGGGCCGATAATAAAGCCAATTGTCTCACTTGTTAAGTTATCTAAATTAACTTTTTCATTTTGTAATAATAATTGTAAACCAACGCGCATTGAGTCTTTAATGAGAGTCAATCCACTTAATACAATCGTTCGGTTTTCATCCGTTAACGACACCATATCTGCAACCGTACCGATGGCTGCCAATTCAACAGCTTCTGTGGGTACTTCACCCAATAAGGTACTAACCACTTTTAAAGCAACCCCAGCCCCACTTAATTCTGGGAAAGGATATTGACCTGAAGGATGTTTAGGATGAATAATTGAATAGGCATTCGGTAATTCACTTTGCAATTCGTGGTGATCAGTAATAATACAATCCACACCTATATCATTCATTGCATCCACAGCTTCAAAACCAGCCACACCATTATCAACAGTAATGATTAATCGAATATCATATTCGTCAACCAACTCACTCCAACGTGCTTTATTCGGTCCATAACCGTCCGTTAAGCGGTTTGGTAAATAATAATGGACATTGGCTCCGATCGTCTCTAATGTCTCATACATTATCAATGTGCTGGTAATACCGTCTGCATCATAATCTCCATAGATTAATATTGGTTCAAACTCTTCAATCGCTGTTTGAATACGGTCAATTGTTTTGTCCATCTCAAATAATAAAAATGGGTCATGATATAGTTGAGGTTTTTGATTTGTTTTTTCGATTAACTCTTCTGTGCTTGTGATACCTCTAATTGAACATAGTCGTAAAAAAGTTGAACTAAATGTTGTTTCATTATTGTTTAAAATACTTTCGGAAGCGTCTCTATTAAACTCTGGTCTGATTTGCCAATCAAACTGTGCCATATTGAACTTCACGAATATTACACTTCCTCTGTTGTATCAGTAACTACTTCTTCATTTAACTCTGGTTTTTCATATGATTTTACAGAAATTGTATTACGTGAAACACGCTCTTGTTCTTCAATCTTACTGCGTAACTCAGAAATTGTTGCATCTTTTTCAATTGCAGTGTTTGAATGATTATGTTTCTCTTTTGATAATTGCTTTTCTAACTCTTTATTTTTCTTTCTGTTTGATTGAATCGCAGACATTGATGCAATCATTCCAATGATAACACCAACCAAAATACTGAATAATACAACTAAGACAAGCGATACTTCAAATTGAGTGAAAAAGAAATCAATTCCAACAACATTTGTATTTTGTAATGCAAAAACGACTACTAAGATAAGTAACATAATAATCGCTATAACTTTCCATTGTTCTTTCATCTAAATATCCTCCTTGAAATTTAACATTTCTCCTGCTAATTTATCTCCAATATTAGGAAACACTTTATATAGTATATCAATAATATGATAATAACGGGGACGATTTAATTCTCTTTTACGACGTGATGGTTTTAAATGCTTAGTCACATCTCTCGCTAATTTTTGCGGATCTAATGCAAATGCCTTAATTCGGTCATAATACTCTTGAGATTTTGAATCGAAATTAAAAAAATCCGTCTTGACTGGTCCAGGATTAATTGTGGTCACATCAATACCAAACCGCTTTAACTCCAATCTTAAACTATTCGCGTAGCCTATCACAGCAAACTTTGATGCAGAATATACACTTGAGCTTGGTGTTGCAATTTTTCCGGCTATGGAAGAAATGAATAAAATATGTCCTGGCGTATTTTTTATAATCATCTCTCTAGCTACTAATTG
This sequence comes from Ruoffia halotolerans, assembly GCF_014049385.1. Lineage (GTDB taxonomy): Bacteria > Bacillota > Bacilli > Lactobacillales > Aerococcaceae > Ruoffia > Ruoffia halotolerans. The sequence goes on along the minus strand of NZ_JACAOA010000008.1, from coordinate 41,867 downwards.
GGACAAATAAATCATCGCATAAGTATTAATTTTAAAGAGTTGATCAATTTCTTTTGACGTGAAATCTACTGCTTTTTTAAATATACCCATACCACTTGAATTAATCAAAAAATCTATATGACCAAAAACATTGATTGTTTCTTCCACCGTTTCTTCAATTTCCTTTACCTCAGACAAATCTTTTGCTAGTACAAGTGTTTGTATATCGTATTCTCGTTTTAATGTATCTGCCAATTCAGAGAGTACTTCTTCTCTTCGAGATACTAATACAAGATTTGCACCTTTTTTAGCCAATTCAAAAGCAATCGCTTTACCAATTCCACTTGAAGCACCCGTCAATAAAACAACCTTGTTTTTTAGAAACATAATCTCTCCCTTTCAATTATATTTCAAATTCATTTAAATCATAAGCAACTTTTGTATGTTTGAATATCGAACGTGCATCTTTTTCTAATTGTTTCACATCTGCCCCTAAATATCTAGAGCTAATGTGATTTAAATATAATTGCTTAACATTTGATGCTTTAGCAACTTGAGCCGCTTGTTCGACCGTAGAATGGAAATAACGATTGGCAATTTTATTCTCGCCTTTTGCATGTGTTCCTTCATGAACAAGAACATCAGCATCTTCGGCTAATTTCTCGATGTTTGCATTGGGTCTCGTATCTCCAATGATTGCAATCACTTTGCCTGGTTTGACTTCACCAACAAAATCTTTACCGTCCAGTTTAGTACCATCTTCTAAAGTGACTGTTTTTCCATTTTTTAACTTCCCAAATATCGGTCCGTTTGGAATATTGTATTCTTTAAGTTTTTCAACCAATAACACACCATCGGATTTCGGTTCTTCAATTCTATAACCAAATGACAAAATATTATGTTGTAGAGGTAAGTATTTAACTTTCCATCCCTTATTTAACTGAATTTCTCCACCCTTCGGATCTAGTTCAACTATATTTACTTTATAAAGTAAATTTGATTTTGAATATTTCAATGAAGCATTAATGTATTGTTCAATACCTGGAGGTCCGTAGATGGTAATAGGTTGGTTATCTCCGCCTTGGAACGAACGACTACTTAAAAATCCTGGTAAGCCGAATATATGATCTCCATGCATATGAGTAATAAATATATTTTTAACCTTACCCGGTTTTAATGTTGTTTTTAATATTTGATGTTGAGTTCCTTCTCCACAATCAAACAGCCAAGTTTCATTCAATTCATTCAATAGTTTTAACACTAAAGAACTTACATTACGACTTTTTGATGGAACGCCAGCGCCAGTTCCTAAAAATAATATTTCCATAGTCACTACCTTTCATTAATACATTATATTTTACTACAATTTTTTGAGAATTTCTTTACATTTATCTTATTAAACATAAAAAGAGTGTTAGTGAGTTAATCTCCCCACCAACACTCCTCAATTAACTAATTTTTTATCTTTGACGATATATTTCTTTAGCAATAAAGACTGATAATTCGTGTGCTCCTTCTTCAGTTGGATGCGCACCGTCTTCTCTTTGCCAGCCGACTTGGTCGTTTGAGTAACTTGCCCAATCAATAATATGAACATTACCGAATCGCTGAGCTGCTGCTAATAATTGTTGATTAGCGTCAGACACCCATGAACGCTTTGTATCTGATGTTACAAAGAAAATGTCATGTTCTGGCCCAATTGCTTCAATATAGTCATTAATTTGGCCTTCTGTAAAGGTTCCATTTGATCCCATCATCGTAACAACCGTTGGTTTCAGTAACCCACTTTGATCTAAACTATTAACAACCGACACACTATTATACAATTGACGTCCGACTTCACCGTTAATGACCGCTTTAGGGAAGGCATTTTGAATTTGTTTTGTTGCTGCTAATAAAGTAGAGTCTCCTACAAAGGTAATATCTAGTCCATTGGCATAAAGCATTTCTTGTTGGCCAAGGCCTTTAATATTGTTAACTACTTTCACATTTTCAGTATCTTCTGTCTGTGTGTCTTCGGCTATTTGGGAGTTCGTTTCAATAATCGTTTGCAATTCTTCTGCCGTTTGAGCTCTTTCTTCAGGTGCAGCAAAAATTCCAATCGTACCAATGACGAAAATCACAATATATGCACCTGTAATCACTTTAACGTTTAAAAGAGTCCCTTTATGAGATCTTAAATATCTTAATTGGTGACGTGTTTTCTTAATATTAAAGTCTTGTCCAAGTGGTAAACTAATAGTCACTTGCTCAAATAATCGGTAACTGATTTCAGCAAGTATCGCGATAATTAAAAACTGAATTGTATAGTTTGCCCATGATGGTAAACCTAAATTTTGCATCATATTAGGAATAATTAAATAAACAGGATAAAACCATAAATAGTAAGAGTAGCTACGTTTACCAATAAAGGTAAGCAGTGGAAAACTTAATATCTTATTCCAAATCGTACTTGGGTGAATGGAAACAAGAATAAATAAGGCACTTAAAAGTGTGAATAAACTCATCCCAAAGCGATAAGCAAAGGGTTGCGTTCCGTACATAAATTTACACATAAAGAACATCAAGACCATAATTAACGTCCCTATCCCATTAAAGATCCAATTAATTTTACCTTTAATTGGCTTCGCAGTAAGATTCATCGGTAATATTAAACCAACAACCCCACCTGTTGTATAAGAGAACGCCCGTGTAAATACACTATAATAAATACGTGTAGGGTCTTCACCATCTTTATATAAATAACCCATTAAAAATGCTGATACAACAGTAACGATGAGTAACATATTCACCGTTGTTGTTTGTTTCTTATGCCAAGAATAAAATAGCAATATTAATAAGGGTGTAAGTAATATTAGCTGCCCTAAAATTCCCACATACCATAAATGCGTGAAGGCACTGGGGTTTGCAGCTTGAACGAAATAAGACTGTTCATTCAAGATTTGATAATAGTTGTTAAAGAAAGCAAGTCCTGATAAAGCCATATTTCTAAGGTTAAATAAAGACCCTCTTGAAAATAACAAGATAAAAGAACTTGCTGTTATAATCATGGCTAACATTGGGAAAAACAATCGACTTAATCTTTTTTTATAAAAGTTTAAGTAATTTATTTTAATTCCTTTTTGGCTAGCACTTACAAAGTGTCTAAAGTTAAAAAAACCAGCGATTAACAAGAACATATTTACCGCTAAAAATCCACCGGGTAATATATGCTGGAAAAAATAATACACAATAATTGTGATAATTGATAGCCCTTTAAGACCATCAAAGATATCTAATCTTTTTTTGGACTTAGTTTCTTGTGACATGCTATCACCTAATCCATAAACTCAAACTGGAATGTTGATAACTCAACAATATCTCCTGTCTGAGCTCCAATATCACGAAGAGCTTGATCAATTCCCATACCACGCATTTGTCTTTGGAAACGAGCAATACTTTCATCATGTGCCATATTCGTCATCGCAAATAATTTTTCGATTTGAGCACCCGTAATTCGGTAGAAGCCTTCTTCGACTTGTTCGACTTCGAAAGGCGCTTCTTCTTGCTCTAAAGTATAATAAGCTTCTTCGACTTCAACTTCTTCTTCAAGTGGAATAAATTCTTCGTTTTGAACAAGTGAAGCTGTTTTCTTGATTAGCTGATCTACACCTTTATTTTGCCATGAGCTAATCGGGAAAATTTCTGGAACTTCTAATTCACGTTCGCTATAATAAGCATTTAATTTTTCTTGAAAAATTTCAAGATTTTCCTCAGAGATTGCTTCGTCCATTTTGTTAGCGACAATCAACATCGGTCTCAGTAATAATCTCTCGTTGTATGCTTCTAATTCATCCATAATGTCAGTGAAATCAACAAAAGGATCACGACCATGTACTGCTCCCATATCAATGACATGTAACATAATTTTTGTTCTTTCAATGTGGCGTAAGAATTGAATTCCTAATCCAACACCTTCAGAAGCTCCTTCGATTAAACCTGGCATATCGGCGACAACAAACTCTTGTTGGTTTGCTAGTTGTACAACACCTAAGTTCGGAACTAGCGTTGTAAATTGATAGTCAGCTATCTTTGGTTTTGCATTACTAATTAATGAAAGTAATGTTGATTTACCCACACTTGGGTACCCAATTAAGGCAACATCTGCAAGAACTTTTAGTTCAAGTTCTAATTCTAATTCTTCTCCGGGTTCACCATTTTCTGCAATAGAAGGTGCGGGGTTTTTATGCGTTGCAAAACGAATGTTACCTCGACCCCCACGTCCTCCTTTAGCGACAGTGAATTTTTGACCATTGTCAACTAAATCGGCCATGAACTGACCTGTGGAAGCTTCACGAACAATCGTTCCAGGTGGAACTTTAATAATTAAATCTTCTGCTCCAGCACCGTATTTACTCTTACTCATTCCATTTTCACCATTTTTGGCTTTAAAATGACGGTTATAACGGAAATCCATTAAGGTTCTTAATCCTTCATCTACGATGAAGATAACATCTCCACCTTGACCTCCATCTCCGCCGGCTGGTCCACCATCTGGAACGTATTTCTCTCTACGGAAAGCGACCATTCCATCGCCACCCTTGCCTGCTTTGACTTCTACTTTAGCATGATCTAAAAATGTTGACATTTGACATCACTCCTTTCTTTCTTTGTATAATTTTCTAAAACTTACTATTTAACTCTCTTGGGTCTATAAATTTCAATACTTTATCCGTAATAAATTTCATTGTTTTCAATCTGTTTTCTCTTATTGCTTCATTATCGTCATTAACCATATTGTTGTTGAAGTAATCGGCAATTGGATCAGACAATTTAATGAACATATCTAATGCTTTTTCTCGCTCCGTAGAGAAATCTGTTTTTAACATATCGAATAATTTTTGCTCTGATTCTGTTTGAGCTTTCGTTTCTTCGAATAAGCCATCTGAATTTTCTTTAACGCCTAAATTCACCACACGTGTTAAAGATTCAACTAAATTACGATATTCTTCTGGTGAGTCATTCTTAAGTTTTTGAATGCCTCTAGCAAAATTAACACCTGTATACACATTCGCATGACGTCCATTAAGCTCTGCTTGAATGATATCATAATCAATCGCTTCTTTCTCAAGAAATTGTTGAATACGTAATTTAATAAAATCAATAAATGAGTCAATCAAATCTTCTTCAGTGACAACCATATCTTTAATCACAATTTTTACAAATTCTTGCATGTCAAAGTTCCAATCATATTTCTCACTAATTTCTACCATTCCCATCGCTTGACGGCGAAGTGCATAAGGATCGTTAGATCCTGTTGGAATTAATCCGATGTTAAAGTAGTTTAATAGTGTATCAAATTTATCAGCAAAAGCAAGCATTGCTCCAGCTAATGTTCCTGGTAATTCTCCCCCACTACTTGTAGGCATATATTGTTGGCTAATCGTATGCGCAATTTCGTCTGATACTCCAAATTCTTTCGCATAAATTTCACCCATTTGACCTTGTAATTCGTCAAATTCATTAACTACTTGAGTCATTAAATCAAATTTATAAATTTTAGCTGCTTCACTTGCTACAGAACCAGCTTTGGGTTCATTAATTGTTTCAGCTAATTTATTAACAATATGTTCAACGCGTTTTTGCTTTTCTGCTAATGTTCCAAGTTTAAAGTGTTCTTTAACCGACCCTAATTTCTCAGTGAAGTACGCTAAATCATGAGTCATATCTTCTTTATAGAAGAATAAAGCATCTTCTAAACGTGCTTTCAACACTTTTTTATTTCCTTTAATAACATTCTCTATATGATTGTCATCACCATTACGAACTGAGATGAAATAAGGTAATAACCTATCAGTTCCTTCTTCTAAAGCGTAGAAATATCTTTGGTGGTCTCTCATCGCAGTGATTAATACAATTTGTGGGATTTCTAAATACTCGTCCTCGAATTGACCAAAGAAGGCCGTCGGCCATTCAACTAAAGCAGTCACTTCATCTAATAAATCTTCAGTCATTGGAACATTCCAATGATTGTCTGAAGCAATTTGTCCAATTTGTTTGATAATAACATCTTTTCTTTCAGATGAATCAACAAGCACAAACTCATCTCTTAATTTTTCTATATAATTATTAGGAGACGTAATTTCTGTTTTACCACCTAGGAAACGATGACCAGTTGATGTATTTCCTGCTTCTATATTAATAAAGCTAAATGGAACAACTTCATCATCAAGTAATGACACAATCCAATGTACTGGACGGATAAAACTTTTATTGAATGAATTCCAGGTCATGCTAACTGGGAATGTCATCGCGTTTAATACATCAGCCATATTCGCTAATACCTCTTTAGCTGATAAGCCCTCTGTATGTTTATTAACGAAGATATAGTCTTCATCTTTAATTTGTTCAACAAAGATGTCATCGACAGTTAATTTTTGTCCGCGAACAAAGCCTTGTGCTGCTTTACTCCATTCACCTTCTTCGTCCTGTGCAATACGTAATGCAGGTCCTTTAACTTTCTCAGATACGTCTTCTTGACGTTCTGAAATTCCTTTAACAATCACAGCTAAGCGTCTTGGTGTTGAATAAGCGACTGCATCATCATAAGTCAATCGGTTATCAGTTAAAAACTGCTCAACTTTATCTTTTAATTGGTCACTTAATTCAGTTAAAAAACGAGCAGGTATTTCTTCCATACCAACTTCTAATAAATAATCTTTTGTCATGTCAATCGCTCCTTTACGCTTTGTCTCTATTTAATAATGGGAAGCCAAGTTCTTCACGCTCATTTACAAATGCTTGTGCAACAGAGCGAGCCATCTTTCTAATTCTACCTAAGTACCCAGCACGGTCTGACTGAGAGATTACTCCACGTGCATCAAGTAAGTTGAATGTGTGTGAGCATTTTAAGATGTAGTCATAGGCTGGATGTGACAGTCCATTATCAATTAAATTCATAGCTTCTTTTTCAAATGCATTAAATTGTGTGAAAAGCATTTCAGTATTACTTAAATCAAATGAGTAAGTCGAGTGTTCACGTTCAGGTTGTTTAAAAATTTCACCATATTTCACTCCCGGAGCCCATTCTAAGTCATAAACATTATCCACATCTAGAATATACATGGCTAAACGCTCTAATCCATATGTTAATTCACTTGTTACTGGGTCTACTTTTAAACCACCTACTTGTTGGAAGTAAGTAAATTGGGTAATTTCCATTCCATCAATCCATACTTCCCATCCTAAGCCTGCACAGCCTAACGATGGATTTTCCCAGTTATCTTCAACAAAACGAATGTCATGCGCAAGTGGGTCAATCCCTAAAGCCACTAAGCTATCTAGGTATAATTCTTGAATATTTGTCGGAGATGGTTTCATCACAACTTGGAATTGATGATGTTGATATAAACGGTTTGGGTTCTCACCATAACGTCCATCAGCTGGACGTCTTGATGGTTCAACATACGCTGCATTCCAAGGCTCAGGTCCGATTGCACGTAAGAAAGTATACGGGCTCATTGTCCCTGCTCCTTTTTCAGTGTCATAACTTTGTAAAATTAAACACCCTTGTTCTGCCCAATATTGTTGTAATGTTAATATCATTTCTTGAATTGTCTTTGCCATTGATAATTCCTCTTTTCTGTAAAATAAAAAAACTGCCCCTATGATTAGATAAAAATCTAAATCATAGGGACGAAGTAACTTCGCGGTTCCACCCTAATTCAAGCGTTAACTTGCACTTATATCAAACGATTCAATTAAAAAAACTTTTAAGGTTGCCTTCGATTTGGTCTAGCTTTCACTCTCCTAGACTCGCTTTACTATCTTATTTAATCACCTTAATACATAGAACATCATACTACAATTCACTCAAATTCTCAATCAGATTTGTATCGTTTTCTGATGACATCTTTCATGGAAGCACTTAATGTATCCAAATTATTTAAATAACTCTTGCTCTTCAAGTTAATACCGACAAATTCTTTATAAATTTCATCCATTAATCGACGTAATTCTTGGATTGTCACTTGACTGACTTGAATACTATTTATTTGATGTAAACTAGCTAAATCAAGCCGACTTGCAATAAACATTGCTTTTGGCGCTATATGCATACGAAATGGATCTTCATGAAAGTGTTTCTGACATAGGACTCCTTGGAATTTCATACTGAAATCAAAAGGCTGTACCGTTGTCCCACAGATGCGACAACGATCAAAATGTATATCAAAACCAAAGTATCTTAGTAACTTAATCTCCATGCTAATCGTAATCGCCTCATAAGATACGTCACTATTAATTAATTCTAATGCTTTCTTTAGCATCTCGTATAATGCCTGGTCTGGTGTATTATCATTAATCGCTGCATCGACTAATTGAGTCACATAACTTGAATATGCTTGTTTCATATAGTCCGTTTGAATTTCTCGATGAATTTCAATCGTATTCGCTTCTTTTAGAAAAGATAAGCCTTCTTCGTTAATGTTGCCAATATAGTGGTTCACTGTGAGCGGTATTAGTTGACTAGTTAAGTGATGATTAGGTTTTTGTAAGCCTCTTACAAAGAACATTTTCGTTCCATAATCTTTTGTAAAAATCTTTACGAGCGCATCATGTTCCCGATGCTTTCTCTGAAACAAAACAATCCCTTCGAACCGTTCATTCAACTAATCACCTCTATCATTTAATAATTGTCAGGTCGATAACCAAAGTCATTCAATTGAGTACGACGATCGCGCCAATTCTTTTGAACTTTCACCCATAAATCAAGATAAACTTTATCTCCTAATAGAATTTCAATATCTCGACGAGCCCGTTGTCCAATTTTTTTAATCATTGATCCTTGGGCTCCGATAATAATTCCTTTTTGAGAACTGCGCTCTACAATAATGGCTGCTTGAATCTCAATCTTATCATCTTCGTTTCGTCTCATGCTCTCAACTTGAACCGCAACCGAATGCGGAATTTCTTCGCGTGTTAATTCTAATATTTTCTCACGAATAAATTCAGCGACAATAAAGTATTCTGGATGATCCATCACTTGGTCAGCTGGATAGTATTGAGGTCCTTCTGGAATAATTTCTTTAATTCCTTGGATTAGTGCATCAACGTTATTACCTTCTGTGGCACTAATTGGGTAGATTTCATCAAAATCATGTTCTTGACGGTAAGTGTCAATGATTGGTAATAATTCGTCTGGTGTTACTAAGTCAATCTTATTAATAACTAAGAACACAGGAATGTTTGCTTGTTTCACTCTTTCAATTACAAGACGGTCACCAGGTCCGATTTTTTCAGATGCATTCACAACTACTAAGATTCCATCTACCCCTTTAAGTGCGCTGTATGCTGCATTCAACATAAAGTCACCTAAAGCATGTTTCGGTTTATGAACTCCTGGTGTATCAATGAAGACGATTTGACTCTCTTCATCAGTAACGACCCCTTGAATTCGATTACGTGTTGTTTGTGCCTTGTCAGACATAATGGCTACTTTTTGTCCTACAAAACGGTTTAATAAAGTTGATTTCCCTACATTTGGTCTACCAATAATGGTAATAAAACCTGATTTAAATTTTTTATTTTCCATAAACACTCCTTAATTAATAAATATTAACTTCCAAATTTTTGGTATAAATATAATCATTCCAATAACAACCGACATGGTTGCAACCACTAATACTGCACCAGCGGATGCATCTTTTGCTTTTTTGGCTAGTTGATGGTACTCCTTTTGACACGCTAAATCAACTGTATGTTCAATGGAAGTATTCAATAATTCCATACCGATGACTAAGCCAATGCAAATAACGATACTCAACCACTCAACTAAATTAATCTTGAATAGAAATCCTGCAATGATAACTAGAGCTGTAATAATCATATGGATTTTAATATTTCTTTCAACTTTTACAGTCTCAATAATCCCTTGAACTGCATGATAAACAGATTTTGTAAATTTGTTATTGCCCTCGTGAAAAGCCATTTTCTTCTAGCACCTCTTCTTGTAACGAGAACATTTCTTTTTCGTCAGCTTCAGTTTGATGGTCATACCCATTCAAATGTAAGAAGCCATGGACAGCTAAGAATGCTAATTCTCTTTCGACTGAATGTCCATAATCTTCAGCCTGCTCTACAGTTTTTTCAAAAGAAATAATAATATCTCCTAAGTGTTTAGACACATCATTGCCACCTTCAATATCAGAAAATGAATCAAAGTTGAATTTCGGTGCCTCATCTACGTCTTCCTCTAAAGCAAAACTTAATACATCCGTTGGTCGATCAATACCACGATACTCTTTATTCAATTCATGAATAATATCATTTGATACGATTGAGATATCGACTTCGATACCTTCGCCTAATCCAAGTTTGTGAGCTGTTTGGTTAATAATGTGGTTTAACATCTCTGTATGTTCTTCAGTTAGTAACCCATCTTCATCTATTAAATCTATAATCATAAGTTGTCCTCCACTTTTTAATCTGGATACTCCACCCGAGTATGAAATGTACTTGCTATAGTTTGTACAATTGATTTTTTAACTTTTTCTAATTCAGTAACTGTCATATGACACTCTTCAAATTGTCCTTCGGCCAATTTCCCATTAATAATACTATCAACTAATTTTTCAAATGCTGTTTGCGTATGTTCTTTAACTGTTCTAGAAGCAGCTTCAACTGAATCAGCAATCATGATAATCATTGCCTCTTTGCTTTGAGGCTTAGGTCCAGGATAGCGGAACTTTTCCTCGTCCACATGATTGTTTGTTTGTTTAGCCTGATGATAAAAATACCTTACTAAAGTGGTTCCGTGGTGTTGCATACAAATATCGATAACACTTTCTGGCATATCATATTCTCGTAAGATCTTTTCTCCTTCAGTGACATGCCCAATAATAATGGCAGCACTCTCTTCAGCCGTCACCATTGAATGTGGAGACTCCATTCCTTCAGATAAATTCTCAACGAAAAACAATGGATGATTTACCTTTCCAATATCATGGTAATACGATGCAATTCTTACTAATAATGAATCTGCTCCGATAGCATCCGCAGCATTCGCTGAAATATTCGCTACCATCATACTATGGTGATAAGAGCCTGGTGCTTTCTCTACAATACTTTTCAATAGCGGATGAGTTAAATTCGCTAGTTGGTTTAAAGTTAATGGTGCTTTACTGCTTAAAAGTTTATGCCAATATGGTTCAATGAAGAAATAAATACCAAAGGCTATCAGTAAATTAAATAATATAAACGATAATATAACAACTGAATTTTCAGTTACTAACGAAACGTTCGTCATCAACACTATCGGCATCACAAATACAGCATGCAAGACCAATGCATATAAGAAGCCGTACCTTAATGAGATGTTATTCTTAATTAGTAATTGATAACTTAATGAAATTAAAGAACTAAAGAAATAAAAACTTGTTATCATAAAGGTCACAGTCATACTATCGCCATCATGAGAAATAAATAATGCAAATAAATTGAAAAAGCCCATAAAGAATAAGGTTAATCTTATATTGGTCCTTGGTCTTAACAACATTGGGATCACATAGATTGGAAGAAATAACATGGCGTAATCAATCCCATTCAATTGCAATATATGCAACACTCTCAAGACTAGAAAACTTACTGTAAAGAGTAAGCCATAACCCAGGATTTGTGTGCCCAATTCAATGTCCAATAGCGCATTTTCTTTCTCTTTTACAACATAGTAAACAAGTGCGATTGCATGAATGATAATAACTGCTGCAAAAGCAATTAATAAATCATTGTTAGACTCGCGATCTAGATAACCAAGCAAATCTAATTGTCTGTAAGTCGTTTGGTTAATAATGTGTCCTTCTTGAACGATTATTTGCCCTTGTAAGATATAGCTCGGTTGAATAGCATTCTCTGCTTCTGCACGACGCTTTTCTGTCTCACTTTCACTATAAACTACAGTTGGTACAACCAATTCTTGCATTAATTCGCTGATAATGCCCTTATTTTCAGAGTCTATATCCAATTCACTAATATATTGATTCACATCTGATAAAATTTGATTTAAATCAGTCGATTCAATTTCACTACTTAAAACACTCGCAAGTAAATCATTGATTTGTTGTTGCAATTGATTTAAAGCTTCATTATTTACTGTTAACAGTCTAGTAATAGATTCCACTGATAACGATTCATCTAATTCTTCGACCGAATCACTCTCACTCGCTAAGATTGCTTGGTTATAAACAACAAGCTGTTCCGTGGCTTCTAATTGTCCAAAAGGAACAGATTGTGTCTCAGCTCGTTGACTATCTATCGATTTAATATCCATCAGATCACTTGATACATAATCTTCAAACATCTCATTAATGTCAACAGTTGAGTATTCATTCTCTCTAATAGAATAAATTAAATTAAAAAACTCTTCAGCCTGCTCCACTTGTTGATCAAGAATAGCAGGCTGAAAAACATATGCGTCTGGCACGCTTGAACGTGCACGTTCCATATTAATCTTAGTCTGTTCAGTATCTTCTATCGTTACAGGAGCTTGAACTGTTTCCTCCGCAACTTGGTTGATACGAAAATTATATTGTTCAGGTTGCACATCTGTAAAACCTATAAAAAATATCAACACAGACATAAGCAAAATAATTAGAGGGATGAATAATGTGCCTAAAACCGTCTGTAGTTTCCGTAGTTGCTGGTTCATTTTACTCCCCCCTCTATATAAAATTAATCTTCAGAATAAGCTCTAATAATATCCGCTACAACTGGATGGCGTACAACATCAAATTCATCAAAGTAATTAAATTTAATTTTATTTATTTTATTTAATTTTCTCTCAGCATCAATTAAGCCTGATTTAACACCTTTTGGTAAGTCAATTTGAGTCTGATCTCCGTTAATAATCATCTTAGAGCCAAAGCCAAGTCGTGTTAAGAACATCTTCATTTGTGCAATGGTTGTATTTTGAGCTTCATCTAAGATAACAAAAGCGTCATCTAATGTACGACCACGCATATATGCTAAAGGTGCAATTTCAATAATACCTCTTTCCATCAAACGATTTGTATGTTCCATCCCAAAAATAGTATAAAGTGCATCGTAAACAGGTCTCAGATATGGATCTACTTTTTCTTTCAAGTCGCCTGGTAAAAATCCAAGGCTCTCTCCGGCTTCTACGGCAGGACGCGTTAAGATGATTTTTTTAACACGGCCTTCTCTCATAGCTTGAACTGCTAATACAACCGCTAAGAAAGTTTTCCCTGTACCTGCTGGCCCGATTCCAAACACCACATCGTGAGTTTCAACTGCTCTGACATATTGTAGTTGTCCAAAATTTTTCGCACGAATCGCTGTTCCGTCATATGCTCGACCGATGACTTCTTCAAATAGGTTAATGAAATATTCAATGGTTCCATTTTTTGCCATCTTAGCAGCAGTAATGATATCCATCGTTCGAGGGGTAATCCCTCTTTCTAAAAGCTCAACTAAATTCAACATGATTGCTCGTGTCATCTCAACATCTTCTTCTTTTCCTGATATTGTTATAACTTCGCCACGATTACTAACCTGAATATCAAAGTTCTCTTCGAGTAATCGAACATACTTATCATGTGTCCCTAGTATCGCTAATAACCAATCTTGGTTTGATACAATAACTTGTTGTGAAAATGCATCTGCTCCGCTCAAATAATACGCTCCTTTTATCATTGTCTTTAATTAAAATAAGATTACCATAAATACATAAAAAAATGAACTTTAGTACCTAATTATAACAAAATCCTTTTAACATTGCATGGTAGAACAAAGTTACTTCATTTTTTCATCTTTACATCTAATTTACACGATATTTACAGGAAATTTACACTTCTATCGTATAATTAGTGATGTAAATAACAAAAATTGTATAAGGAGAATGAAAATGAAATCTTTGAAAAAAATGGTCTTGTCTGCTTTACTGGCAACAACTATGTTATCAAGCGTTGGATTTAATGTTCACGCACAAGAAACAACCACAGGTTCAATCACTGAAGATACACATATCGCTAATGAGGAACGTGCGAATGATGAGGCATATTCTGAAGAAGCAATTACGTCAAATGACGGTATTGAATTTGACGATGAAGGTAATATTACAGCAGTAACGATTGGTGGAGAAACTGCAGAAGTTACTCAAGAAAACCCTGCTAATCCGGAAACACCTGTAAATAATTCACCAAACAGAATTACAACAAACTTAACCGATGACCCTTCGACATCTATGCATTTCCAATGGCATACAACCGATTCAGATGAGAATGCAAAATTATACATTTGGGAAGAGGGGCAATCGATGGATGACGCTATTGAAGTAGATCCTGAAATCATTGAAATTGATGATGCCTTCTATAACCAAATGACAGAAGACGGGCATTACGTTTATGCTATTATGTGGGATGAGGAAGAGAATAAGCCCATAACAGACGATGATGACCCATGGATTGCAACTGAAAATCCTGATGAAGTTGTTGGATACTATACTGATGAAGTATTCTCAGATGACAACCTATTATGGTTAGACAAAGGGTTTGATAATTATTCTTTAGGTTTACCTTACCCTAGCTTTACTGAAACAGCATATAAAGCAACAGCGACTGAATTAAATCCAAACACTGTATATCACTATACAGTAGGAAATAAAGACGGTGAATTATCTGACGAAGCGACATTTACAACAGCAAGCGAATCAAGTGATGATTTCTCATTCATTCACTATACTGACACTCAAAACGCTTTCTCATCAGAAAACCAACGTTCAGAAGCAGATTATTCAAATTCAACCATTCAATCAATGTTAGAAAATCCTAATGCAGAAGATGCCCACTTTGCACTACATACAGGTGATGTAGTTAATGATGACTGGAACGATACAGAATGGAACTTAACTTTAGATGCATTATTACCATTAAATAATGAAATGCCACATATGTTTATCACCGGTAACCATGATAATGATAACTTCTTAGATCATATTAATACCGACAATGCAGTTGAAGGGATGGATTCAGGTGCAGCTTATTCAACGCGTTATAACGGTGTACAATTCATTAACTTAAACACTGAACAAGCAAATGAATCAGACGAAGATGAAGCACCAGCAATCTTAGATAACCAAATGGAGTGGTTTGAAGAAGAGTTACAAAAAGCTCAAGAAGCTAAGGACAACGGAGACATTGACTGGGTATTTGTCAGCTATCACCGCCCTCTATTCTCTTCATCTTATCATTCATTAGAAGATGAAAGTGTACAATTAATTCGTGATGATTTAATGGCTTTACTAGATGAGTATGATGTAGACTTAGTCTTCAATGGGCACGATCATAACTTAACCGTGACTCATGCACTTACTCATAATGCTGAAAACTTCGGTAACGCAGAAGTAGCCACTGCAGGTGAATCGATTGAAGATGTGACAACGTTCAATAATCCTGAAGGAACGGTCTTCTTCATTCCTAGTACAGCGGGAACTAAGACTTATAATACGATTTATAAGCTTGAAAGTTTTGATTGGATCTTAGAAAACGAAGATATTCATGAAACATACGAAGACTTATTCGGTCATGAATTAACTGAAGAAAATATTAATAGCTTCCGCGAGTTGTTATTAACAGAAGAACAACCTTTCATTTCTTCATTCTATGCAGAAGGTCATTCAAATGCACGTGAATCAAACTTCCAACACTACTCTGTTGTAGACGTAACTTCGGATACTGTCACTTATGAATTATATCAAGTGGTTGGTGAAGATTTAGACAACCGTGAAACGACACTTGTTCATACCTATGAAATCACAAAATAATTTTCTTTACTAGAAAAATAAAGCTGCGAGTAAAAAGTATTACTCGCAGCTTTTTCTATAGAAAATAAAAACACCCTTTCGGATGTTTAAAAAGATTAACCTAATAGATTCTTTGTAACTTCTTTTACAAGATTACCATCAGCTTTTCCTTTTAGGTTGGCCATAGCTTTCCCCATAACTTTACCAAAGTCAGACTTAGACGTTGCATTCAGTTCGTCCATTACTTTTCGAACTTCAACTTCAATCTCTTCTTCTGATAATTGTTTAGGTAAGTAACGTTCGACTACTACAATTTCATCGGTTACTTCATCTACCAAATCTTGTCGTCCAGCTTTTTCAAATTCAGCTAAAGAATCTTTACGCTGTTTTAATTCGCGAGCAATAATCGTAATTTCTTGCTCCTCATTTAAAGGTTCAGAATGCTCTAATTGCTCCATTTGTAATGCCGACTTCAACATACGTAATACTTTTAAAGTCTCTTTATCTCTAGCCTTCATCGCTTGCTTGACGTCTTGATTAATTCGTTCAGTTAGTGACATTTCGCCTCACCTATCTGTTATTTAGAATTTTCTTTTACGAGCTGCTTCCGATTTTTTCTTACGTTTAACACTTGGTTTTTCGTAAAATTCACGTTTACGTGCTTCTCTTAAAGTACCTGTTTTTGAAACATCTCGCTTAAAGCGACGAAGAGCGTCTTCTAATGATTCGTTATCACGAACTACTGTTTTAGACATTATGAATCCCCTCCTCCCAAGCTTTTCTGACCTTACTATTTTTTATGCAAAATAATAAAGTTCTTGTAATATTATAATCAAACAACCTTGTCTTTGCAAGGTCTTAATGAAACTTTTTCCATAGAAAGTGTCTATTTGTTTCCAAAAATTCGATTAAATATAGGATCTTTATGCTGTTTATCACAAAATTTATTATATAAAATTTTAAATTTAAGTTTTATACTTTACACGTTGAACATAAACCAAATATTTCAAATCGATGTGTGTCAATTTGAACATCATTTAAAGCATCCGTCATTTTAGTTAAATCCATCGGGCATGTTTCTAAAGGTATTGCCATCCCGCAATTTTTACAAATGAAATGGTGGTGATGGTGATTGTGGTCTAAACAATTCATACGAAAATGTTGTTCTTGGTTATATTCTGTTGCTTCCAGAATACCAGCTTCGACAAAGTCATATACATTACGATACGTAGTGTTGTAACTCATCGTGGGATAATTTTCTGTTAGCTTCTCGTGAACTGTTTGCGCACTTAAGTATCGATCATTACACGCAAACAGCGTTAATATTTCTTGTCTTTTTTTAGTGTTTTTAAAGCCGCATTCTTTTAATTTTAAGATTGCTTCATTAATTTTATTTTCTTCTTTTTTTGTTATAACTTCATAAGTCATTACTTGACGTCTCCTTATATAAATATGCTATGATGTAAGAACTTATAGGGGGTCATTTTAACATGAATAATAATAAAGTACTACATTATTATATTTTATCAGATTCAATTGGAGAAACTGCTCAAAAGGTGGCAAAAGCCTCTTTCGCACAGTTTCCTAATGTCACTACAGTATCACATAAATATACATTTATTTCAAACCATGAAACACTTCAATCTATTCTTGAAGATGCAAATGAACATGATGGTTTAGTGTTTATGACAATTGCCGATGCAGAACTTGCTAAATTTGCTGAAAAATATTGCATTAAGACTGGTTTAATTTGTTATAACTTAATTCAACCTTTCACTTTAGAAATTGCTCGTCGATTAGAAACTGAACCATCTGCTATCAGTGGTGCCCAATATGAATTATCAGAAGATTATTTCGATCGCATTCGTGCCATGGAATTCTGTCTAGCTTACGATGATGGTAAAGATCCTAAAGGTTTACGCGAAGCTGAGATTGTTATTCTAGGTATTTCTCGAACTGGTAAAACACCATTAAGTATGTATCTAGGTACTTTAGGCTATAAGGTCGCAAACTTACCTTTAATTCCTGAAAAGGAAGTCACACCGATTCTATACGAAATCGATCCAAAGAAAATCATTGGTTTAACGAATAGTTCTGCTGTAATAAATAAACATCGAGAATCGCGTATGAAGGAATACGGCATAGGTACGGGTTCAAAATATGCTTCTAAAACACGTGTCAATGAAGAGTTGGAATACGCTCATAAAATTTATGAAGAGTTAGGTTGTCCAATTATTAATGTTTCTGATCGTAGCATTGAAGAATCAGCGAGTATCGTCATGGAAGTCATGAATTTACCACAAAGAATCTAATATCAAAATAAACACTAACGCATACTTGGCTCTCAAAGAGCGAAATATACGTTAGTGTTTTTTTAACTCAAAATATCTGTCATTAAATTCGGATTATAGGACTTCGTTTTGAACATAGAGATTTCTTCTTTATATGGGGCAACTTTAACCTTTTCTTTCTCAGGAAGGGGCACCCAAGGTGTTTCTAGAATCTTAGGAATATGACTTAATTGTGGATGATGAACAATTGCATTCAATGTTTCAAAGCCAATAGAGCCTTCTCCGACATTAGCATGTCTATCTTTATGGCTCTTAAAAGGATTTTTTGAATCATTGATATGTAAGACTTTTAATCGATCTAATCCAATCACTTTATCAAATTCGTTCAAAATTCCATCTAAATCATTCACAAGATCATACCCCGCGTCATAGACGTGACATGTATCTAGGGTAACTGATAATTTCTCATTGAAAGTAACACCATCAATAATAGCGGCTAACTCTTCAAAGTTTCTACCAATCTCTGTTCCCTTACCTGCCATGGTCTCTAAAGCAATCTGAGGTGATTGTTCAGCTGTTAAAACTCCATTCAAGCCGTTTATGATTTGTTTAATTCCAACTTCAGCACCTGCACCCACATGTGCACCTGGATGCATCGTAATTTGAGTGGCACCAATAGCTTCTACGCGTTCAATTTCTTCTCGTAAAAATTGCATCGCAAATTCATGGTAGCCTTCATTCGTTGTGTTAGCGAGATTAATAATGTATGGAGCATGAACGGTGAAAAATTCAATACCGTTTTCTTTCATAAACGCCTTCGCTTCTTCAATTCTAAACTCAGAGACTTCTTTTCGCCGCGTGTTCTGAGGCGCACCAGTGTAAATCATAAAGATATTACTTCCGTAAGATGCTGCTTCTTGAGCAGCACCTAGAAGCATCTCTTTGCCTTTCATTGAAACATGTGATCCGATATACATGATATCTCTCCTTGTTTGTTAATCCTTTAAATTACTTTTTACTTTCTTTAACTGAAATATTTAATTCACGCAATTGATCATTACTTACTCTACTTGGAGCTTGTGACATTAAGTCTAAGCCGCGTCCTGTTTTAGGGAAGGCAATTACTTCACGAATGTTTGGCTCTTGAGCTAGAATCATAACTAAACGATCTAATCCTAATGCAATTCCGCCGTGTGGTGGAAAGCCATAATCTAACGCGTCTAATAAGAAACCAAATTGACCATATGCTTCTTCTTTAGTGAAGCCTAATAAATCAAACATTTGTTCTTGCATTTCACGAGTATGGATACGAATACTTCCTCCTCCAATTTCATAACCATTTAAAACAATGTCATACGCATTTGCTAACGCATCTGCAGGATTGTTTGATAATTCAGAGATATCTGAATTTTGTGGTGATGTAAATGGGTGGTGCATGGCGACATAACGTTTGTTGTCTTCATCATACTCAAGTAATGGCCAGTCTACTACCCATAGGAAAGCTAATTGAGATGGGTCATATAATTCGTGCTTAGATCCTAAGTGAAGTCTAAGTGCACCTAATGAGTCTGCTACAACTTTTGTAGAGTCGGCCATAAAGAAGATAATATCCCCTACTTTAGCGTCTAACGCATTTGTTAAGTAGTTGTAGTCTTCTTCTGATGAGAAGAATTTAGCAATTGGGCCATTAAAGCCATCTTCTGAAACTTTTGTCCAAGCTAGACCTTTCGCACCATACGGTTTAACAACGTTGTATAATTCATCTGCAGTTTTACGTGTATAATCGTCTGCATGCCCTTTTAAGTTGATGGCTTTTACTTGACCACCGTTATCAACTGCCCCTTTGAACACTCCAAAATCAGTTGTTTTAGCGAAATCTGACAGATCTACTAATTTCATTTCGAAACGAATGTCAGGTTTATCTGAACCGTATTGATCTATCGCTTCTTGGTAAGTCATTACTGGGAAATCTTCAGTAATTTCTATGCCTCTAGCTGCTTTTGCTACTGCTTTTAACATATCTTCAGTAAATTCTTGGATTTCTGCTTGAGTTAAGAAACTTGTTTCAATATCAACTTGTGTAAATTCTGGTTGACGGTCTCCACGTAAATCTTCATCGCGGAAACAACGTACGATTTGGTAATAACGGTCCATCCCAGCACCCATTAATAATTGTTTAAATAATTGTGGTGATTGCGGTAAGGCAAAGAAATGACCTGCATTATTACGTGTTGGCACTAAATAGTCACGTGCCCCTTCAGGTGTTGACTTAGTTAAGTAAGGTGTTTCAACATCGATAAAGTCTAAATTATTTAAAAATTGACGAATTGTTTGTGTCACTTGGTGACGTAAGCGAATGTTGTTGAACATCTTCGGACGACGTAAATCGATGAAACGATTACGTAAACGTACCTCTTCATCCGTTTCAATGCTATCTTCAACATAGATTGGTGGTGTTTTACTTTTAGCAAGAACAGTTAATTCAGTAGCTAATAATTCAAATTCACCTGTTGGGATTTTAGGGTTTACTTGCTCAGCTACACGACGTTTTAAAGTTCCTGTAACTTCAACAACGTATTCACTTCTTAATTGATCTGCTTCGTCCATTTGTTCTGGAATATATTGAGCGTTGAAGACTACTTGACAGAAGCCTTCTCTATCACGTAAGTCAATAAAGATAACCCCACCTAAGTCACGTCGCTTTTGTACCCACCCTTTTAATGTTACTTCCTTATCTACATATGATTCATTAATTAAACCTGCATAAGTCGTTCTTTTTTTCATTAGTATTTACCTCCAAAATATTTGTCAATGGCTGATGTATCAACAGTTAACTTACGATACTCGCCCATAAAATCTGCCATTAAATCATCAAAAGCAATTTCGGTCTGTTTCCCAGTTCCTTGATGCTTTACTTGAACTTTTCCTGTTTGAACTTCCTGTTCTCCAATAGTGATTACAAGTGTTGCATTTAATTTATCAGCTGTCTTAAATTGTGATTTCATGCTTCGATTTAAGTAGTCACGATCGGCAACTAAACCATCTTTTCTTGCTGCTTGAACTACTTGTAGAGTCATCATATTCGCTTCTTCACCTAAGCTCATCACAAAGACATCTAAGCCTTCTGATTCTGGCATGTCAACTTCTTGGTTCTCTAATAGAAGAATTAATCTTTCTAAACCAATACCGAAACCAAAGCCAGGTGTCTTTGGTCCACCTAATTGTTCAACTAAGCCATCATAGCGTCCACCACCACATACTGTGGATTGTGCCCCTATTGAATCGTCAGTCGCTAAGATTTCAAAGATTGTATCTTGATAATAATCTAGGCCACGAACAATGGTTGGTGTCACAGTGAAAGGTATATTCAGTGCTTTCAAAAATGCTTGAACTTCATCAAAGTGTTTCTGACTTTCTTCACCTAGAAAATCTAAAATAACTGGTGCAGACTCTGCTAACGCTTTGTCTCTCTTATCTTTTGAATCGATAATACGCATTGGGTTATCTTCCAAACGTCTTTGCGAATCTTCACTTAATTGATCTTTAAGGGGCGTAAAGTATTCGATTAAAGCATTACGATAATTTTCACGTTCATCAGGTTTGCCTAAAGAGTTAATGTGTAGTGATAAATTTGATAAACCTAATTCATCAAATAAATCCATGGCTAATGCAATACCTTCTACATCAGTGGAAGGGTTTGTACTACCAAATACTTCTATTCCTAATTGATGGAATTGACGCTGTCTTCCAGCTTGTGGTCTTTCATAACGGAACATTGGTTCCATATAATAAACTTTTAAAGGTTGTGGGTGTTCTGGTCCATGTAATTTATGCTCGATATAAGCTCGAACAATTGGTGCCGTTCCTTCTGGTCGTAAAGCCAGGTGACGGTCCCCTTTATCCATAAAATCATACATTTCTTTAGATACAATATCTGTCGTATTCCCTACAGATCGTTTAAACAAATCAATCGATTCGAATAATGGCGTTCTTATTTCTTTAAAGTTATATGAATCTAATACTGCACGAGCCGTATCTTCTACATAATGCCATTTATCAATATTAACTGGCAGTATATCTTCTGTTCCTTTTGGTTTTTTTAACATAATTTACCTCCATAAATATAAAAAAGCCCTACAGCAAGTTGCTATAGGACGTCTTCAACGCGGTACCACCTAAATTTGTAACAATATATATTATTACCTTAGAACTGTAACGTAGTTAGCGGAACAACTTTGCATTGTTCATCTCCATAGTGTCTTCAATGGCTCATCTTCTACTTTCAGCGGAATGAGAAGTCTCTGTTATTGAGGCATTTACTTGGCTACTTCAACGATTTTATTAAATACTTCTTTATTATAGAGTCTAATTAAAATTTAATCAACTAATTTCTTAAAGGTTTCAAATTAAATCGTTTCCAAGCAATGTTTCTTCTACTTTGATAAAATATATGAGGTAATCAGCAAATGATTTAAAGCCAAACTAATGACATATTAATCGGCTTGTCTACTCTTTCTATTGAAAATCCAAGTTGCCTTAACGGATTTATAACAAACATATTACTATTGAGTGACAAAGGTTAATCGTATTTGAATTTATGTTACACAATTTATATAATAAAATTAATATCTTTAAAATTTTTTGTAGGAGTGGGGGGATTTTATCAATACCTTCAATATATTCTTAAAACGACTTTATACTAAAAAGTATTTTCCACCTTTTATTACATTCGTATTAATTTTACTTAGTTCCATTGCTATCTTAAGCTTAACAACGAGTGAATTAATGATGATTGAAAAAGAGTCTGTCGTTTTAAGAAGTCAACCAGCAACAAATAGCCAAGCCATTGATTCCATCGATATAAACTCAAATGTGAATGTTTTATCCGAACGAAATGGTTGGTTACGAGTGCGTTATAAAGGAACATCTGAAGGTTGGATTCCAAAGTGGTTACTTGATAACGATAATTTAGTAACTGATCAAAATCTTGCCGCTCATTTGCTTGTTGCATCATCAATATATTCTGAGCAAACAACTGATTCACAGCAGTTAGCTGACATTGATGCGGGCACTTATTTAATTGTTAATTTCGAACGTAATGGCTGGGTGCAAGTTGTCTATGAGAACCAATATGGCTATATTCCAACGAGTTCTGTAGAGTTAATCCATCAAGATGCGATTCCTGAATCAGTACCTGACCCTGAATCAACAGAAGAATCTTTACCAGATGAAATGACGCAAGAAGAATTAGAAGAAGCTGAAAGATTAGTAATCGTACGACAAGAAAACCAAGCCTTCTTATCAGCACCGGATTTATATTCGGACATCATCTATACACCATCTATCAATCAACGCTTTGAACTCATTGATGTTACTACTGGTTCAGATGAAACTGAGTTCTATTTAGTTGAAGATGAAACTGGCATTAGAGGATACATTGAATCTCGTATCGCTGCCCTTGGAAACGACTCGTTAAATCATGTCGGCACAACCAATCCTGGATCCTTAGCCGACGCAACCATAATGATTGACGCAGGTCATGGTGGCGAAGATTCTGGAGCGATTAGCTTAGATAATATTACATATGAAAAAGATGTTACTTTACGGACAGCAGAAATCTTACAGGAGAAATTGGAAGCTGCTGGTGCGACTGTTCTTCAAACTCGTTCAACTGATGAATTCGTTGACTTAGATGAGCGAACAATCCTAAGTAACGAAGCCAATGTCGATGCATTCTTATCACTTCACTATGATTCGTCACCTGTGCCAGATTGGCACGGGACCACGACTTATTATTTCCATGAAGATGACTTTGATTTAGCTGATAATATTAATCAACAACTGGCGCAGTTTGAATTACCAAACAATAATGTTGTCTTTGGTAATTATCATGTTCTAAGAGAGAATAATCGACCAAGTGTTCTATTAGAGCTCGGATATATGAGTAATAGTACTGATATTGATTATATTCGTTCTCAAGAATATCATGATCATATTACTGAATTAATTGTCGCTGGTTTGGAAAATTACTATAATCATTAAAATAAATATAAAAATGACGCTATCACATTTAACGTGATAGCGTCATTTTTATTGATTTATAAGTTTCTATTTTTTGAATCTAAGAGAATTGTGACCGGACCATCGTTTATAATTGACACTTTCATATCAGCACCAAACTTACCGACTTCAACTTTGTAGCCGTACTCTCGCAAAGCTTGGTTAAAATCTTCATACAATGCGTTTGCCATATCAGGCTTCGCTGCATTGGTAAAACTTGGCCGGTTCCCTTTTTTTGTATTGCCATATAAGGTAAATTGGCTAATCGATAGAACTTCTCCACCAACATCTGATAAAGAAAGATTAACTTTACTGTCCCCATCTTCAAAAAGTCGCATATTGGCTACTTTTCTAGCTAAGTAAGCAACATCTTCTTGAGTATCCTCATGCGTCACGCCAACTAATAACACGTAGCCTCGGTCTATTTGTCCGATAATTTCGCCGTCGACTTTAACATGACTCTCTAAACTTCTTTGAATTAAAACTCGCATCATAACAACCTTTCTTTTGAACTATCAATAACTATTGAATAAAGAATATTATCCCGTCACACGTTTTACTTCATAGACATCTGGTATATTTTTCAATTTATTAATTAAATCATCTAACTGCATCGTATTCGAAACAGCCACTTTAAGTGATACTGTAGCGGTACTATTTTTATCTCGTTTCCCGTTAACACTTAGTAAACTTTTCACTGTATGGCTGACAACATGCAGAACATCATTAATTAAGCCTGCTCGATCAAAACCAATAATGAATAATTCTGTGATATATTCTTCGGTTGGTTGGAATTCTTGATCCCATTTAACATCAATTAATCGATCGTTTAATTCCGTTTCTGCTAACAAATTTGGGCAATCTTTACGGTGAACTGAAATCCCTCGTCCACGTGTAATATAACCAATAATTTCATCACCAGGAACTGGATTACAACATTTACTTAAGCGAATCATTAAATTATCGGCACCTTCAACCACAACGCCACTCTCATGGACGGTTCTTTGGCGTTGACGATTTGAAGCCTCTTTTGAAATAGTTGTGTCATTATCAAGCACTTCTTCTTCAGCTTTTTC
Source organism: Ruoffia halotolerans (assembly GCF_014049385.1). GTDB lineage: Bacteria > Bacillota > Bacilli > Lactobacillales > Aerococcaceae > Ruoffia > Ruoffia halotolerans. Next base: position 16,668 of record NZ_JACAOA010000008.1, on the reverse strand, counting down.
TTGTTTTAAATCTAAGAAGTTAATTATCGTTGACACACTTACCTCACCTAATCCAATGGAAGCAAATAAATCCGTTAAAGTATTGTAGTTAAAGCGCTCTAATAAACTGGCTTCGACTTTTTTATTATTTAATACTTTTAGTGAGTGGCCTGTTTCTTTCAGTTCTTTTTCCAAGATACTTTCGCCAAGTTCACTATTCTCTTCGAGGTCTTGGAGTTTAAAGAAGCGTTTAATTCGGTTGCGGGCTTTACTCGTATTAGTAAACTTCAACCAATCACGACTGGGCCCGTTCGAATTTGAATTAGTCAATATGTTTACAATGTCACCATTCTTCAGTTTATAATCTAAGGCGACAATTCTTCCGTTTACTTTAGCACCAATTGTTTTGTTCCCTATTTCGGAGTGAATGTGATAAGCAAAGTCAATCGGACCAGAGCCTGTTGGAAGTTCCATCACTTCTCCGTTTGGTGTAAATACATAGACTTGATCTTTAAATAAATCTTCTTTAACAAAATCCATAAATTCACTGGCATCTTTAGCATCATCTTGTAATTCAACTAAATCACGGAACCATGCCATCTGTTTATTGATACTATCTTCTTCTTCAACCTTGCTTGTCTTACCTTCTTTATAAGCCCAATGAGCTGCCACCCCATATTCAGCAACCATATGCATTTGTTTAGTTCTAATCTGAATTTCAACGGGTTTGCCACTCGCTCCTATAACGGTCGTATGAATCGATTGATACATATTCGCTTTTGGCATGGCAATATAATCTTTAAATCTGCCAGGCATTGGCTTCCACTGCGTATGCACAGCTCCCAATACAGCGTAACAATCTTTAATTGAATCAACTATGACACGAATAGCTAATAAGTCATAAATATCATCAAATTCTTTTCTTTGGTCCACCATCTTACGATAAATGGAATAAATATGTTTCGGTCTTCCTGAAATATCTGCTTCAATTTCTAACTCTTCAACCGCAACTTTAATCTCATCAATTGTTTCTTGAATAAAATTCTCACGTTCCGTGCGCTTCGTGTCCATCTGATTCACAATTGAATAGTAGTATTCTGAATTAACATAACGCAATGCAATGTCTTCAAGTTCCCACTTAATGGAGCTAATCCCTAAGCGATCAGCTAACGGTGCATAAATATCAATCGCTTCTTGTGATTTCTCAATCTGCTTTTCTTTACGCTGAAATTTCATCGTTCGCATATTATGTAATCTATCGGCTAATTTTACGATAATTACTCGTAAATCTTTACTCATTGCGAGTAACATTTTTCGATGGTTTTCGGCCAAAGCCTCTTGTTTACTTTGGAATTTCAATTTCCCTAGTTTAGTAACTCCGTCAACTAAAAATGCAACGACTTCACTAAATTCATTCCGGATATCTTCCAATGTTCGATCCGTATCTTCAACGACATCATGTAAAAAACCTGTAGCGACTGTTGAAGGATCTAATTGTAACTCTGCCAAAATACCTGCTACTTGAATGGGGTGAATAATATAAGGTTCACCGGATAAGCGAAATTGGTCTTTATGAGCTTCTGTTGCATAATCAAGCGCACGCTGAATAAACTCCAAACTACTGTCATTCATGTACTTTGCACATAAATCAATTACCTCTTGTGCTGAAAAATCTTGTCCTTGCAAATTTATTCACCTCACTTCTTAAAATATAAGCGCAATTATAACCTAATTATACTCATTTAACAATATTGTGTTTTTTACTTTGAATTTCATTATAACAAAAGACTGTGCCTTTGTTTAGCACAGCCTTTATTTGTGTTTTAGATTAGCTTAATAGTTATCATTAGATGTTGATGGTGTTCCTGATACAATCGCGATTCCTTTTGAAGCTCCGATACGCGTTGCTCCAGCTTCAATCATAGCGATGGCTTCATCATAATTACTTACGCCACCACTTGCTTTAACACCTAAATCTGGACCTATGGCTTCACGCATTAATTTAACATCAGCTAGCGTCGCTCCTCCAGTAGAAAATCCAGTTGAAGTCTTAACAAAGTCTGCTCCAGATTCTTTAACGACTTCTGATGCTTTACGTTTCTCGTCATCTGTCAATAAAGACGTTTCAATGATTACTTTGGTTGTAATTGACTCATCAACTGCTCCAACTACTGCTTTGATTTCTTCTAGAACATAAGCCCAGTCTCCATCTTTAGCACGAGAAATATTGATGACCATATCAATCTCATCTGCGCCATCTTTGACAGCTTGTTGTGCTTCAAAAACTTTCACTTCCGTCGCATTTGCGCCTAAAGGGAAACCAATAACCGTACAAACTAAGCTATCTGAGTCTTTTAATAATTCTTTTGATTTTGCAACAAATGCTGGGTTAATACAAACTGATTTAAAATTATATTCTGCAGCTTCTTGGCATAATTTTTCAATTTGTTCCTCAGTTGCATCTGCTTTTAATAATGTGTGGTCAATATATTTTGCTAATTCCATTCTATCTCCTCTTTCTATACTTCTAAATGATAACTCATTGCGCTTAAAGCGTATATAGGTGCCGTTTCGGCTCTTAAAATCCGTGGACCTAAACTACATTCAATATACCCTACTTGTTTCAATTTGGCTACTTCTAACTCTGTTAAACCGCCCTCAGAACCAAAGACGATGATTAAATTATCCCCTGCTTGAACTTCTTTCAAGGTTTCCTTAAGTTGGCCGTGTTGTCCTTTCTTAGCTGTCTCTTCATAAGCAATTAATTTATGCTTATAATTACCGGCTTCTTTTTGCAAAGTATCAATAGTAGATAAATGATTTATCTCTGGGATCACATTACGGTGGCATTGTTCTGCTGCTTCTTTACTAATGCGTTCCAATCGTTCGATTCGATTACTAATTTTATTACCTTTCCACTTTACAACATCTCTATCCAATGCCAAAGGGATAAATTCATTCATCCCGCATTCGGTTGCCTTTTGAACAATTAAATCAATCTTGTCATTCTTTGATAAACCACAAGCAATAGTTACTTGAATGGGTAATTCAGTTTGTTGGTCTTCTAAAGCATTTATAATGCGTAAGTTTGCTAGATTATCTTCAATTGTCTCTATCTTCGCTTTATAAGCGATATTTGTTGAATCTACGATTATAACTTCGTCATCTATCTTTCCTCGCATCACTCGGACAATGTGATGATTATCATCTTTTTCTAGTTGAATCTGTTGATTAACTTCTAGGGTTTGTTTTGAAAAATAACGTTGCATTAGTCCGCATCTCCTTTAACAACAATATAATTTACCCATTCTCTCATCTGAGTTTTTTGATAAATTTCAAAGTTGTAAGTTTCAATTGCTTCCTCAATAAACGACGCTTTCTCATTTAAAATTCCGCCTAAAATCAGATACCCATTGTCATTCAATAATTTATGAGCATCAGAGAATAAATCTACTAGAATATGCGGTAAAATATTCGCAACAATGACATCCGCTTTTTGGTCAATTCCTTTTAGTAAATCATTTTCAATAAAGCGAATTTTTTGCGCGTCAATTAAATGTCTAATCATTTCATGATTCTTTTGAGCATTTAAGTTATTGATGGCAGCATTGACTGCTTGAGGATCAAAATCCAACCCTAACACTTCTTTAGCTCCAAAAACAGAAGCAATAAAACTTAAGATTCCTGTCCCAGTTCCTACATCTAGAACGGTTTCTCCACCTTGCATAACCATCTCAAGTGCCTGAGCACTTAAGCGAGTTGTCGGGTGATTCCCAGTTCCAAAAGCAACGCCTGGATCCATAAAAATGACTTGTTCAAACGGTGCAGCTTCATAGTTATCTTGCCATTCAGGTACAATAGATAAAAAGCGAGAAATTCGCTCAGGTTTATAATATTGCATCCAATTTTCATGCCAATTTTCAAATTCTATATCAACCACTTCAATCTTAAAATCAACCGTTCCGACAGTTTTTAATTGTTCTTCAAGTTTTTCTAAATCAATCTCAGATTCATAATAGCCAATCACTTCGACGGGATGATTTAAGTAATCTTCAGGTAGTTCTTCTGGAATTTCACCAAACAAATTCGGATGATTTTCTAAATATCCTTGCGCATATTTAATTTCGTTGCCTACTGCACCTGCTTCATTTAAATAGTAATTGACTAAATCAATATCCACTGTTTGCAAGGAATCGAATGTTACTTTTATTTCTTTCCATACTTTATCCATATTCAACACTCCTTAATTAATATCTTCATGATGTGGAAAATAAATAGGCGTTTTACTATAGCGATTGCTTTCAATTAAGCGGTTTTGGATCGCTTCAAAGTCACTCCATTTCCATTTCAATGAAAATTCTTCCACATCCGTTTCTGAAAGAAAATCAAGCCACTTGACATCAACAGAAGACGTTAATTTTTTTAAGTATTTAACAATTGCTAAACATTTTCCGTAATCAATTCCACGCTCACAATTTACTGGAATTGACACAATGTAATCCTTATCACTGAAGCGTTTATAACCATCCTTATAAATCATCATTTTTACATTATATACGAGGTCAGTTTGATGGCTGATGTTGTCATAGTTATCTCTAAAAGAAAGATTATTCGGATTTTCTAAATTCATTTGGAATATTAACTCAATCTCATTCTCTCGCTCTTGCCATTCAATAGCCCATTCACAATGAAAATAAGACTCCTCAATAAGTTGCTCAAACACATTTAATATATTTGCTCTATTCATTCATACACCACCTATTTAATCATTACATATTATGACTGATTTTCTAAGATAATTCAATTTAATTAACAAGCACCAAGCTTATAATATGACATTAAAATTATTTGTTTTTTTCTCGCTATGTACATATATTTTGTGAAATTATCAATTTACCCTTGTTATTCAAGACTTAGCGCATTATAATGGATTAGCAATTTGACTAATTTCATGGCATAATAAATGAAATTTAGTATTTAAATTTAAATAAAATCGCTACTTTAGAGTTTTGCTTTGATATTTATTCAAAGTCATAGTAAACTTATAATGTTATTAATTTAAAGTGCCATTCTAATAAAAATATATAATATACGAGGTGAATATAATGGCAGAAAAAAACTTAACAGCAAAAGATATTTTGCAAAAAGAGTTTAATAAATCTGTTCGTGGATACAATACTGCTGAAGTTGATGAATATTTAGATAGTATCATCAGAGATTATGATTCTTTCCAAAAAGACGTAGTTTATTTAAAAAATGAAAACGAACGTCTCATCAGTAAGGTTGATGAATTAACTAAACAACTTGCTTTAGCTAAGAAAAGTACACCAAACTCTCCAGGGAGTGGCGTGACAAACTTTGATATCTTAAAACGCTTATCTAATTTAGAGAAGCATGTTTTCGGTTCGAAAATTGACAACACGGACAATACGATCGATTACTCTAAAGCAACAAAATATTAATAAATGACTGAGTAAATTTCGGATAATCGCGGTTATTAAATTAACTGAGGAAAGTCCATGCTCGCACAAGCTGAGATGCTTGTAGTGTTCGTGCTTAACGAAAAAATAAGTTAAGGTACCCTATTAGGTTAACGGCGAAAGAACTATCTAAGGCTTCGGCTATGATTTAGTAATTTGTAAAGTGCCACAGAGACGACGCTTATAGGAAACTATAAGATTGGAACGCGGTAAACCCCTCGAGCGAGCAACCCAAACATTGGTAGGGGCATTTCTTCGAGTAGTAAATGAACAAAAGAAGAGAACGATATTATTATCGTAGATAGATGATTATCCATTATCCCTAGTTCCTATGCTAGAGATAATGACAGGACATGGCTTATAGAAATTTACTTATTCATAGGATTATTTAATTGACTCTGGAATCAGAGTCTTTTTTTATGTAAACTTAAAGCGTAATAAATATTGGAGTGAAAATTATGAAAACTTATTCGTTATTAGCAACTGCAGCGGCTGGAATTGAAGCCCTTGTTGCTCGAGAATTAAAATCATTCGGTTACGAAACTCAAACTGAAAATGGACTGGTTCGTTTTGTCGGAACTGCAAAAGATATTGCCTACGCTAACTTTTGGTTACGTACTGCAGATCGCGTAAAGATAATCTTTGGTGAATTTGATACAAAAACATTTGACGATTTATTCAATCAAACGTATGACTTACCTTGGGAAGATATTCTTCCGATGGATGCAGAATTTCCAGTAAGTGGAAAATCAATCAAATCAACATTACACAGTGTTCCTAATGTGCAACGTATTGTTAAAAAAGCCATTAGTAAGCGACTGATGGACTTCTATCACCGCCGTACTGACTTACCAGAAACTGGTGCCCTTTACCCGATTGAAGTAGCCATTAGAAAAGATCACGTTATGTTAACTTTAGATACAAGTGGGTCAAGTTTATTTAAACGCGGGTACCGTGAACATAAGGGAACGGCTCCAATGAAGGAAAATATGGCAGCGGCGTTAGTTATGTTAACAACTTGGCATGATGATCGTCCTTTATATGATCCAACTTGTGGTTCAGGAACGATTCTTATTGAAGCGGCTTTAATGGGTCATAATATTGCCCCAGGTTTAAAACGTGAATTTGCTGGTGAAAAATGGGATTTATTGAATGAACATACAGATATCTGGGATAAAACGCGTCAAGAAGCTAAAGAAGCAGCAGATTACGATAAAGACTTACAAATCTATGGTACGGATGTTGATGGACGGATGATTGAAATTGCGAAAGACAATGCACGAGAAGCAGGTGTCGGTGACTCCATCGAATTCAAGCAAATGCAATTATCTGATTACCGCCCTACAACTGATTATGGAATCTTAATTTCTAACCCGCCATATGGGGACCGTATGTTATCAGAAGAAGATGTCCAAAACATTTATCGCCAAATGGGTGAATTATATGAAACGATGCCTACTTGGAGTAAATACATCATCACAAGTGATGATAAATTCGAAGAATTTTATGGTAAGAAAGCTACTAAAAAACGCAAATTATATAATGGCCCATTAAAGGTAACTTATTACCAGTACTGGGGGACGAAGTAACTCATACCCTTGTAGATTTTCAAAAAAGCTTGTTGACTGGCGTCTTGCCAAATCAACAAGCTTTTTTATAATAATTCTAATTCTAATTCGGAATATCTTATATCTTTTGCTATCTTCCCTTCTTTTCTCAATGCTTGCCTAGCTAAAGAATCTGCGCCACGATTTTGAGCTTCAGGAATCCAATTAGCGAAAAATGTAGGTGAATCATCCATTATTTTTAATATATAATCGATTAACTTTTTATATTCTTTATTCTTAGCGAATTTTTTTTCTATGGATTGGATGACAATTTTACTATCTGACTGATACATGATAATCTGATTAATATTAAGATGTGTTTTAACAAAGTTTAAAGCACCGATTAATGCTAAAAACTCAGCCACATGGTTATCTACGACTTCAGATATATGTATTTTAATTAATTCTTGTTGTTTACCATGATTGATTTGGATTCCTATGCCGGACTCTTGAGTTTTAGGATTAAAAGCAGCATCTGTACTTATTTTTATCATTTTTAACCTCTTATTCTTTTTATGAAAGGAACTGACTATGACTGATATCACACCAATGCCTAATAATGCTGAAAATTATTATAGAAAAGCAAGGAACGCTCTAGAAAACAACCAATTCAATAAAGCGATTCGATACTTAGAAAATAGTTATGATCTTGAATCTAACCCACTCGTTTTTACTGAACTAGTTAAATTATATATTGCTTTTAACAAGCAAGAACAGCTAAATAAATTATGGGAACAGGACCAATTTACATTGGATTTTATCTCACAATCCTCAGAGCTAACAAGTTTATATGCCCAATCTCTACCGATTATAAGCCCAACGAGCGAAAGTTTAAATGAATTATATCAATTGAGAGATTCAATTCAAAGTTCAACTGCGACAACTGAATTAAATAAGGCCATTACAACCATCTCGGATTTATTAAATGTAAAACAAGAAATAAATGCTTTAACAACTGAAGAAAGAATTGAGACATATGCGAAACAGTTACTAGAAAAGTCCTATTTTGAAGTCTTATCTAAATTAAAACTTGTTTATCAAACTGATTTAGACAAGAATTTACCTCTTCTGAAAGTACTTCTAAATGATGACAATCTTTTAAATTTTATTAAAAATGACATCTTACACTATATAATTATTAATGGTCAGTCTTTAGATATTGACTATACGTGGCTAAATGTAGAGAAGCCTATCCAAACGAAACAGTTACAGCCTTATACAAGTACGGACTTTTATCATAAAGGCACACGGATAATCGAAGATTATTTCTCACAAACTGATCCTCACTTTGCTAAACAAATTCTAGAATTGTTCAATTTGCATGCGATGGTTTTTTATCCTTTTTATGATGATGCAATTTCAGACCCACAAAAATGGTTAAACTATACATTATTACAATTCGGCTTAGAAAATGAGATGATTGACATTCTTACAAAACAGGAAAAGGAGTATTACCAACTTGCTCAAGACGAACTAGCACAATTATTCCAAGCGTAAATAAAGAGGCTTTCCAAAAAAATGGAGGGCCTCTTTACTTATACTTTATCTAAATCTTAAAGAAGTTAATTAAAAACATGCCTGATGATATTAAAGGCATGCCTTTATTAATTTGTTGTCTTTACTTCTTCATATTCGAACATAACATCTTCGTCTTCCGCTTGCTTTGGAAGCGATACAAATGATTCAATATCTTTGAAGTTTACAATTGTACGGTCTTCGCAAATATCACGCATCGTAATATCAGATTTACTCCAATATATCTCAACAACGGCACTATTAGTTAATAGTTTGATAATTATTCCGGTCATCTTACTATCTCTGAATTTAAACTCGATCTGATTACCAACTTCAGGACGAATTTTATCCTTTACACTTTCAATCTTGATAAGTCCTTTATCGTAATCAACGTCTAAAATCGTTGCAATACGGGATTTACTCGTACCTCTTCTTAGTTCACGCTCAATAATCTTACGTTCACTTGCTGTTACGTTTTCTGCACTCACGTTAATTCCCTCTTTCCTTGTTGACCTTAACGCTCACTAATACAATTATAACGTATTTTCAAATATATTGCTCACAATATGCTTTTTAGCTTTCTCCAGTAATTAAAACGTCAATCGCTTGACCCAAAATCTCAATCTCTAATGGCAATTCTGGACCGTTATCCCCGTCAACATTTGTAGTAATCGATTCATTATTGATTGACTCAATTTTAAATTTCTTGTCGGATAATCTGAAGATATTATCTGCATCTAAATTAGATAACCCAACCTCGAGTCCTGCTCGAATCGTACTTATTGGCGTATGTCCTTTTATTGCGGATAAGTAACCTTTACCGTCATTGTAACTGGCTCCAGGAACCATAAATTCAACGCCACCAATACTGTTTGTTAGACCAACGAATAATAAATTTGTTTTAATATCTGTAGCCGCCCCATCTGATGCTGTCACTCGAACTTCATAACCTTTATCGGTAAAGAATGCTTTCACGCCATCTCTTACATAAGCAAGAGCGCCGAAGCGATTCTTATCATCGGAATCTGTCGTCATTACTTCTTCCGCAATTGGTCCTAATGCAATTACATTAATGAATATACGATCATTTACTTTTCCAACATCTAATTTATCGATCGAAACAGTTTTAAAGTCTTCAATCGCTTTTTCTACGTTCATTTTATATCCCAATGCACGGCCTAAATCATTAACCGTCCCCATTGGAACAAAGCCAAATACCGGCTTATCTTGAGCTTCAATAATTCCATTTACCGTTTCTGACACCGTACCATCGCCACCTAAGCAAATGACTGTGTCAAATCCCTCTTTTGTTGCATTTTTACTCCATTTTGTCGCATCGAATTCTTCTTCCGTAATTTTTATCTCAACTTTAGATTGATGATAATCTTCAAGAACATTCTTTAATTTTTGAGCGTACTTTTCTCCATGCCCTTTTCCTGCAACTGGGTTTGTTATTAACAAGACGTTTTTCAGCATAAAATTCACCATCTTCGTGATATATTTATTATTATCTAAATAATATTATACCAATTTAGATAATAATTCACATCTATAATATGATTTTTCTATTACATTTATATGAATTTTGGCTAAAACCTGTTACCATTCTAGATTTAATAGTATAATATATATTCAGAAAACTGTAGTATGCAACTACAAGGAGGAAAAATAATGACGAAAGAATTTAAGGTGTTATTATACTATAAATACGAGACAATTGATGATCCTGAGCAGTTTAGAGAAGAGCATTTAGCTTTTTGTAAAAAAACTGGCTTAAAAGGACGTATTTTAGTTGGAACTGAAGGTATTAATGGAACTGTTTCTGGTACAATCGAACAAACAGAGAAATATAAAGAATTTTTACATTCTCTTCCAGGATTTGAGGACGTATGGTTCAAAGAAGATCCTGCTGATGACTACGCTCATAGTAAAATGTTTGTCCGTGTACGTGAAGAAATCGTTTCGTTAAACTTAGAAGATGACATCGATCCATTAACGACAACGGGTAAACATTTAAAACCAAAAGAATTCCGTGAAGCACTTGAAGACGAAGATACCATTGTATTAGATACACGTAACGATTATGAATATGACTTAGGTCACTTTAAAGGCGCAATTCGCCCTGAAATTCGTAACTTCCGTGAATTACCTGAATGGGTAATAAACAATAAAGAGAAATTCATGGACAAAAAAGTCGTTGTTTATTGTACAGGAGGCGTACGTTGTGAGAAGTTCTCTGGTTGGATGCTTCGCGAAGGTATCGCAACAGAAGTTGGCCAATTAGAAGGTGGAATTGATACATACGGTAAAGACCCAGAAACTCAAGGGGATCTATGGGAAGGTCAAATGTACGTCTTTGATGAACGTATCTCTGTACCAATTAACCGCGTATCACCGACTGTTGTTGGTAAAGATTATTATGACGGAACGCCTTGTGAACGTTATGTAAACTGTGCAAACCCAGATTGTAATAAACAAATTTTAAGTTCAGAAGAAAATGAAGCAAAATATGTCCGTGGATGCTCACCAGAATGCCGCCGTCATCCGCGCAATCGTTTTGTAAGCGAGCATAATCTTTCGACTTCTGAATGGCAAAACCGCTTAGAAGCTATTGGAGAATCTTTAGAGAATACCGAAACGGCTTAATAATAAATTTTAACAGGAAGATGGTGAATCAATGACTGATAAACATTCAAAAAATAATTCTAATAATAATAAGTTTTTTGATATTTCATTTGACGAGCCTATTGAAGATAGCCACTCAAATCGTAAAGTTCCGTCTGAAGATACTAATGAATCAAATAACCATCCCACTTCTAATAAGTGGGATAACTTTTATGATGATTTTCAAGAGGAACAACAAGAACGCTATTCTGATATTCGGAATGATAACTCTTCTAACTCGGACTTTAACAAAGAAAATACATCATCCGATAATAAAATTGAACCGAATAAATCAAATTTAATGATAAACCGGTCAATTAAACGTGTTCAAAAGTTATTTAGAGAAACAAATGAAGCGCCCTCTTCTACTTATTCAGATATTAAATCAGCGAAAAGCCGAGATTTAAATGAACGAGCCAAAAGAGCCTCTCTTCACACAAGCAACATTCCATTAAGAGATGATGCAATCAAACGAAATATTGTAAGAGAACGCAGAGAATCAGAACTCAATGATCAGCTTTATTCAGATAAAAGTGGCTATAAGCCAGTCTTTTCATTATCTGATACAGAAGATAATAAAGAGGAGCCGTTGAATAATAATAGCTCAACACACAATGCGTCTTCTGATCTACCAAGTCCTGATCGATTATTAGCTGAACGGGAACGACGTCGTAAAGAAAGAATCACACAACTTGAAAGTATGAGTTCGGACAAAGAAATTGAAGATTCGTATCACTCAATGAAGTCACCGTCATCTTCATCAAACGACAATCATGAGGATTCCAAAGATATTGAGAACAAACCAATTGTTCCAGTAATGCCTACACCTCAAGTGATTGACCCTACTCCACTTGAGAGTGAACCGACTGTGCCTGATTCTGAGTCTCATATCCAAACAAATGACTTTGACGCTGTTGAAAAGCAAGCTAAGATTGATGATGCTGAGCAATCTGAAAGTCAATCAGATGAAAACTGGGCTGATTCAATTCATGTGTTCAACCCTGATGATGAAGCCGTATCAGCCGCTTCCTTAGGTCAAAGCATTGACAATCCCGCTGGGACTGCATCGTTAGCCGGCAGCGTTGCTGCAAGTACGGATTTTGATGCTGAAACTGATGCAGAGGCAATCGATTCTAAACAACAAAAACGTCAAAAGAAAAAAGACAAATACTCATTAAAAAACTTTTCATTAAAAGATAAAACATTTTTTGGAATTAATGTTACTTTCAATGTTATTAAACGATTAATTATGTATTTAATTATTCTCATCGTCTTAGCAGGAGCACTCATTGGTGGTACAGGTATCGGATTCTTTGCGAATCTTGTAGCAAATACGACCCCTCCTAATGAACGTGAGATGGCAGAACAGATTAATCGTCTGGAACAACAAAGTACATTGTATTATGCTGACGGAAACCCAATTGCCAGTGTTCGAACAGATATTGTTCGTTCTGTTGCAAATCTAAACGATATTTCAAATTATATTGTCGATGGTTTTATTGCAACTGAGGATGAATATTTTGCAGAACATCCGGGAATTGTTCCAAAAGCATTGCTTCGTGCTGTTCTCCAAACTTTGTTAACGGGTTCGGGAACAGGTGGTTCAACGCTAACACAGCAATTAGTTAAGCAACAAATGCTAACAAATGATGTCACTTTCTTTAGAAAAGCGAACGAAATTCTTTTAGCTTTAAGATTAGAAAACTATTTTACTAAAGAAGAAATATTAACGGCTTACTTAAACGTGTCTCCTTTTGGTAGAAATAACAATGGAGATAATGTGGCTGGTATTGTAAAAGCAGCTGAGGGTATCTTTGGTGTAGCACCTGAGGATGTTACTTTAAATCAAGCCGCATTCATAGTCGGTCTTCCTCAGGACCCGTATACTTATACTCCTTACGATCAAAGTGGAAAAATCCGTGACGAGGAATCCCTTCAATTCGGTATCGAACGAATGAATGAAGTTTTATATCGTATGTATCGTGCTGAAAAAATTACTAAAGATGAATATGAAACAGCCATTGCTTATGATATTACTCAAGACTTTTTGCCACCCGAGCCGCGTGAAGAAATTCGTCAATCATACTTATATCAAGCGGTTATGAACGGTGCCGTTGAGGAACTGATGTTATTAAACATTCAAGACGATGGGTACTCATGGAAACAAGTCTATAGCGATGACGAATGGTACAATGAATATTACTTTGCGGCTGAAGAACAGTTACGTACTGGTGGTTACCGCGTATATTCTACAATCGATAAAGAAATTTACGACCAACTCCAAGAATCAGCGAGAGCTTATGAGGATCAGCTTGGAGCCGTTTATGATGGTGTCTACATTGACCCTGAGACTGGTGTGGAAACATACTATGTTGAAGAAGTTCAAACTGGTTTAGTTGCAATTGATAACAATACTGGTGCGGTCCTTGGATTCGTAGCAGGAACAGATTTTGAAAATAACCAGATTGACCACGCATTCCAAATGCGTCGTTCACCAGGTTCAACCATTAAACCGCTGGCCGTTTACGGACCTGCAGTGGAGAATAACATCATTAACCCTTCTACAGTTATTCCGGATACAGCTTTTGTAGAAACTTATGAAGATGGTTCTACTTGGGCACCGACGAACTACGGTAGTGTTGTGAGTGATACATTAATGACCGCTCGAACTGCCCTATTAAGATCAGATAATTTACCTGCGGTACGTATTTATGAAGAATTGCGTTCTCAAGGTATACCTATCATTGATTATCTTGAGCGTATGGGCTTCAATACTATTGACTCGTATACTGAAGAAGATACAAACAACTTAGCCTTCTCTCTAGGTGGTGTGACTACTGGTCCTACTGTTCTAGAAGAAACACGTGCTTTCTCAACGTTTGCTAACGGTGGAGAGTACGTAGACGGTCATTATATTGAACGTATCGAGGATGCTTTTGGTAATGTTGTATTCCAACAAGACGAAGCTCCGACACGTGTATTCTCGGAAGATACGAACTATATAATGATTGATATGTTACGAGATACTCTGACTGAAGGTACAGGTCGTACTGCGAATGAATACATGAATGTACCAGGTGACTGGATTGCAAAATCAGGTATTAGTGAAAACTCTAAAGATATATGGTTTATTGCTTCCACCCCATCGATTACAATTGGTTCTTGGATTGGTTATGATTCAAGATATGCTGATTATACGATTGATGTGAATGATGGTTTTGACCGAGAAAGTGTACGTAGTCAAATTTATTGGTCACGTATTGTAAATGATTTATATGAACTTCGCCCAGAAATATTCGGTACGGAAGAAACTTTCCTCCAACCTGATTCTGTCCGAGAACAAACTGTTCTAGAACAAACGGGTACACTTCCAGGTAGATTTACTCACAATGGCAATACTTATCAGTTAACTGGCCCGACGAAGACAGAGCTATTCAAGGTTTCTAACCCCGCTCCTGAGTTAACCTTTGACTTTATGTTAGGAGCTACTGAAGAAGATCTTGCTCGATTCTGGAATAATGTTCGTTCAACTCAAGAGCAACAAAGAAGACAGCAACAACAGCAACAACAGCAGCAACAATCATCACAAGAAAGTGTTGAAAGTAATGAAGGCGATGAAAGTAATCAGGATGAATCTACTGAAGATGAAACAACAGAAAATCCAGATGAAAATAATAACCCAAGTGATGAGGAACAACCGGCAGAATCGACACCAGAAAGTTAATAATCAAGAAAAGACACTGAGTACTACTCTATTAGTAGTTTTCTCAGTGTCTTTTTATTCTTTTTATTATAGTTGAAATATATTTTATTCTGTTTTAACGCAATAACGCTCTATTTAAGACATGTTATTAATTGTTTAAGCTTTTATCTATTCAAAAGACAAATAGGCTGTCATAGTCAGATTTCTTTGATTCACCTCATATAATAATCAAACTAATGAAAATAGTCCCACTAAACTGTTAAATAAACAATTTAGTGGGACTATTTTCATAAACATTTTAAATTACTCTGTGTGCAATGTTGATCCACGATGTTTGATCTTATACGGTAAGATGACTTGTTTCTCTTCAACTTCTTCATTACTCATAATTTTTGTTAACAGACGCATCGCGACCGCACCAATATCGTATAAAGGTTGTTGGATACTTGTTAATTTAGGTCGTACAATTTCAGTAACGATTGAATTATCACTTGTAATCACTTCTAAGTCATCAGGTACTTTAAAGCCTGCATCTAAAGCAGCGTTCATTAATGCCGCAGCAAATGTATCTTCTTTAACGATAACACTATCAGCTTTAAGCGTTTGTAGTTCTTCTAACACTTTATCTGCATCTGTATATCTTAGTGATTGTTGGATAACTAAATCTTCATCAAACTCTACACCTTTTTCTTCATATGCAGCTTTAAATCCTTCTAAGCGATGTTGAGACGTTAAAAATTTTGGCTCATCTGTCACTAAAACAACGCGACGTCCATGTTCTAATAATTCTGCTGTGATTTCTTTTGTAGCAACCGTGTGATCAATATTCACACTATAATATTCAGGGTTGTCAACTAAAGTACCAGCAAAAACAACGGGGGTAGAAGTACGTTCGATTTCTTTACGGATAGACTCAGAAACATTTTGTCCCATAAAGATAATTCCATCTACTTGATTCGCAAGTAATGTATTAAATACTTGTACTTCCTTCTCATGACTCTCATCAGAGTTTGCTAAGATAATGTTATATTTGTACATTGATGCAATATCATCTATTCCTCGAGCTAAAGATGAGAAGAATAAATTCGTTACACTTGGTAAAATAACTCCAACTGTCGTCGTTTTTTTACTTGCTAAACCACGAGCTACCGCATTTGGTCGATAATCTAATCTTTCAATGACTTCTGAAACTTTTTTGCGAGTACTAGGTTTAACATTCGGATTACCATTGACAACACGAGATACCGTTGCCATAGAAACCCCTGCTTCACGAGCGACATCATATATTGTAATTGTTTGTTTTTCCATAGGGCTAACCTTCTTTCAAATAAGTATCTACTTGTTGTAAATTTATCACAATTCATTTTTTATTGCAAGCGTTTTATTTCCAGTGAATTTTGATTTCAGCAATGTTTTTATGAAAATGATATAAATATACCCAAGATTACATGTTCCTATATTTTCATAAAAATGTCAATAAAAAATGTGAATAATACATTAAATTAATGGGTTCTAAAATAAATGAGGTTGATGACAAATTTCGTCATCAACCTCTTCTTTGACTCTACACAAAAACGCAGATATCCGTTATATTAAAAGTACGACCAAATAACATAAGGAGGATATCTACGCATGAATCATTTTATCGAAAAAACACTTCAATTGAAAGACCTTAATATCACAATTAACACAGAAAAAATTGATGAGGTGAAAATTAAAA
>NZ_JACAOA010000007.1 GCF_014049385.1 Ruoffia halotolerans | reverse complement strand
AATGGTGATTTGACCGAGATTTATTATCTATCTATGGAGAATATAGCTGATTATTCAGTAGAAGATATCGAAGTATTGAGTGAAATAAATGAAAAAAATCTTACTAAGAAAGAACTGAAATTCACCTTAAGGGAGCAACCTCTTGAAAAGAATGAAGAGCAAACGTGGAATTTAGAAGCGATAATATATATCAATAAAGAAACCAATAAGATCTCATACTTCAAATTAGACGATAATCCATATAATAAATTAAAAAATAAAGAATAAAGTGGTTATTACTATGAAAAAGAAAATAAAGTTTTTTATTTTTGTGTATGCTAATTTTTACTACGATATTTGTTCCAAAAAATGAGGTATCTGCACAAGATAGAACGCCATTTACAGTTAATGTTACTGCGGGAGGTTACAGGACTAGTGGGGGCTACAGAAAAAAATATGATTATGCTTCTGCTGCAGTTACTCCAGATTCGGGAATTTATGGTGGAATATATGTTACATTTCGAGTTAGATTTGCAAGAGGTGGCGGTATAGCAACTGATTATAAAGATTTTTCTGGTCATTACCGACAATATCTTCCGTACTATAGTGGCTTAGCAATAGCCGGTGAAGATTATTACTTAGCAGCATCAATGGACGCAGGTCAACCTAGAAATAGTGCGACAGTTAAAGGATATTGGGCACCTTAATAAAGAATTATGAAATCTTATTTACTACATAGAAATTTTTTTCTGAGAGATTAGACTGCTATGTAGTTTTTTTCATATCATAGGATAAGGAGAAGATTTATGAATAAATTAATGAAGTTATTTACTAGTTTGTTAGGATTGATCATTATGGTGAATATTAACTTAAGTACTGTTACTGCACAAGGTGAGTATTTAGTTAGTGATGAACTTATACATGAAGAATATCCAGAAGAAAGTTTTAAATATGAAATAATACAGCAAGATGTGAATGACTTTTTAGAAGGAGTAGCAGCATATCATAATCTGGAAGTGACAGATTTTGAACACAGTTCAATACCAGAACTAACAATGGAACGGTATTCATTTGAGAATGAGTCTTATATATTGAGTGTTGCTCAAGTGGAGAATAGCATTGCTTATGGATATACCAGAAGTGAAGGTTTTGTGTATTATGATGTTCAAAATGTAGTTAAAGAGAATGGACTTGAAGTGTCGACGGAGGATGATTTATCTTTTGCGACTAGAGAGGAAATTACGCAAGAAATTGACACTTTAATACATAGTTTAGGTATTGAATTAGACTATTCAATAGAGTTACAAAGCATCACAGCAAATGATATGAGTACATTATTAAAAGAATACTTTAACTTTGAAGGTGGCGATGAGGAGATTAGTCAGATTGCGACTGATTTATATATGGCTTCCGTTAAATTTTTTATAGATGATATCCCTATTAATGATTTTACAATGGGGGATTATGAAGCAGGTATTGTTGCTGAAGATACAGTGTTTCAATTAACTTTTTCTGAAAATGGTATAGAAAATGCAGATCTCCGGGGATATAACCAAGTAGGTGAAAGACTCAATCAAATTAATTTGAATGCGGAAGAAATAATATCATTAATTGAAAAGAAATATAATAACATAATCATATTAAATGATACCCAATTATCATCCTTAGATTTAGTGTATTTGCATTTATTAGGTTCTAATACCGATGTAGAAACAGAGCACTACTTTCCAGTATGGTTAGGTATTGTTGAGCAAAATGTTGATGGTGAAATTTTTCAAAATTATGTGTTCATTGATGCGGAAACTAAAAAGGAGCTAACATTATATTGATTAAATACATAATAAATGAAGTAAAGAATACAGTTTTTACACTTTATTTTGTGTTAGTTGTATCTGGATATATCTTATTTTTAACGGTACCATTCTTTCAAGAGTTATTTTTTGATCGAACTAATGATGTTAATATAGCGTATATATGGACAATCAGTACTAATCATACTTCGATATCCTTAGCTTTAGTTACAATTGCTAATCTGTTAGTTGCTGATTTTATAGCCAGAGATATTAGACAAGGAGTTATTCAATATACTCTGCCTAGAATGGGAAAGAAGAAATATTTTTTTAGTAAAGTTTTGATATGCATTATTCTGACCTTTGTTGTTGTCATACTAAGTAACGCTATAATAATTTATTGTTTGTCATTTAGCTTTCCTCTGCTTACAACACCGATAGAGAGTAATGAGAATATTTTATATAACTTAACCAATGGTTTTTTAATAAGGAATAATTCACCAATGTGGTTTTATGCTTGGTTAATATTTAAGCAAGGAGCTGAGATAACTTGCGTTATTTTAGTTAGTTTAGTCGTCAGCTTCTTTAGTCAGAGTAAACTTGTTTTATACACTGTGCCTTTAACAATGAACGTTTTAACTATCTTTTTAGACAAACTAAAATTATTACCAATGTTATTAGATCCACGCAAAGTTTTTTCCTTTTATAATATTTTAGATCGTTATTTTGGTGGGGGAGAACTTGAAGAAGGTATTGGATTAGCAACAGTTTATCCTATCATTTACTTAATGGGTACAATACTGATTATTTATTTGTTCATTATTATTTTACATCAACGGCAAGTTGAAGGAGGATATCGATGAGACAAATATTACAATTGACTTGGATTCACATCGTTACAAATTATACCCAAAAAAGAATATTCTTTGCTTTAATTTTGCAGTGGATGTATATGTACTCCGTCTTGAATCCAATATTAGAGTTTACAGGTGAATTTGATTTAAAGGCAAATTTATTTTTGTATCCATTTTTGCATACTGATCCAATTTATATTGTTGTGATTACACTATCTTTCTTGCTAATACTATCGAATATCCCTATGAATAATGAGATGCAGTCCTATTTGCTTCAAAGAACCTCTATGAGTAAATGGATTACTTCACAAATTATATTCATCATCATTAGTATCATTATATATTTAATAAATATTATACTTAGCTATGTCGTTTTAACATTGCCATATATTATGTTTCAAATAAATGCTTGGGGAAAGTTAATTGGCTCACTTAATTACTATCCAGATATTAGCAATCAATACGGTATAGTAATTAATATCCCCTCTACATTAATTGTTAACTACACGCCACTTCAACTCTTCTTAATGACGGTAGTTATGATGGGGCTGATTTTTTTATTTGCAGGATTAATGTTGATGTTATTCAACCTATTGAAACCAGGGCTTGGGTTAGTTCTATATTCAGTGTTTATATTTCTATATTTGGCAATTAGACATTTTGATAAATTTTATGGTTTTTATATATCTGTCTTTTCCTGGATATCTTTATCAAATATCTCTACGTCCAATTTAGATGGCTTTCCAACGCTAAGTTTTGCTATGAGCGTATTAACTTTTGGAATAATTCTAATGCTTAGTGCAATCTATTACATAGGTTATAATGACAAATTAAGGAGCAGATTTATATTATGGAGCAATTGATAGTGAAAAATATGAGTCAAAAATTTAAGGATAGAGAATTATTGACTGATGTTAATATCGAATTATTGTCAGGCAAGATATATGGTTTAATTGGTGATAATGGTAGTGGAAAAACAATTTTTATGAAATCCATTCTAGGGTTAATACCTATAGATACTGGTGAGATATGGTTAGATAATAATAAATTAGGTAAAGACATCGAATTTGCTACTAATACAGGCTTTTTAATTGAAGTTCCTTCCTTCATTTTGGATTACAATCAATATCAGAATTTAAAGTTACTTGCTGATATAAACGGGAAGATAAGTAAACAAGATATCCTTCAAGTAATCGCAGCAGTTGGCTTAGATCCACAAAATAAAGAGAAAGTTAGAAACTTTTCCTTAGGAATGAAACAGCGGTTAGGTATTGCACAAGCGATCATGGAAGAACCAGAGTTATTGATATTAGATGAGCCAATGAATAGTCTTGATGCGAACGGCGTTACATTGATTAGAGAGCTTATTTTAAGCTTAAAGAAAGAAGATCGAATTATTTTAATAACATCTCACAACTCTGAAGATATCGAATTATTATGTGATGTTGTCTTTGAAATTCAAGATGGGCAAATTCATCAATTAAATTAACCCCATCAAAAAAGCGAATCTAGCACACTCCTTGTGCTAAATTCGCTTCTTTGTCTAGTATGCTTGATGCGTAACTAATTCATCAAATAACGGAATTAAATACTGTTCACGGATACGGTATTCAGGCAATATTCCAGGAGAAGCAATCACAGTGTAATTCTTAGAAGTATTAATAACTTCAGCTAAATCAAGATACTCTGCTAATTCTTCACCTGATAAGTAATATCGACTTAAGGGAAATGGACCTTGTGTGTCAGCGATTAAATCATCCAAAGTCTCAGCTGTATAGTTTAGGAAGTGGAAGTCAGCTGGATAAGCCGTCGTAATATATTCAGATACTTTTGCGAGATCAACTTCCGTTTCTAACCAATCTTCGTATTCACTACGATTATCGAGAGGGAATTCTTGTGCTGTAAGTGGAATAATTTTATTCTCTAGAATCTCTACTTTGCTTTCTTGGTTCAAACTGAAAGCTTGGTAACCTACAACTTTACCTTGAGTACCAGGTTGAACGAGGGCAATGTTACGTGGATGAATCCCAGCGTTTATAAAATGTTGATGCCCGCAGATTAAACTATCAATCTCTGGAAATTGTTCCATTAATTGATAGGCCTCATCTTCACTCGATGGGTAGGTCCATACTTCACCAGTCACTGGATTATTAGTTATCCCCCCATGGTAAGCAACGACAATCAGATCAGCCATGTCTTTAATTTGGATGATTAAACTGTTTAACACTTTAATCGGTGGTTTAACCACCACGTCTAATACTGATGAACGGGTAGTTAACCGATTAAACGCACCGGTTAATAGTCCGATAACAGCAACTTTTATCCCATTAACCACCTTAATAGTATAGGGTTCAAAGACTAATTGCATATGAGTATCGAAGAGGTTGGCACATACATAATCGGCTTCAAGGCCATTGACTTGGCTAATTAACCAGTCAAGTCCAAAGTCCAGATCATGGTTACCCGGAATCATAACGTCGTAGCCAATATCATTAGCAATACCAACTAACGGTGATTCACCACCATTTACATAAGCAAAAGTTGCTAGTGAACTGCCAATGAAGAAGTCACCATTATCAATTAATAAATCAGCTCCTAAAGAGGCTTTAAGCCCTTTAAGGTCTCCAAGTCCTTCATCAATATAGCCGTGAACGTCGGTTGTTGCTAGTAACGAAATAGTCATCATTATTTACCTACTTTCTAACGTAATCTTTTGCGAATAGCGGTACTTAATAAGTCAATGATCACAACTACAGCAATAATACCGATCAAGATAATACTAACACGTGCCCAATTACGTTGTTGTAAGGCGAAGATAATGGGTGCACCAATTCCTCCGGCACCTACTAAGCCCAAGGTTGTGGCACTTCGAACATTAATCTCAAAGTGATTAAGTATATGAGAGGCTGCAATTGGTACAACTTGCGGTAATCTAGCATATTGAAAGGATTGCATATGGGTTGAACCAGCAGCAATCATCGCTTCAACGGGTGTCTCATCAATCCGGTCTAACTCTTCACTCACTAACTTCCCTAACATTCCTATTAATTGAACACCTAGAGCAAGTGCCCCAGCGAACGGACCAGGACCCACCACTCGAACGAATAGAATCGCATAGATTAATGCTGGAATCGAACGCATTAAGTTAAGCAGTCCCCTCGTAGCAAGCGGAATAAACTGTAGACGCCCCCAAATAGATTGTGCACTAAGTAAAATAAAGGGTAAGGAAAGAATTGAACCAAGAATAGTACCATAAAAGGCAATCACAACTGTCTCAAACATTAGATGAACTAAGTCCTCACTTGAACCATCATAGACATAGCTAACATCAGGTTGAAGTAAGCTAGTGAATATATTCCATACATTATTAAACTGTAGATTAATCAAGTTTGAGTAATCAATACGAATGAATGAATAGACGATAATTACCGCAAGGACAATCAAAAGACTCGTATTAATGATTTTCTTTTTAGTCATTAGATAACCTCCCGTCGAATATATTCACTAATCCAGTTAGTAATAGCTACCAGGATAAGAATAATGATAATAATTAAGCTAACACGGCCAAATTGCATAAAGCTTAAGGCAGTGTTTAACATTACACCAATTCCTCCAGCACCAACATAACCTAATACCACTGAAGCACGAACATTGACTTCAAAGGCATACAAGGCATATGCATAAACACTTTGCGCTACTTGTGGCCAAACTGAATTCACAGCAATTTGAAAACGGGTAGCACCAATCGATTCATCCGCTTCAATCGGCCCCTCGTCAATCGTTTCGATATTGGCGAAGATTAGTTGCGATACCATACCGAATGTGAAGACTGCAATTGTTAAGACCCCTGTCAATTCCCCAATACCAATAATGGCTACGAATAAGGCAGCGAGTAACAAGTTAGGTATCGTTCTAATCAAGCTGAAGAAAGTTCGGAATAAGTAGGTAATAAAATAATTGCGGGTCACGATATAAGTACCTAGAAAAGCTGCGGGAATAGCGAAGATAACCCCTAAAAATGTCCCAGAAACAGACATTAAGATAGTTTCAATCATCGGCACGATTAATTGATTAATATAGCCCCACTCAGGTCGTAAGAAGCCTTCAAGAAAGACGACTGCTTGTCGGTGGTTCTCAGACACTTCTGTCCAATCTGCATCGATAACAGAGCCAGCCATGAGAAACAGTATTACAATCACGAATATGAGGCTGAGTTGTTTGAACAGATTTTCATGAATTGTTTGTTTTAATTTCATCGTTAGCCTCCATTCTATAGTATTTCATTGTGGACATCTTGTTGAACTTCTCTTTCAATTCCAGCTTTTATGGCGTCTTGTTGAGCTTCTTGCTCATTTTCAAAGATGGCTTTCCCATAGATCTCGTCCAGTTTAGCATCGGTTGCTTCTGAAGCTGGTCCATCAAAGACGATTTCACCAGCACGCATTCCAATGATTCGTGTAGCATATTTACGAGCTAAAGGTACTGAGTGAATATTAATAATAATTGTTCGATTTGCTTCTTCGTTCAAGCGTTTAAAGTCATTCATAACTGTCTCAGATGTGACTGGATCTAAGGCAGAAACAGGTTCATCGGCTAAGATCAAATCAGCTTCTTGAACAATCGTACGGGCAATCGATACACGTTGTTGTTGCCCCCCACTTAAGGAATCACTCCGGTCTTTTAGTTTATCTGCTAGCCCAACTTTTTCCAAAGCGTTCTCTGTACGTGCATAATCTTCTTTAGAGAATAGGCCTAATAAAGTTTGCCAATTATTGTAGTATCCTAGACGGCCTGAAATAACATTTTTTTGAACAGTGTTTTTACGTACTAAGTTAAACTGTTGGAAGATCATGCCGATATTACGGCGCATTTGACGTAATTCTTTTGCATTCGCATTCGTGAGTGATTCACCATCGATTAAAATCTCACCTTCTGTGATCGTATTTAAACGGTTTAAACTCCGTAATAAAGTACTTTTACCAGCACCACTTAAACCAATAATACAGACGAATTCACCACTATCAATGGTAAGGTTAATATTCTTTAGGCCGACAACACCATTATCGAATACTTTGGATACATTTTTTAATTCTATCATTAGAATACCTCCACTATAATGTAAATTAAAAAAGCTACCTTCCGACATAGTCATTACGTGTGAAAGGTAGCTATCTCATATATAACGTTAGAAGAAATTATTGAGCAGCAATCTCAGTATATTCTTTAATTTGGTCGTATACAGATTCGTCTACTTCGTCATAGCCTTGGTGACTCCAAAGTGACATAATCTCTAGACCTTCTTCAGTCTCAGCTAAAGATAAGAATGCATCTTTAATTGCTTGACGTAATTCTTCATCCATGTCTGGTTGGACAGCAATGGCGTCGTTAGGAATCTCACCTTCAGTTAAGTAAAGAACTTTTAATTCTGCCATTAAGTCGTTATCTGGGAAAGCCCCTTGGAACACATTACGTGCACCTTCGAATACAAAGGCAGCATCTTGTTGACCATTTAATACGGCAGTAATTTCACTTGGGATGTCATTAACTGTTGTTAAAGTCACATCACTTGTTACATCAATACCAGCTTCAATCATCTCTGCTACAGGATAGATATAACCTGATGCTGAATTAGGGCTTAATGTTGCGATTTTTTTACCAACTAAGTCAGTTAATTCTTCCATGTCACTATCAGCACGAACTAAAATTTCACCTTGGAATGAACCAGTCGTCTCACCTTCAACTGGTAAACCTGTTTCATCATCGAAGGCCCCTAATACAGATGTTAAGATTGCTTCAGCCGAGCCTAAGTCACGCGCTTGAACATAAGCAGCAGGTGGCATAATACCTAAGTCTACTTGACCCGATGCCATCGCTTGAACAATCGTCGTATAATCAGTTGCTAAAGTAACATTTACTTCACGACCTAATTGCTCTGATAATAAATCAGCAAGAGGTTGTGCACGAGCTTCCATTGAGCCATCGTTATTTGTCGGAACGAATTGAACTTCTAGAGCCTCTTCTTCTTGAGCAACAACAGCTTGATTAGGTTGAACAGCACCCACTAAGCCCCCTAATACTAAACTACTTAATAAAAGTGTTTTGATTTTCTTAAACATTGTATGAATCTCTCCCATTCTATTAATCTATATTGATTATACGTGATAATTGTAAAGATTGTGTAAATTATATATATTATTTTGGTAAAGAGAGCAAAATTGTTCGCAATTTTACTATCAATGATATAAAAGTTTCAAGCTTTCCAAAAAAAATGGTAACACTTACATAATTTTTATTATAATTTATTCATTTAAAGGGAGATACATCATATAGAAGATAAAATTTAGTTCTGAATACATATGTATTCGAAGAACTCATGAAACAAGGGCAATTTCAGATTGAATGGTTAGAAAAAAACAAAGACTTGGGGATTCAAACAGTTGAGATTCGTCGTGAGTATTTACGTGATAGAAAAGAATTAGCCGAATTAAAAGGAAAAGCAACAGAATTGGATATGACTTTGTATTATGCAGTACCTGATGTCTTATTCCCTGGCGTATTAATGAGCAAAGAAACTTTGCATCAATACTTTGAAGAATACAGCGCATTAGGAGCTAATCAATTCAAAAACGTTGCAGGTTATGATGAAGATATAAATGATGTGGATATAGAAATACTTAAATCTTTAATGACAGAATATGGTATTTTACATCTGACATTAGAGAACGATCAAGAAGATTACTCAACCTCTGAGAAGATAAAAAGGATTCTTGATAAACTAAAAGACGCCGGTATTAACGCTGGAATGACTTTTGATACAGGAAACTTCTTAGCAACAGGCCAGTCCCCATTAGAAAGTGCGAAAGCATTAAAAGATGATGTCACGTTCATTCATATGAAAAACATTAAAGCCGATACTAAAGAAATGACTCTGATTGATGAAGGGGATATCAGTATGCTCGAAATATTAGCTGTATTTTCAGAAGAAGTCAATCGGGCAATTGAATACCCATGTGGCGGTAATCCATTTGAGACGGTAAAAGGCGAAATCGAGAAATTAAAAAAGAAATAGTCAGAATTAAATAATACTTTAAAACTGCAATTAATGGAATAATTGCAGTTTTTTTGTTAGAAAAACCAAATAAACATGAAAAAAATAAAATAAAACATTCGATGACTCGGATGAAAAAGAGTAAATTTTTTATTAAAAATTTTCACACATGTCTATGGAAATACTTAATTTAAAAAAAGATGCGATTGTGAAAGAATGTCAAAAAATTAATAATATAAAATAAGTTTCCTTATAAGAAAATGTGAGTCTTAAAAACTAAATATAAAGAGCTATTTATTTCATATATCAGTTGAAAGTGCTCTTGTTTCCTATTATAAGCTCTTTAAAGGTTTCGGATTGCATTATTCACTTTCTAAAAAAGAAAGTTAAAAGTGAGCTATCCAAAACAAATGGTTAAAAAAAATAGTTTATTAGAAGGAGACATGGAAATGGAACAAGTTAACTTAGGTATTATTGGATACGGACAACAAGGTGGATTCTATGGAAGTTTAGACACTGAAGGTAAAGTTGACAAAATGGCAGTAGTAGCGGTTACAGATATTGATGAGGCTAAAGACGAGAAAATCAAAGCAGACTTTCCAAACACTAAAATTTATCGTAACTATAAAGAGATGGTTAATAGTGGATAAGGT
This sequence comes from Ruoffia halotolerans, assembly GCF_014049385.1. Classification (GTDB taxonomy): domain Bacteria; phylum Bacillota; class Bacilli; order Lactobacillales; family Aerococcaceae; genus Ruoffia; species Ruoffia halotolerans. The sequence continues at coordinate 82,200 of NZ_JACAOA010000007.1, read as the reverse complement.
GACGCAGTATTGAAAGAGATACCACATTACTAACACCCTGAAATGGCGATTTATGCTTTGGAAAATGGTTTACACGTATTAAACGAAAAGTCAGCAGGTGTATATACAGAACAGGTTAAAAAATTAAACGAAGTTGCAGAGTCTAAAAAAGATGAATTTTCTTATGCAATTATGTTCAATTAACGTAATAACCCGCTTTATCAAAAAATAAAAGCGATTGTAGAGAACGGTGAAATCGGAAATATTCGTCGGACGAATTGGATCATTACAATATAGTGGAGACCACAAGCATATTACGATTTGAGAAAGCAAGCGGACGTTGTCTTAGTAGATGAAGCTCATCTTCTATTATCAAACAGGGATGCCTTCAATAACTTTAATTATCAAAATCACCTTGAATAAATTAAGTGGGGGTGAGGCAACACGGGTGGCTATGGCAGAGATGTTTGTCAAAGCAAGTAATGTATTGATTCTAGATGAACCGACCAATTTTATCGATGTTTTTACGATTGAAGCTTTAGAAAGCTTTATCCAGAAGTATCCAGGTACGGTTATTTTTACATCTCATGATAAGGAATTTGTGAACCGAGTCGCTGATCAAGTGTATCAAATAGATGAAGAAAAGCTCATACATCTTCGTTAAATGAGATTCCAGTGACTAAAAGAGAAATTGATGACGACATTATTAGTAAAATATAACTTAAATGAGAGGGTTCTCGTAGTAGAATAGTAAGTTATAAGGGAGTGGGTGATGACGATGAAAATGAAGACATTAACTAAATTAGCCTTAACGTTCGCAGGGGTTGCAATTGTAAGGAAAGCCTTTGATACAAGCATTCAAATTAGAAAATACCAAATGAAGAGCAATAAAGTAAACAATAATGTTCGGGTGATGTTCTTAAGTGATTTACATAATAACCAGTTTGGTGATAATCAATCTATCTTGATAGAACAAATTTCCGAACAAAAGCCTGACATTGTGCTTTTAGGAGGCGACCTTTACGACTACGTTGGAAATGTCCACCCAACAACTAAGCTTCTCGATTGGTTAGGCCAACATTACCCAACATTTTACGTTACGGGGAATCATGAATTACGTATGAAACATTTAGCTGGCTTTAAACGCTTGATTCGTGAGATGAATATTCAAGTGTTAGAAGGAGACCGTGCGAAAGTAGAAGTGGGTCAAACAACACTAGTAATAAATGGTGTGGATGATGCGAAACACAAACGTACATTTAAAAAGCAATTGAAGCACGTAGGAAAAAAACTAGATACAGAGTATTTTAATATCTTAATCAGTCATCGCCCTGAACAAGTTGAACAATATGAAAAATACCCGTTTGACTTAATATTAGCGGGACACGCTCATGGAGGACAATTCCGATTACCTGGCTTAATTAACGGCCTTTATTCACCGCAACAGGGCTTTTTCCCAGCTTACGTCGGTGGCGAATATGAATTAGAGAATGAAGCTACGATGATTGTCAGTCGCGGCTTGATGATTCAAAATCAAGAGTTCCCACGTATCTTTAATCCACCTGAAATTGTCATCGTCGATTTACATTAAAATGCAAAAAAGCTTAACTATCTCTAAGTATGGTTAAGCTTTTTTAGTATAAAAATAACATTATCTAGGAAGAAGCTCCTAAGATAATGTTGTAAATATGATTAGTTTTGTTTGTATTTTGAGTACAGAGGTTCAAAAGCTTTTCGAAAGGCTGTTTCGTCCGCAAGAGTCGCATGAACTTTTTTTAAGTTCTCGACATTAGGCTCGTATTCTAGCCAAAGTTTAATTCGTCCTGAAGGACCATATTTCTCAATCATATGCGCATAAACTTGTTCAAAAGTATCTTCTTTAACGTAGTCAGGATAGTGATCCAAACTATATAGAATGGTTCGACTCAGTAATCTTTCAAAGTTGATATCGCGATCCGCCTCAGAAATAATCTTGCCATAAAGTGAACGGGGTTCATAAGGTAAAGATGCACGGTGATCTTCTGCTGCTTGGGCAATCGTCTTTATTTCATTATCATTAAAAATTGTTTTTAAGATAAAATCCGCTTCGATAATTTTACGAGAGGCTGATTCATGTCCTTGTCGGCCAAACTTTAAGCCAATATCGTGATAAGCTGCGATAGCATAGACAATGTCTAGATTCACATTATAATTTTTTGCGATATCCAAACTATTCTCAATTACTTGATACACATGATCAGGTTGATGAGCGCCATCATAGGCTTTGTACTGAGGAATTATTTTCGATTCAATATACTCAACTAATTTTTGATTTATCATTTTAACACCTCATTGATATTTTTGTTAGTATAACATAATTAGAATTAAATGTGCTAAAATTAGAATTAATTAAAAAAAGGGGAAATAAGATGAAGATAGAAGCAAGAAACACCTTAGATAATATGACAATAATACAAATCAATGAATTAGAAGCAATAGTTCAAACGCATGACGGAACATATCATGATATTTATTTAGATAATCGCTTTAATTTTGACCAAAGAATGCCCGCATTTTTATTTGCTTGGGTTGAAAATTACTTGATTGGTTTTCTATCCATATATGCTGATAATATTGAAGAAGCTGAATTATCAGTGATTGTGCACCCAACTTATAGACAACAAGGTATTGCCACGGCTTTAATAGAACAAGCTAAAGAGATTATTAAATCCTTTCGTATTGCTGATATATCTTACATAAGTGAGCGACGCTTCATTGAAAAAACGAATTATCTACATAGAACGTATCAAATTGACTGGCACGAGACAGAATATTTGATGGAAGCTAAAGAAATGGTTGAGCAAGAATATCCAGAAGCAACTATCCAAGTACGAAAAGCAGTGATGACAGATGCGAGAAGTATCGCTTCATTTCAAGCAAAAGCTTTCGAGAGTTCTTTTCAAGAAGCGATGACCTATGCAGAAGGCAGTATTGGTGAAGATGATCATGAGATCTTTGTTTTCTTGAATCAGGAGGGAGACATTGTTGGCTCCAGTTCAGTGAACACAACGGAAGAATATTATTATCTCTTTGGCTTAGCCGTGGATCCAAATTATCAAGGACAGGGCTTTGGAACGCAAGGTATCTATCAAATGATGAAGCAGTTAAATGCAGAGGACGAACGTCCATTTCGCTTATCAGTAGAAAAAGAAAATGCACACGCTAAGCATTTATATCAAAAGAATGGCTTTAGAGTCATATCAGAAGTCGTTTATTTAAATGAATAATGGAGGGACTTTATGGAATTATGGGACTTATTTGATCGGGGTGGAAACATCGTTAGTACGAATCATGAACGAGGAGAGACGATTCCTGAAGGTACCTAACATAAGATTATGAATATTATTGTGCAGCATGTTGATGGGGATTATCTTATAATGAAGCGTTCGGATGATAAAGAAAGTCGTGCAGGAGAATATGAGTTAACTGCTGGTGGAAATAAAATCAAGGGTGTAGACTTTAGTGAGGGTGCTTGGCGAGAATTGTATGAAGAAACAGGGATTAAAGCAGATGCACTCTATGAATTGACGCCAGTCATTATTCGAGAAGAGAAACGATATTTACAAAAAAGTTTCTTTTGTTTAACTAATATAGATAAAAACTCCATTCAATTACAAGCAGGAGAGACTCAAGGTTTCCAGTGGTTGAGTGAAGACGAAGTCTTAGCTATATCAAATACAGATAGTTTAGTCCGTTTAACAAATGAAGTCATAGAGCGAATGAAAGAAATCAAGTTAAAGCACTTTAAATTAACTTAAAAATGTCACAATAACGTCATAAACTTCAAGCAAACTTCACACCCTTTTTCTAAAAATATTGCTATAATTGATTTAACAAGCAAAGGGGAGGGATTGGATGAGTCGTATTCGTGATATTGGTTTAGCTTTTTTGTGTACAATCGCTATTGTGAATGTTACAACGTTTGATCAACCGGTGATGCTAGAACAACCTGAATTTATATTAGCTCAAGAATTAAATGAGTTTGAAGGAATTCCTGAAGAGATTCAAGGTGTTTGGTCTTATGAAGGTGATATGTCAAGTCAATCCGCTATCTTACGCGGAAATCAAATGGTCATTACTGATGAGTATAATGGATCAGTCTACTATACAATTGACATCACGCAAGTTGAAGAGAACTTTGAAGTCGATGGAATTGAAGATAATGACAACCGTACACTATATATCTTAAAAACAAATCTGAATGACTATTCAATGCGTTACGGTGAAGAAGAAGCGACAATGACGACAGATAGTTTCTACTTTGTTTATGACGAGAACGAAGATAAGTTAATCCCTCAACCAGAGGTAAGTTTTAACCGAGATGCGGAAGAAGAGTTAGCATTTATTATTCATGATAATCTTGTTCAAGAACAGCCAATCAATCGTGAGCAATTACGTGAAGTTGATACTGAGTTCCTCGTTAATCAATATCACTCTCATCAAGAAGCAGGTAATGAGGAGATCTACCTAGAACTTTATCGTGATATTGCGAATGAATATCCAGATTTAAATCTTTTACGCAATGAAGATTATGAAACTTATCGAGATATTAGCTCAACAATCATCAATCACTCTGAACTAACCTATGTAAGATTGAATCAAGCGGGAGCAGATAATATCTTGTCCCTTTATCAAGAAGCTCAAACAAATGATTTGAGCGATGAAGACTTAGTCAAAGAAATTTATCCAAGAATTGAAGCAGAAATCCAAGCTTTTCATGACAGACAATTAACATATGAAAACTCATTGAGATATGGTGAGGAATCATAAAAATGTAATCCCTTAAAGTCCACAGGCTTTAAGGGATTATTTATTGCGTTTAAAAAAAAGCTGACAATGTTAAACAAGGTGGTTAAAGTGATTAATCAGTTTAAACACTGTATTGAACACCTTCAATTGCGAGTAATTTTATTTTTACATCGATGCCGCCACTGTATCCAGTTAAAGAACCATTTTTTCCAATGATACGGTGACAAGGAATTACAATAGAGATAGGGTTACGTCCGATAGCTCCCCCAACCGCTCGAACCGCTTTAGGATTGTTAATTCCATCAGCAATCGCCCCATAATGTTGAGTCTGGCCGAAAGGAATAGTAAGTAAAGTCTGCCACACTGACTGTTGAAAGGGTGTTCCGGTTTGAATATCTAGGTCGAGATCAAACTCCTTTCGAGTTCCAGCTATATATTCTTCGATTTGCTTGATGGAACCCGCATTCATCGATGCATCTTCTTGGAGTTTGAAGTTTTTAAAGTGTGTCTCTAAAGGTTCAAGATTTCCATCGTCTGGACTTATGTAAGCTAAGCCCTTTTCTGTTGAAGCAATCGTATATAACCGATTGAATACCGTAAGAAAAGTGTAGTATAAAGTTGGGCTCAAGGTAAACTTCCTCCTATATAATAACCATTTTATTTGTATCTCTATTATAACTCTTTAAGAATCAGATTGAAATGAATGATAATTCATACTAGTCTATGTTAAAATAGTGATTAAAAAGAAATTTCTCCTTAGATATCATTGCATAGAACTAGCATTTAAGTTAAAGTATACATGGCGTGAAACATGGGTTTGTTTCACAAAAGGACTTATTTAAAAGGAGACGGTTATGACAGTCGAAGAATTTATCCAAGCCCTGAATGAAAAGGGTATTCAATTAACTGAACAACAGATTAATCAGTTTGAACAGTATTACCACCTGTTAGTCGAGTGGAATAATAAGATTAACTTAACGGCAATTACTGAAAAGCCAGATGTGTATTTAAAGCATTTCTATGATTCATTAATGCCCTTATGGATGGCACCTGATTATTTTAAACAGAATGCTACTTTATGTGATGTTGGAGCAGGGGCCGGCTTTCCAAGTATTCCAATGAAGATTGTACGCCCTGATTTAGACATTACAATTGTAGATTCATTGAACAAACGTATAACATTTTTAAACCTTTTAGCAGAGGAATTGAACTTAACAGGCGTTAAGGCTGTTCATGGTCGTGCAGAAGAAGTTGGACAAGACAAAGCCCACCGCGAACAATTCGATATCGTCACAGCAAGAGCTGTAGCAGCTTTAAATGTCTTAAGCGAATTGTGTTTACCATTAGCTAAAAAAGGTGGCTACTTCATTGCTCTGAAAGCACAAAGAGCTGACGAAGAAATCGTTAAAGCAAAAAAGGCTATCGCAACGCTTGGAGCGAAGTTTGAAGAGCAAATTAGCGAGATGCTGCCCATTGAAGATAGTGAGCGTGAAATCTTAGTGATTCGCAAAACTTTAGAAACACCGAAGAAATATCCAAGACGTCCTGGTAAACCAGCCAAACAACCGTTATAACAAGGAGGAGATCGCATGAGTAAAATGATTGCAGTCGGTAATCAAAAAGGTGGTGTTGGTAAAACCACCACAACAGTTAACCTAGGAGCTGCTTTAGCAACTTTAGGTAAAAAAGTATTAATCATTGATTCTGATTCGCAAGGAAATGCGACGAGTGGTCTTGGGGTAGAAAGAAGCGCATTAGATGCAAGCTTGTATGAAGTACTCATTGATCAAATTCCAATTCAAGATGTCATCGTTGAAACAAGTCAAGATAACTTATGGATTGTACCGTCAAACATTCAACTTGCAGCTGCAGAGTTAGAACTAGTAAATATTGAAAACCGCGAGTCACGCCTGAAAGAAGCAGTGGCCCCGATTCGTAAAAATTATGATTATATCTTAATCGATTGCCCACCTTCATTAGGTCAATTATCAATTAATGCTTTTACCGCAAGTGATACAATTTTAATCCCAGTACAAGCTGAGTATTACGCGCTAGAAGGATTAACACAATTATTAAATACCATTCGTTTAGTTCAAAAAACTTATAATCGCAATTTCCGTATCGAGGGCGTATTAATTACAATGCTCGATGCACGAACGAATTTAGGCTTTGAAGTGATGGATGAAGTTCGTAAGTATTTCCATGAAAAAGTCTACCGCACAGTCATTCCAAGAAATATTCGCTTATCAGAAGCACCTTCTTATGGGCAATCAGTCATTGAATATGATTCTCGCTCAAGAGGTGCGGAGATGTATGTTGAACTGGCAAAGGAAGTGATTAGTAATGGCGAATAATAACCAACCTCGTAAACGAGGCGGCTTAGGCCGCGGTATGGATGCCTTGTTTTCAGCATATGAGGAAACTCCAGGCGAAAACGAAATCGTAGAAGAGATTCCATTAGATCAAATTCGTGCTAACCCTTATCAACCGCGTAAAACATTTAATCAGAAAGCTTTAAATGAATTAGCTGATTCGATTAAACAGTCCGGTGTATTTCAACCTGTAATTCTTAGAAAATCAACAATCAAAGGTTATGAATTAATCGCTGGTGAACGGCGTGTTCGTGCAAGTCGACTGGCAGGTAAAGAAACAATTCCAGGTATTGTTCGTGAACTAGATGAAGAACAAATGATTGAAATTGCAGTGGTAGAAAACCTACAACGTGAAGACTTGAGTCCTTTAGAAGAAGCTGAAGCATATAACATCTTGATGGAGAATCTTGATTTAACACAAGCGCAAGTGGCTGAAAGAATTGGTAAAAGTCGCCCATATATCGCCAATTACTTACGTCTATTATCATTACCAGATGAAATTAAGACAATGGTTGGGGAACAATTATCGATGGGACAAGCGCGTACGATCTTAGGTCTTAAAGATAAAGACCAACTGATTCCAGTCGCAAAACGTGTCGTAAGTGAAGGAATGACTGTTCGTCAACTCGAAGAATTAGTTCAATCATTAAATGATGAAGCTCCTAAAGAAGACAAAGAAAAAGACAAAAAAGAAAAAGCCAAAAAACCACCCCATTATCTTGCGATTGAACAAGAAATGCAAGATTACTTTGGGACAGCTACGACAATTAATCAACGTGGTGAACGTGGTAAAATAGAAATTGAATTTTTATCTGAATCAGATTTAATTCGAATTTTAGATTTATTAAATATACATTTATAGGGAGTGGACAAGATGAATCGTAAAGAATTTGATAAACTCGATATTGTCGAAATGAAAAAACCACACGCTTGCCAAACAAACCGCTGGCAAATTATCCGTATGGGGATGGATATTCGTATACAATGTATGAATTGTAAGCATATTGTGACGATGACTCGGCGTGATTTTGAAAAGAAAATGAAAAAAGTACTAGAGAAAGCAGAATCTGCTGAATAAGTTTAAATAAAAGAAAGAGAGTGACTACATGGCATTAACAGCTGGTATTGTTGGCTTACCTAACGTTGGTAAATCAACACTTTTTAACGCAATTACAAAAGCAGGGGTTGAAGCAGCAAACTATCCGTTCGCGACGATTGACCCAAATGTTGGAGTGGTAGAAGTACCTGACAAACGTTTAACAGACATTACAGAAGTAGTAAAACCTAAGAAAACAATTCCAACAACCTTCGAATTTACAGATATCGCAGGGATTGTAAAGGGTGCAAGTAAAGGCGAAGGATTAGGAAACAAATTCTTAAGTAATATTCGCCAAGTGGACGCAATTTGTCACGTTGTTCGTTGTTTCGAAGACGAAAATATTACTCACGTTGACGGGAAAGTGGATCCACTTTCAGATATAGAGACAATCAACTTAGAGTTAATCTTAGCTGACTTGGAATCGATTGATAAGCGATTAACACGTGTTCAAAAATTAGCTAGAACTAAAGATAAAGATGCATTAATCGAGATGGATATCTTAGAACGCTTGAAAGATGCCCTTGAAAATGATCAATTAGCGAACTCAGTTGAATTCACTAAAGAAGAAGAGCCGATTGTGAAGAGCTTATTCTTATTGACACGCAAGAAAATGTTATACGTAGCGAATATTGGAGAGGAGGAAGTAAGCGATCCAAATTCAAATCCTCACCTACAAAAGGTAATTGAATTTGCTGCTACACAAGGAGCAGAAGTTGTTCCAGTATGTGCAAGTCTTGAAGAAGAAATTGCTATCTTGGATGACGAAGAAAAAGCAGTATTTTTAGAAGACTTTGGTTTAGAAGAATCAGGTTTAGACCGTTTAATTCAAAAAGCTTATACATTATTAGGTTTAGGAACTTACTTTACAGCAGGTGAGCAAGAAGTACGCGCTTGGACATTCAAAAAAGGAATGAAAGCTCCTCAAGCAGCTGGAGTGATTCACTCTGACTTCGAACGTGGATTCATCCGTGCTGAAACTGTCTCTTATAATCACTTAATGGAAGCTGGAAGCATGGCTCGTTCGCGTGAATTAGGTTACTATCGTTCAGAAGGTAAAGAATATATTGTTAAAGACGGCGACATTATGTTATTTAGATTTAATGTCTAGATCGATCGGGGGAAATTATGTCAGAAGATAACAAAAAAGAATTCGAAGAGAAAGATGTAGAAGTGACAACTGATAAAGTAGCTGAAGAATCAATTGAGACGGCTAAAGAAACAGAAGTAGCAAGTGTTGAAGAATCTCAAGAAAGAAATGTTATTGCTGGGATTAAAGAAAGCCAGTTTGCAGAGTTAACGAACAAAAATAAGCAATTTATGTTAAGTGTAGATAAAAAATTATCTGACCAATTGCACTATGAAGTTCAAGAACGTGTCTATGCTGAGATGGTGGATACGTTACTTGACGGGCAAATCAATAGCCAAACAGCACGTCAAATTTATGGAACACCGACAGAAACTGCTAACTTAATTATGGAACAAGAATTTCCAAATCCAGAAAATGCACCAGTTGAAAAGTCACCTGATTGGCAAATTGCTTTAGATGGTGGATTGATGCTAGGTTCATTATTCACATTCATCACAGGAATTTCGATGTTGAACGCAGATGCGGGGGCAACTTCTGCTTTCATGGGCTTAACTACTTTAATAATTAACTATATTGTTGCAGGTATTGCGATGTTAGTGACATCAAAAGTTATGCCAGATTTAGATGCACCTAAAGGTGAGCGTCGTTTATGGCGTTACTTTGGAGTGTCTATTGCCGCAATGTTTGGTTGGTTCTTAATCGTAAGTATCAGTGCTGTGTTACTTCCACCTGTACTGAACCCAGTCTTTGAACCAATGACTTATATCATTATTGCAGCTATAACTTTTGGTTTACGCTTCTTATTAAAGAGACAATTAAATATTCAAGGTGGGGTATTCTAACCACTTCAAATCAACCAATCAAGTTTAACTTGGTTGGTTTTTATTATAGATAGGAAAATTAACGAACATTCCATTTTTTTATAAAGAGAATGTTAAGTATTCGGTTGATAATAAAAATACAATATGGTAACTTAGTAAAAATATAGAAAAGACAAATATATAGGAGGATTTAAATGAACGCATGGAACACTAAATTTCAACGCGAAGGATATACATTTGATGATGTAATCTTAGTACCAGCAGAAAGTCATATTTTACCTAATGATGTTGATTTATCAGTAGAATTATCCCCAAACTTAAAACTAAATATCCCAATTTTATCGGCAAGTATGGATACAGTTACCGAATCAGATATGGCGATAGCAATGGCACGCCAAGGTGGACTCGGTGTCATTCATAAGAACATGTCAATTGAAGCACAAGCTGAAGAAGTTCGCCGTGTTAAACGTTCAGAAAATGGTGTCATCTTAGATCCATTTTACTTAACTCCTCAACACATAGTTAGAGATGCCGAAGATTTAATGTCTCGTAACCGCATTAGTGGTGTTCCAATTGTTAAATCTGAAACAGACTTAACTTTAGTAGGAATTATTACAAACCGTGATACTCGTTTCATTAATGATGACCAAGCTCAAATTTCTTCAGTTATGACTAAAGAAGCTTTAGTTACAGCACCTATTGGTACATCATTAGAAGAAGCTGAACGTATCTTATTCAATCATCGTATCGAAAAATTACCTTTAGTGAATGAACAAGGTCACTTATCAGGATTAATTACGATTAAAGATATTGAAAAAGTAATCCAATATCCAAATGCAGCTAAAGATAGCCATGGACGCTTACTCGTTGCGGCAGCAATTGGTGTGACAAGTGATACATTTGAACGTGCACAAGCCTTAATTGACCAACAAGTGGATGCATTAGTTGTTGATACAGCCCATGGACATAGTGCAGGTGTCATTCGTAAAATTAAAGAAATTCGAGATACTTACCCAGATGTTACTATTATTGCTGGGAACGTTGCGACAGCTGAAGGTACACGTGCTTTATTCGATGTCGGTGTTGACGTTGTAAAAGTAGGTATCGGACCAGGCTCTATCTGTACAACGCGTGTTGTTGCAGGTGTTGGTGTACCTCAATTAACCGCAATTTATGAATCAGCTACTGCCGCTCGTGAATACGGGAAAGCAATTATTGCCGACGGTGGTATTAAATACTCAGGTGATATCGTCAAAGCAATCGCAGCTGGTGGAAATGCTGTCATGTTAGGTAGTATGTTAGCTGGTACGGATGAATCTCCTGGTGACTTTGAAATTTATCAAGGACGTCGTTTCAAAACTTACCGTGGTATGGGTAGTTTAGCGGCTATGGAAAAAGGATCAAGCGACCGTTACTTCCAATCTAAAAATGAAGCAAACAAACTTGTTCCAGAAGGAATTGAAGGGCGTGTTGCTTATAAAGGTAGCGCTCAAGATATCGTCTTCCAAATGCTAGGTGGAATTCGTGCTGGTATGGGTTATACTGGATCAGCAAACTTAAAAGCCTTACGCGAAGAAGCACAATTCATCCGCATGAGTGGTGCTGGACTTATCGAGTCTCACCCACATGACGTTAATATTACAAAAGAAGCACCAAACTACTCACGCGCATAATTTACAATTGTAAGTTTGGTAACCGAAAATACTCAATAATGTAGTGATTAATTAGCTATATTGTTGGGTTTTTTGTGTTTTTGGGAGCTTATGGCAGGGAATTATATAAAAAGTGCCTTGAGAATTTTTCAGGGATGCAAAACGTGAAAAAAGTACCTTGAGAAAATGCCAGAGCACTCAAACCACCGTATTCGACCTAATATGAATCTTTGATTATGAGACTATGAACATTGTTTGACCTTCATATGAACATGGGGGTTATGACATGACAAGAATTTCGAAGGTGTTACAATGAGGTTGTAGTTAAGAAAAAAAGAAACCCGACGCACAATAGTGAAAGGATGCGATACAAATGATTCGCAGAAACAGTCGGAACTTAAAATTAACAGCTACTTTATTAGCATCGTTGATGGCACTTGGTTTTGGACAAGTTCAAACCAACGCACAAGACTTTGTTAGACCTGAACCAGGGGACGAAGCCTATCTACCAAACTACTCACTCGTGGAGCAATATTTCCCAAGTGTAGATGCAGCCGTTGAATATGCGAATGCAAACTTCAATATTGATATTCATGCTGACTTTTATGTCACTATGGATGAAAACGGTGCTTACGTTTATTATGAACTTTTAGAGGACGTTGAAGAACCTGAGGAACCTGCACCTGAGCCTGAAGAACCAGAAGAAGGTACTTATGTCGTTCAATCAGGCGATTCATTATATAGTATTGCCAATGCATTTGATGCTAGCGTCCAAGATATTATTGACTGGAATAACTTAGAAAGTAATAGTTTATTTGTTGGGCAAGAATTAATCGTTATTGACGCAGATAATGGATCGGAAGAACCAGACCCTGGCGACCCTGAAGACATTATTTATGTGGTTGAAGCGGGCGATTACTTATACCGTATCGCTGCTGAATGTGGGGTAACTGTTCAAGATATTATTGACTGGAATAAACTAGAAAGTGATGCCTTGCAAGTTGGAGACGAATTGATTATTAGACAATAATTGCTCATACTGAACAAGTAAATAAAATAATATGAACCACTAGTGGAGAGGGCTAACCAAGTCACCTTCACTGGTGGTTTTAGTTATACTGAATTATGGGCTTAAATTGTGAAAAACTTATGTCATTTTGACATCATTAATCGTAACTACTATTTTTTGTGTTTAAAAAAGGTATAATAGTTATTGAGTACAATTAATTGTAAAGAAGGAGGATTATGATGCGTATATTAGTAGCAGACGATGATCGCGAAATCGTAGATCTTTTAAATATTTACCTAAAAAATGAAGGTTATGAAGTTGTAAAAGCATTCAATGGTGAAGAAGCTTTAAATCAGTTAGAAGCAAGTCAAGAATTTGATTTGGTTATCTTAGATGTGATGATGCCAAAAGTAACTGGTTTAGAAGTGGTTGAAGTGATGCGTGAAAAGGATATGGGCATTCCAGTAATTATGGTGAGTGCCAAATCAGCGGATCACGAGAAAATCGAAGGTTTATTTGCTGGAGCGGATGATTATGTAACCAAACCCTTTAATCCGTTAGAGGTGATGGCACGTGTTAAATCTATTTTACGCCGTCAACATAGTTATTCAGGTATGGAGACACCAGGAGATACGATAGAGGTAGGTCCTTTAGTTATTCGCCGTGATTCTCATGAAGTGAGAACAGATAGTGGCGTTGAAATTCAATTGACGGCTCTTGAGTTTGGAATTTTATATTTATTATCAAGTAACCCAAACCGAGTCTTTAGTGCGGATGAAATCTTTGAAGAAGTATGGAATCAAGAAAGTGTTGTGAGTGCCAAAACCGTCATGGTTCACGTGAGTCATTTGCGTGATAAAATTGCTCAGGCAACTGGAGGAGACAAAGTCGTTCAGACTGTATGGGGAGTAGGCTACAAGGTTGAACGATGATAATAAACAAATCTTATCTACCCAATTAACACGTTCACAAAAGATTGATTTAATTCGTTATACCTCAAGTGTTCTCTTTATCGTGTTTTTTGTATATTTAGGGATTATACTTGGTTTTGATATTGTTATTAATACCCGTTTAGATTTTCTGCGTGGGGGAAACTTGTTCCAATTTTTCCAGTTGTGGCGCATTCCTTATAACCAAATTATTACGATGATCGTATTAGGTATCGGAGGACTCATTACATATCGCCGTATGGACAGACAGCGTAAAATGATGAGGCTTGGTCGTGCTTTGGAGCATTTAAACTACATATCTGAAAATAATAAATACAATTACCGAATCGAGAGTACGCATATTGGCGAATTGACAGATATTATTGATAGTATAAATCAACTGGTTGAAAGTACAGAACATTCACTTGAAGAAGAACGACGAGCAGAAGAGACGAAAGATGAGTTAATCGCCAATGTCAGTCATGATATTCGGACACCGCTCACGTCAACGATTGGTTACTTAGATGCTGTGATTCATAAGCAGTATCAAAGTGAGGAAGAGAAAGATAGCTATATTGGGATAGCGTACGAGAAGGCAAAGATGATGCGAACGTTAGTGAATGATTTATTCTTATATATCGAATCAGGACAAGCAACGTATTCGATTGAAGCTCAATCCATTCCTATCAAGTTTTTCTTTGAACAATTGGCAGCTGAATTTGAGTTAACAGGTGACGAGCAAGGCGTAAATATTGTTGTAGAAGTTTACCCAGAGGATTTATTCGTACAGATTGATGTCGATAAGATGGCAAGAGTGTTCAGTAATCTGATCTCTAATGCTTTAAAATACGGTTTTGGAGATGTCATTCGCTTGCGCGCTTATGAATCGAGCGATGATGCGAGTGTCTATCTGGAAACGCGAAATAACGGTGAAATTCTTGCGGAATCTGAGTATAAGAATATCTTTGAGCGGAGTTACCGAACAGAGAAATCAAGAACATCTGAGATTCCTGGAAGTGGTTTAGGACTTTCAATCGTAAAAAATATCGTTGATTTACATGGCGGATTGGTCTTTGCGACTGTGGAAGATAATGAAACTGTCTTTCGTATTAAATTAAAAAATAAAGAAGAGAGTGGTGACGAATGAAGTTAAACTATTTATTTGTCATTTTATTAATCACCTCGTTTTTATTTCCGCAACAAAGTCAGGCGCAATCAACCGAGCCAACTATTGATGCTATTTCTGCTATTTCAATTGATAGTGAAAACGGACAAGTCTTAATGAGCCAAAATGCAGACGAGATGCTTCAAGTGGGTTCAGTAAGTAAATTATTATCCGTTTATGTTGCTTTAAAAACAATTGAAGCACAAGATGAGTGGACACGTGAATCTATTGTTCCCATCTCAGATGAAGCATATCAATTGAGTCAAGATTATAATATTGGTAATGTGCCTTTAAGACAGGATTATAATTATACAGTCAACGAATTAGTCGAGGCTGTTTCAATTAATTTAGCAAATGGTGCCACACTTGCCTTAGCCGAAATGGTGGGAGAGACGGAAGCGGATTTTGTTAAAATGATGGAAACACAGTTGTTAGAATGGGGCGTTGAAGAATTTAATCTCATTAATTCAACAGGGTTAGAAGACAATGGAGAAACCAATGCCTTTTCTGCAGAAGTTGCAGCAATCATTGCCTATCATCTGGTCAATGATTTTCCGGATTATTTAGATTATAGTAATCAAGCAGAAGCAGTATTTACACCGAATACGGATGATGCGATTGATATGAATAACTATAACCAAATGTTAAATGGAAAGCCTTACGAACGTGAAAACGTTCTAGGTTTAATGCCAGGGTCTTCCGAACAAGACGGCAATAGCTTTGTCGGTTATTCGAATGAAGATGAGTTTGGTATTATTACAGTTGTTTTAGGGACAGAGGATGAAGATACTCGCTATGAAGAGACGGATCGTCTCATGGACTACAGCTATAGTGCTTATATGAAAGAACTCGTTGTCAGTGAAGGGCAACCGACGACGCAGGTGAATACCATCAAAGTAGAAGGTAGTTTCGAAAGTGAAGCGGAGCTTATCTACGGCGAAGATATGTCTTTAGTTGTTCCAATTATTGATACCGCTCCGCGTTTGGAGTACAAATTCTCAATTAATGAGGCTTTATTCGAAGATAGAAGCTATTTAGTGGCACCGGTTGAACAAGGAGAAGTCGTTGGAGAGATGACCATCTACGGTGCTGGCACTGAATTTACGTATTTACCTTCGACAAAAGGGAACCATGTGCCAGTCGTTCAAGCAGAGCCCATTGAAGAAGCAGCCTGGTATGTGAATGGCTGGCATTCCTTCTCAAACGGCGTGAGTAATACGTGGGAGTCCACACGACGATTCTTCGTTGATTTGTTTAATTAGTCAGTGAATTAAGAAAGGATTGGATATAATGAGTCAATATGAAAAAGCAATATTTGCTGGAGGGTGTTTCTGGTGTATGGTTCATCCATTTGATGAAATGGATGGAGTCGAAGCGGTTGTCTCAGGTTATACTGGAGGCCAGACTGAAAATCCGACCTATGCACAAGTAACAAGTGGTGAAACGAATCATACAGAAGCGGTTGAAATCACCTTTGATCCAGAAAAGATAACGTACCAACAATTGCTTGATATTTATTGGTCAAGTATGGACCCAACAGATGCGACGGGTCAATTTTATGACCGTGGAACATCTTATCGTCCTGTGATATTCGTTAATTCAGAAGAGCAACGTCAGTTAGCTAAAGAATCAAGAGAAGCCTTGGATAAGAGTGGACGATTTGGTAAACCTATCGTTGTACCGGTTGAAGACGCAAAACCATTCTATGAAGCAGAAGATTATCATCAAGATTATTATAAGAAAAATCCTGAACACTATAATCGTTATACTATTGGGTCAGGACGAGCAGCGTTTGTTGAAAAACATAAACAATAATAAATAGAGTACGTCAATGAAGTTTCTAACAAATTAATTTTGATGGAAACTTTTTTTGTGGATAGTTGGGTAAATGCTATAATAAGCTTAGTAAAAACCAAATAATTACTAAAGGAAGCGATGAGTATGATAATTAGAGCATTAGAAAAGAATGACTTACCTTCGATTCATATCATCAATAATGAGCGCGAGATGATGGCCTAGTGGTTCGAAGAGCCCTATGAATCCCTCGATGAATTAGAACGATTATATGATAAGCACCTCTTCGATTCTTCTGAAAGACGCTTTGTCATTGAAGTCGCCGGTGAGTTTGTTGGGGTTGTTGAGTTAATGGAAATCGATTATATTCACCGAAATTGTGAGATACAAATTATTGTCATTAAACGATTCCGTGGACAAGGCTTAGCACAAAAGGCTTTACGAAAAGGAATTGAATATGCTTTTTCAATTTTAAATATGCATAAAGTATATTTAATTGTGGATGCGAATAATCATCCAGCAGTCCATATCTATAAAAAATTAGGCTTTAGACAAGAAGGAACAATGAAAGACCACTTCTATACAAATGGACAATATCGGGATGCTTACTTTATGGGTATCTTGAAAGACGAAGTAGAATTTGACTATGTAAAATAAAAAAGATCCACTACTGACCAAAATATCAGTAGTGGATTTTTTGTTGTACCAAGTATTAATAAAGTTCGTGAATGTCATCGAAGTTTTCGCGTTCTTGTTCAATTTGGGCTTTATTACCAATCACGGCAATCGCCCCTTTATCAATCACTGAGCGGAATCCTTCACTTAAGACAGTTAAGCTTGCTTCAGTTGTAGCTAAAACTTCTTCCTTAAGTTGAATCACATCAGCTGTCGTACGGCCCACTTGGTGACGAGAGAATGCACGCTTTCCTTTGTGATAAGCAGACAATGGTTGGTCTAAATTACTTAATGTACCAATGATTGCTTTTAATAAGCTGGCGTCATCAAGTTGCAAGGTTTCAATAAAATCTGGAATCCCTTGATACGTTTGGATTGTCTTCTTAATATTAGGGTCGCGGTATGAACTTAATTGGAAATCACCATTTAAGTTGTGACGGAACATCGAACCGTATGCGCCACCTTTAACTCGAATATTATTCCATAAGTAATCGTAACGTAAGAAAGTAGATAAGACGAGTGAAGATCCAGAGTAAGTCAATTCATTAGTCGCGTCTGAGGCTAAACCTACATAGTTTACATCTTGAGCAGTAATAAAGGCTTCATTCTTTTTCTCGCCGGCTTCATACGTCACAGCAGCACCTAAAGCGTCACTTCTTAATGAAGCAAAAGCTTCGGTAAAGGTTGTTTTCACGTCTTCTAAACGATTTTCTTCACCAATATAAAGTGCATGAATACGTTGTTTATTTAATAAACGTTCTAACATATTTTGAAGTTTTTCACTTAAGTCACTCATATCATTGGCTTTAATTTGTTTTAAAAGCTCTTTCGTGAAATTAAATTGATCAATCCCGTTAATTAATTCCCCTAATTTGCTGACAGGTTTCACTTGGCTTAAGGCACGTGAAGCAGCGATCACATGAGCAGCGGAGTTAATATCATCTTCAAAATCAGACACATGACGTTGAGTGATATTTAATAATTCAGTTCGGTCAGTAAACTGAGTTCCTGTCATAATTTCTTTAATTAACTCAACTAATTTAGTGAATGATGTTTCCAGTGATTTACCTCGTAATGTAAAGTAAGGTTTTGCTTCACCAGTCACTGTTTCGTAAACTACGACGCCACCGTGAATACCACCCGTGTGTAAGTCAATTTGCGTTTGCAATTCTGCAACAGAATAATTTTCAGTCGGTAAGTCACCTAATAATTGGCTTAAATAACTTAATAATAAGTAATCTTCCGCTTCAAAGTCAGACACATCAAGATATAGATCAAGGTAATCAATTCCAGAAGTAAATTGGTCCGCGTGATACAGTGTTGTTCCTTCGAATAAAGTACTTTCAGTTAAAGGATAATCTTCTGTTTCAGTGGATAAATCTTCTTTATCTAATGTCGGAATTGCCGCTAAATCCTCTGCTTTATCTGGAGCCTCTTGACGAGCGATGAGCGCTTGTGTTTGCTCAACTAATGTATCAATTTCTTGGTCAGAAAGGCTTGCTTTGTACTCTTGTAAAGCTTTGAATGTTTCTTTTTCAATAGCATCATTTTTTCCAGGTTCAGCTTTTAATACGATGTTCACACGTCTAGTGTTATTCAATAATTTATCTTGAATCAATTGTTCAAAGTAACCTTCTTCAGATAATTTTGCTAATAAATCAAGTTTATCTGAGAATTCCAGTGAATCGAAGGGAGATAAATCATATAACCATGTGTTTAATGAACTAATCGCATAAAGAACGCCGCGTGGATTACTTTCCGAGATGGCAGATTCTTTTAAGCGGAAAGTGATTTTGTTTAAGGCCGCTTGAATTAATTCTTTTGAGATACCATCTTTAACGATGTCTGTTAAAGTGGACTCAACCACTTCTTTAAAGCGGTCCATATTGTTTTTGTCACTATATTTTGCATCGATTGAGAAGACGGCAGGATAGCCGACTTGGAAGAAATCACCATTAATGTTCCCGCCAATTTCAGCTTCGAGTAAGGCTTTCTTTAAAGGCGCTTGATTATTACCAAATAAAATCTCAGCTAACACACGTAAACCGTGTTGTTCTAAGGAATCTGAAGCTGTTGCGGTATGCCAAGCAATCGCCAAGTAATCTTTTTGATCCGGGTCATCGCCGTCTGTAATTGAATAGGTTAATTCAACATCTTCTTCCACAGGTTGAGTTGCTTCAAAAGTTAAATCAACGGCTGGCTCATCCAATTGACCTTTGCCATCAAAGTAAGAAGCAAGTAAGTCAAAAGCGTGATCCGTATCTAAATCTCCGTACAGAATCGTTAATGAGCTACTTGGATGGTAGTGTTTCTCATGGAAATCAAGAAAAGCTTCTTGTGTTAAAGACGGAATGTTAGATGGTAATCCACCTGATTCGAATTCATACGGTGTTCCTTTGTATAAATACTTTTGAATAGCTGTATACAATTGGCTGTCAGGTGAGGCTGTCGCACCTTTCATCTCATTATAAACAACACCCTTGTAGATTAAATCATCTTCAGCATTTTCTAAATGATAATGCCAACCCTCTTGTTCAAGAATTTGTGGATTTGAGTAAATCAGTGGTTGGAAGACCGCATCTAAATAAACGCTCATCAAATTCGAAAAATCTTTTTGATTAGTTG
This sequence comes from Ruoffia halotolerans, assembly GCF_014049385.1. Classification (GTDB taxonomy): domain Bacteria; phylum Bacillota; class Bacilli; order Lactobacillales; family Aerococcaceae; genus Ruoffia; species Ruoffia halotolerans. Next base: position 62,205 of record NZ_JACAOA010000007.1, on the reverse strand, counting down.
ATGCGACGGGATAAATTGTCTTATCCGAGAAAGTCATCGCATTAACAAAGGTGTTTAAAGAACCTTTGATTAGTTCAACAAAAGGCTCTTTCGATGGGAATTTCTTTGAGCCATTTAAGACCGAGTGTTCTAAGATGTGGGCAATCCCATTATCATCGTAAGGGGGTGTTTTGAAAGCAATTGTGAATGCTTTATTTGTGTCATCATTATCTAAGTGTAATACTTGAGCACCAGTTTCTTCATGCTCATATAACTTACCAATTGAATGAATATCGTTTAATTCTTTGGTTTCGATTAATTTAAAAGTCATACAATCCTCCATTGTAAAATTTATTATGCTATTAGCATATTTTATCTGGAATTGATACTTAATACAAGGAAAGGGGCCTTTTAAGACAAAAGAAACCCCTCAGGAAAATGCAAAAATAAAAAGATATTCAACATTCTGGTCAATTTACCAAAATTGTTGAATATTCTTGGTGTAAAGAAGTCAGTTGGGAGACGATACTATGATTAATGCTATCTTGCACCGCCACCGCCGCCTCCTCCGGCACCGCCACCGCCACCTGAAGATGTCGCACCACCAGAACCGCCACTGCCTCCACCAGCGACGACTGAATTAAAGCCACCACTAGAAAGCCCTGTAGACCAATTTTGACGGAAATGCATCGTACTATGCCAGTAATGAGTCGGTGTATAAGTCGTGCTGCTGTCGTCATAAGCTTTTTTCATTGGAAGAATATCTTCGTATTGTTTCGCAATCTTTGTTGCAGTGCCACCAATCAGCGCCCAAACTAAAATACTAGATAACTGTTTATCTTCTTGAACATGATCAACCTCAACATCATCTAAATAAGCGACATATTGTGTAATGTGATTGAATAACTCTTCACCTTTGGGTGTTGATTGAGGAATTGTGATTGTTTGCTTCCAAACTTTGTCTTCAACAACATTGAGATACCCAGCATCTTCTAGATATTCTATTGAACGCGCTGTAAGAATGAGTTCGAATTTTGTTACTTCGTCCGCATGTTCTTTTGCCCATTTCATCATAACTGTGGAATCAATTTCACCATGAGAATCCGAAGCATCGAGTAACATGATCCACATGCCCTCCTCAATCGTAGAATCTTCAGGGTTCTCCTCAACCCATTCGTCAAAAGCCATCGCCGGTTGTTGTTGATCAATATCTTTAACATGAATATAGGTTGTATATTTATCACCGAAAAATTTATCAGTCTTAAAAGTTTCAATTTTAATGCGGTCTTCACTTAGCCATTTAGTTAAGTATGCAGCAAAGAAATCTTCAAAGTAACCTGCTTGAAGTTCTTGGAGTAAGAATGCGATATTAGCAATGTCATCACCGTATTCAGGAACCACATCGGTTGTTTTACCTTTATTCATTTTTATTCGTTCTGCTCCGGTAACCATCGCATTGTTCTCGCGTTTTAATTTTCGAACTTTGAGGTAATATGCCGTCACTGCGATGGAGATAACCAAACCTGGAATAAGTGTAAGTCCTAGTACGAGCCAAAAAATCCAACTATTATTTGAAGACGAAGTATTATAAGAGGATCCTTCGTTGGCCATCTCTCTTTGTTCTTCAAGCGTCATATCTACACTTGCGCTAGTATTAAATAAATCCGAAGGAAACTGCAGCAAGACCGTGACATTGTTTCTATCATCAAGTGATTCTTCTGAAGTCCAAACAATTTGCTCCCCTTGCATCTGGATATCACCATCAAAGCCGTAGCCCCAGAAGTTTGTATTATCCTTAGATAAGCCGACTGTAGAATCAATCGTTAAAGTTAAATCCTCTGTTGGAATACCTAGGAATGTATCAAAGTTCCATAGTAAGCCTTGCCCGTCATTTAAATTCCGGACGACATTCGACAACGTATAAGTTAGTTGATAAGTTTTATCCCCGTGCTCACCCATACCCCATACGAGCTCTGCATCATCGTCATCGCGAATGATACCGTAGTATCCTTCTTTTTCTTCTAAAGATTGATCTGAATCCCAAACAGGATTAAAGTTAAAACCTTCCACTGAAAAATTCGATACTTCTGAATCTTGTAAGTTGTTCAACTCAATATATAATTCAGTCCCATCATCAGCAGTCATGTTACGAGTTTCTTCAACAATTGCTGATCCATCTTCTTGAAGTTCCACTGAAATATCAATGGAATGAATTTTATTATCGGCAAATACTTTTTCCCCTTGCAAAGTGAGGGCAGTAGCGAGTATAATACTAAGAGTAAATAAAATACGTCTCATATTTTTTCACATCCTTTTGTTTGTATATTCAGTTTACCATATATCAAAAGCCCGACATAACAATAACCAGCGCGTTTTTGAAAAATAATAAAAAAACTTTTTAAAAAGTGTTGACAAAAGGTATGGAAATATCGTATTATATATAGGTCGTCAAAACGACTCGCTAGCTCAGTCGGTAGAGCAACTGACTTTTAATCAGTGGGTCGCAGGTTCGATTCCTGCGCGGGTCATACTAATCTCATCATAATAGTGATTAGTTAATAAAGAACAAGCCGGCTTAGCTCAGTTGGTAGAGCATCTGATTTGTAATCAGAGGGTCGAGGGTTCAACTCCTTTAGCCGGCATACTTTAAGCACATTTTTACTTCGGTAGGAATGTGCTTTTTTTGTGTCTTCAGTTATTTTGAGTGGAGATTCTAGTGTCATAGTGTAATATATTAGCTTCAATCGTAGTTTTGTCATATAATTAAGTCAAATTAATATAAGAGGAGAATGGATATGGGTTTATTCAATCAAGCTACAAATTTGTTTGATATGTTTGTCTCAAATGATCAAAGTGAAGAGCAAGAAACATTGGCAAATCGTGCAGGATTAAGTACATCTGACTTTAGGAAGGTAGCTGCTTTAGGACTGCCAGCGATTCTTCATGGAATCAATCGCAATACGAATGACAAAGCCGGAAATGAAGATTTTAACTCTGCCTTAAAACAACATGAAGATGTCGACCAGTATCAATCAATTAAGCAATTGTCGAGTGAAGTAGATCCACAAGATGGGGACAATATCTTAGGTCATATTTTCGGAAACAAAGACGGGGTAACAAACCGCATCTCAAATACAGTTGGTTTGTCATCTTCAGATGTGAAAAAAGTTTTAGTGCTTTTAGCACCCATCGTGATGAAATATTTTGCTGACCGTAAAAAGGAAAAGAACTTAGATAACACGGGTGTTCAACAAGAAACAGGAAGCATTCTAGGACAACTATCTAATTCGGTTAAAAATTATAGTAAAAATAATTCAAATTCTTTCGATATGGGTGGAATATTAGGTGGCTTATTCGGTAACGATTCGTCTAAAGGTACAACGGATACAAAACAAGAGGATGATGGTTTATTAGACAACGTCTTGGATATGTTCAAATAAAATTATTAAAAGCATTGAATTCACTCTAATAGAAGAGCAAATTCAATGCTTTTTTAATTTGTTTGGAGTGTCATAATGACAGGACGATCTTTTGTAATTGCAATAGAATGCTCATATTGAGCACAGTAGCTCCCATATCGGGTACGTGCAGTCCAACCGTTAGAGACCGTCTTAACCTGCCATGTACCAGTTGTAATCTTAGGTTCAATAGTAATATCATACCTTCTTTGAGGCGTAAGCCACGTCTTGGTAATCCATAATGCGGAAAGTTTGGTTCTTCGTGAATCGAAGGTCCAATACCATGAGCAAAGAAATCACTGACCACACCATAACCATGTGACTCCTCATGTGTTTGAATCGCATGGCTCATATCTCCCAGTCTGTTTCCAACAACTATCTGAAATTACTCTATTTAGATCAACACAGAAGTCGATTTTGACGACATCCCCATTTTGAAGAATGTAATCTAAAGGAAAACCATGACATATTTCATCATTAACACTAATACAAGTAATTTATTTGCTAAAAATCTTTGTAACTATAGCCTATACAATCATGAATTAGTATAGAAAATAGATAGGTACGAGTGGTTATCAATAGTACTTTGTTAATAGAAGGAGTAAAATGAATTTAAAGGAGGCGAAAGCTGATGAAACGATTAATTAAATCTGTTGTAATAGTAACAGCATTGACACTCCCACACATAATTATGCCTAATACGGAATATGGTATAACGGAACAAATAGTTATGGCTGAGTCAGAAACGCCAAAAGAACATACGCAATCAGTTGTGTCAACCTTAGCTGAGATGTATCCTGAAGATACGTTGCCAACTTATGTGCTGACAACTGATTTACCTGAGTACATTACTGCTGCCACGACAGGTGTAGATGATCAAGATAACTTCAATATTTTTTATTATGCAGAAGACACACCCTTCGAAGTGAATGACCCTGCAGTCAATCGTTTAACACCGATAGCATCTTTAACTAAAACGACCTATCAAACAGAAGAAGCAGCCATTGAAGCAGTCAATCAAGTCTTAGATTTACAAGGGGACGAAGTTGATTTAGGTTATGATATTACGGGCTACTTGCAAGGTGCAGCCGGTTCAACGTATTTAAACTGGCAAGAAGGCAATTGGAGTCTGTTAATTCAAGCGAATAATATGAATGAAGAAGATCCAGTACCTTTAGCAGAATCGGTTGTTAAATATCTTGAAGAAGTCTACTTACCTGAACCTTCGAGCGTAGGGCAAGTGAGATTAAGCCCAGCAGAAGGCGAGACGTACGAAGATAATACGGTTGTTTGGCAAGAAGACAATGTAGTTTATCAAGTGAAACACATTGATCCAATGCAAGCAGTCGTTATGACAGGTTCAATTTCAGAACCGACCGAAAAATAGTTATCTATAGACAAAAATTTAACCCCGTTTATACCGCGAAAATGACGGTATAGACGGGGTTTCTTTGTGTATGAACTAATAATTTGGTTGTGGTTGCATCTTCGTAAGGATTAAACCGACAATAAAGCCAATTAAAGCAGGGACGACCCAACCAAAGCCAATACTAAAGAAAGGCAAGAATGAGTTTGCAAAATTGACAAACATATCTGCTTGGAACCATTGATATAAAGGCTGTGGTAAGGCAGCCGCCATATCAAACAGCGCCGCAAGTAATGTAAAGAATGTGACACTACGGTAGATTGTCTGGCTTTTAATTACGGGCTCGAGTAGATGTAAAAGGATTAAAGTAATGGCTAATGGGTAAAGCAACATCAAGACAGGTGTTGAATACGAGATGATTAAATCTAAGCCAATATTTGCCACTAAAAAGGCCATCAGTGTCGCAATGATTGTCCAAACCCGTTGAGTAACAAAGCTCGGGAACAAGTCCGCAAAGGTTTCCGCTAAAGCAACAACCAGTCCAATCGCCGTCTTCAAACACGCCACAGCCATCACACCTGCAAGTAGAATTTGGCCAAACAGACCAAAGTAATGTTGAGTAATTATTGACATCGCCACTCCACCATTAGGAGCAACTTCCGCAAAATTAAGACTTTGAGTCCCTAAGAGCGCTAGGCAAAGATAAATTAAAGCCATGACCGCTAAACTAAAAATCCCACTTTTAACAGTCTCAGAAGCTAAACGGGTCGGTTCCGTAACTCCAATTTGACGAATGGATTTAATAATTATAATTCCAAAAGCTAAACCAGCTAAACCATCCATCGTATTGTAACCTTCAAGCAGTCCCGTTGAAAAAGGAACAGTTTGATAAGTTTCGACTGAGGCTGCACCTCCAATTAAAGGATCACCGGAAGTAAAGGCTCTAATGAGAATAATTGTTAGTAAAACTAAGAAAAGTGGATTCAAGTATCGTCCAATCCAATCTAAAATCCCACTAGGACGTAATGAGAAATATAAAACAATTGAATAAAAAATCAATGAATATATAAATAAAGATAGAGTATTAAATTCTTGAGGAATTAAGGTAGACAGTCCGACTTCATAAGACACAGTAGCTAAACGTGGTGTCGCAAAAAATGGGCCGATGGTCAAATATAAAGCAACAGTAAAGAAATAACTGTACCCTTTAGATATTTTTTGTGACATATCAATCACGGACTCACTTTGAGATAATCCCATAGAAATCACTGCTAATAAAGGAAGACCTACAGCTGTTATGTTAAAGCCTAGGATTGCAGGCCAGACTGATCCGCCTGCCGCTTGACCAAGGGAAACCGGAAAGATTACATTTCCTGCCCCAAAGAAAAGTCCAAATAATAAGGAAGCAACAACAAGTGTTTCCCTAAATGAAAGTGTTAACTTAGGTTGTTTCATAATATACCTACTTCTATTGTTATAGTTTTATAAAAATCTAGTGTAATGGGATTAAGAAGATATTTCAATAGTTTTTTTAAAAGGTGAAACAGAGTTTTATATAAAAGCGCTTATTATGGATACAATTAGCCGAATATTAGGTGGGCAATTTAGTTTTATTTACATAAAGTTAATATTAGGCGTCATGGAATTTACACAAACTTTACTTAAATTTGATATTAAATTTACAAGCGTATGGTAATCTCAATTATGGTTAAACAACTAATGAAAAACAGGGGGAAATTGAATTGAAAAAAATGCTTAAAAAGATAGTAGGAGTTGCAGGAATCGCAGCATTAGTAGGATCATTGGCAACAACAACTGTTTCAGCACAAGATAAAGAAACAATCACATTATGGGCTGGAGGATCAGATAACGTTCGACAAGTGTATGAATCACTTGAAGAAGCGTTTGATAATTCTTCTTATGGTGAGCAATATGATTTAGAAGTACAATTTATCTTATCAGGTTCTGGAGCACAAGGATTAAGAGATAGATTAGTAGCAGCAACTTTAGCAGGTGAAACAAATACAGATTATGACATTATCGAGATGGGTGCAGATGAGTATGTGTCTTATACAGCAGAATTATCTGCAGAAGAAATGTTTGTCCCATTAGATACGGCTCAAATCCCAAATCTTGAGAATATCAATGCTGAAGTAGCTGAAGGTCAGGAATTTTTGATGCCTTTCCGTGGAACGACAGTAGTTTTAGCGTATGATGAAGAACGTGTTGAAAGTGTACCAACAACAGCAGAAGAATTATACACTTGGATTCAAGAAAACCCAGGACGTTTTTCTTATAACACTCCAGGTTCTGGAGGAGCAGGAAGCTCATTCGTAACAACTGCTGTATATAATTTCTTAGATGAAGAAGCATTGACTTCGAGCGACCCTGCGAATGCAGAACAATGGGATGAAGGATTTGCACTGTTAGAAGAATTACACCCGTCATTGTATCAATCAGGTGGATCAACAATCTACCCTAACAAAAACCAAGGGACAATTGATTTATTGATTGACCAACAAGTAGATATGATTCCAGCTTGGGCAGATCAAATTATCTCGCAAATTAATCAAGGAATTTTACCAGAGACAACAAAAATTACTCAAATTGACCCTTCATTTACAGGTAGCTTAATGGTATATGCAGTACCTCAAATAGGATCACAACAAGAAGGTGCTCATGCATTTATAAACTTCATGTTAAGTGAAGAAGCTCAACAAATCTTATTAGATGACATGGCAGCTATTCCTTTAGTAGATTCTTCAGGATTTGAAAGTCCAAATGCTGAATTATTAGAAGAATTAGATGTATCAAATTTCCGTCGTACAAGTTTAGGTGAACTTGGCGGTCAATTAAATGAACGTTGGGATAACGAGATTGGAACGCTAGAATAATATTCGTTTAACTTAAAGAGAGTCTATTATGCGTATCTATTTGATACGCATAATTTATTTTATTCAAGGAGGAAATTGATTCATGTCACCGAAAAGATTTTATCATGCTGTCGGCGCCCATAAATTTTGGAATTTTGTGGTCTTCAGTATTTTTCTTTTATTCTTTTATACACCGTTAGTTAATAATATTATGATTGCTTTTGCAAACACATACCGATTCCCAGATGTCATTCCACAAGAATTTGGTTTTCGATGGTGGGAATTTATTTTTGAACAAGATCAATTAGTGAGTTCTATATTTGCATCATTTGGTGTAGCTGCTTTAACAACTATTATTTCATTGCTTGTTTGTATTCCAGCAGCATATGCTATAGCAAGATATAACTTTTTTGGGAAAAAGTTTTTTATGCTAACTTTCTTAATTTCAAATGCATTCCCTAAAATGGGAATTTATGTAGCAATGGCAATTATTTTTTATCGTTTAGACCTAATGGGAACATTGCCTGGAGTAATCATTGTTCATCTTATCAATACTTTAATGTTTATGATTTGGCTTCCAGCTGGATCATTTAGAGCAATTCATAAACAACAAGAAGAAGCTGCAAGAGATGTAGGAGCATCACCATTTACAGTATTTCGAAAAATATCACTTCCTTTAGCAATGCCAGGGATTGCAGTGGCTTCAGTGTATACTTTCTTAGGGTCTATGGAAGAGGCACAAGGGACATTATTAGTTGGTTTCCCTGATATTAATACGATGTCCACAGCTATGTACGGTGTTATTTTAGATTATCCACTTACTGCTGGAGCGGTATTCTCCCTAATATTAATGGTACCTTCAGTAATAATAATAGGGATGTTTAGAAAATACTTAAGCGCAGATGCACTAGGACAAGGATTTAAACTTAAATAGGAGAGATTTGAATGGTAGAGAAAGTAAAAATTAATGATTTAAGCGTTATTTATGATAATGGAGATGGTGTAAAAAATGTTGATTTATCAATTAACCAGGGTGAAATCCTAACACTTTTAGGCCCTTCAGGTTGTGGAAAAACAACAATATTGAGAGCAATAGGTGGTTTTAATAAAGCGACTGCTGGTGAGATTATTATCGATAATAATAATGTGACAGATTTATCGCCAGAAAATAGACCAACTGGAATGGTATTCCAAAGTTATAATTTATGGCCACATATGACTGTATATGAAAACTTAGCCTTTGGTTTAAAATTAAGAAAAATCAATAAGAAAGAGATAAAAAAACAAATCACTGAGATTTTATCATTAGTTAGAATGCCGGGAGTAGAGAAAAAGTTCCCAAATCAATTATCAGGTGGGCAACAACAACGTGTTGCTATTGCACGTAGTTTACTACTTAGACCGGAAGTATTATTACTTGATGAGCCATTCTCTGCACTAGATGCAAAAATTCGTCAAGAAATGCGTTCAGAAATTAAGCGCATAAAACAAAATTTAGATTTAACAATTGTATTTGTAACGCATGACCAAGAAGAAGCTATGTCAATTTCAGATCGTATTGTTGTTATGGATAAAGGTGTTATTGCACAAGTTGGAACACCGCATGAAATTTATGATAAACCTGCATCTAAATATGTGGCATCATTTATTGGGACGATGAATTTCAGTGAAAATGATGACGGTTCAGTTATTGCTACACGACCAGAAGATATTTCAATTGGAAATGAAAATGATTATGAATATAAAGCGACAATTAAAGAAATCATGTTGATTGGTCACTACGCAATAATTACTTTAGATTTGTATAATAACAAAGAATTACAAGCGTATATTGCTAGATCTGAAGTATCAAAATATAATATCGATGATAAAGTTAGCTTTAATATTACTAAGCAACAAGTTTATGCAGAGATGTAAGGGGGAAGACAATGAGTGATAAAAAATGGTTCCCTTATCTATTGGTTGCTCCATCATTTATAATAGTAGTTCTATTTGTCATAGTTCCAATGATAAATTCAATTTTTCAAAGTTTTGAACATCCAGATGATGGCTCTTTTACTTTTGAAAACTACTTATATTTTTTTACGGATGAAGTTCAAAAAGAAAATATATTATATACTTTAGTCATTGTTCTTGTAACAGTAGTACTTACCTTTATAGTGAGTTATGCTTTGGCGATTTTTCTAAGATTTTCTAAATCAAAAGTTGCAGGATGGATAGGATGGCTAGTTTTGATTCCCCGTTTTGTACCAGGTTTAGTGGCAGTTTACAGTATGATTTTGATGATTCGAGATGCGGGAGTATTATCCAGAATTGCAAATTTTTTTGGTTATGATTTAAGTCTAGGTTGGATGTATGAAATGGAAGGAATTGTATTGATGAACTTATGGTTTAATATACCATTCTCAACATTAATACTACTTTCTGCCCTGTCTAACGTTAAAGATTCCCATGTTGATAGTCTAAAAGATGTCGGTGGCAATAACTTTCAAGTACTGACAAAACTGTTATTACCTATTACATACAAAGACATGTTCATGTCAATGACATTTGTCTTTATGGGAAACATTGGATCATTTACAACTCCGTTCCTAATGGGTGGAAATCATCCGAAAATGTTAGGTGTAGTGCTATATGACCAATTTAATAGTTACATGGACTACGAAAGAGCAGCTGCTTTATCTGTTATAATGTTTGTCCTATGTTCCTTTGCTGCGGTAGCATATATAGCGTCAAATTTACGAGAAGAAGGTTGGGAAAAGGGGTAAAAGATAAATTGATTACAGCACATTCAGGAAGTGATGGTTATATAGATAATAGTCGAGAATTTATAGTGGCTATGCTTGAATCAGGTATTGAAGCCTTTGAAATTGATTGTCAAATCAGTGATAATCAACGTATTTATCTGAGTCACGATGAGGTTGAAGATACTCGGAATTGTTTAGGATTAGACGATGTATTCAAATTGATGAGTGATTCAAGTAATCAAACTATTATTATGAATATTGACTGCAAAAATAATAACATTGGCCCACTAGCAATTTCGCTTGCTAAGAAATATAGTTTAGCTCATCGAATTGTTCTTTCAGGAAGCTTGAATATCGAAGATTATGATGAAACACATAGAAATCAATTATTTTATAATATAGACAATAGTTTACCATTTGATGAAAATACTAGTCTATATGATTTAGAAATAGTATTAGATAAATTAAGAAAGAATGGTATAACAATTATTCAATCATTCTATGGTCTAGTAAATCAAGAGATAGTAGATGTTGTCAAAAAATTTGGAATGAAACTTTCAGTATGGACAGTAAACGAAGAAGATTTAATTGATGACTTTTTTAAACTAGGTTGTTTTAATGTGACTACTCGAGTCGCTCTACAATATTTAAATAAGAAGTAAGCTAATTCAACAGAGTATCGAGAAAGGAGCTGGAACTAAGGTTGCAGTTTCTTTTATTATTACTTCATTCTAAGGAGGACACTATGAGCATTTTTGAATTAGATTTAAGATTAGGTGAGTATGATACACAAACCAATGTAAAAATCCCTTTTGAAATTAGAAATAAATACTCAGAATTAATCATTCATTTCAGCTACAATCCGGATAAAAGCAAGGACGATGTTGCCAGAAGGCAAGTTGAAGATGCCTTAAGAAAATACGACCAAGCTGATTTTGCGAGTGCAAAGCGCTTAGCATATGACCATTTACCGATTGATAACTTAATCACGTTATCATTATCAAAGAATGGCAAGTACTTAGGAGCACATCACAATAAAAGCAATGATCAAGAAATTACAATTAATAATGAAACAGCCAGTTTTGGATTTTGGCCTGTAGAAGTTGAACCTGCTGATTGGGAATTACAGTTAAATTGTCATTGTATTGCGAGTAAAGAAGTTGAGGCAAATATCCGAATTGAGGCGATAAAATGATAGCATACCAATTTCCAGTCGAAGTTCACTCACATACCATTCACAGTGATGGTCAATTTACGGTAAAGGAATTAGTTGAATCTGCGGTATCTTTTGGGTATAAAGGGCTTATTCTAACCGATCATAACACATCAGCAGGTTACTTAGAGATGCCTGCAGTGCCGGCTGTTAAGGACAGAGAACTAGTTACATTACACGGGATTGAATGGACAACTTACTTTGGTCATATGTTAGTTCATGATGCGGATTACGATGTTGATTGGCGTGAGGCAACACCGAATACCATTGATAAATACATGGCAGAAGTCCAAGTTGCAAACGGCTTAATCGGTATTGCTCACCCGTTTGATATGGGAAGTCCGATTTGTACGGGGTGTCATTGGGATTATCAAGTTCAAGATTATAATCACGTCAATTACATCGAAATTTGGAACAGCAATCAACCTCAAGAGAAATCTGAATCGATTCTTTCATATGAATTTTGGTTAGACAAACTGACTAAAGGTTATGAAATTTCGTGCTCAGCTGGACGCGATTGGCATCGCCCAGATACTGATGATGCGAATATGGGTGTGACTTATTTAGAATTGACTGAAGAAAAGTTAACACAAAGCAATTTTAAAGATGCACTTCGCAACGGTCGCTATTATGTGACATTAGGTCCTGTGGTTCAATTTAATATTGAGAACAAGAATTTATTGTTTTTAATGGGGGATAGAGTGCACCATTCAATGCTTGAGTCTGGTTTAGTATCAGTTACGTTAAAACCAACGGAGTTGGAGGCTTTAAAAGCATTTTCGGTGGAGAATTGTTCTTTAACTCTTTGGAATAATGATCAGTTAATTTACCAAAGTGAAGAAGTACAAGATGTGAGCCAAGAAATGTCTTGGAACTGTACTTTACCTGACGCTATTGAACCGGGTTACTTCCGGTTTGAAATACGTGGGGATTTTAGAGGGACAAAAGATACACTGATAGTCGTCGGAAACCCAATTTATCTTAGAAAATAAAGAAACCCGTCATGAACGTAAAACGCTCATGACGGGTTTTGTAAAAATATTTATCCAGCTAATGTTAGCCCAAATTGTGCCACGATCGTTGTTAATAAGTAAGCACCTGAGAAGACAAAAATCGCTACGATTAATATTTTCCAAGATGTCTTAGTTAAATCAACTAATTGATTTGCGACCGAGATACCTGCAAAAGCCAATACTGGTGTTGTGATCGATAAGAAATCAACTGCCAGTATCGCTTCAACAATAAAGTTACTCATTAAACAAAAGACAATTGAAACAATCGATACCCAACCTAAGATCGGGAAGTCTTGAATGAACTGAATTTTGATTTTTTTCGTTAGATCAGAGATCCAAATACCTAACATACTGAACAGCCATAAGAAACCAAGTCCGACAAAAGTGAGTGCTTGAATAGGCGTTGAGTCAGGATTTTTCCATAATTTTACTTGTTGTGTAAATAAGATAAATACTAAACTTAAGACAATAACGAGTCCAAAGTGAACATATTTATTTAAACTTTTATTATTTTCCATGATCGTAGTTATCTCCTCTAGTTAAAGTGTTATACATAAAGCGTTGTAGTGGGATGGCTAAGAAGACCATTGTGTAAGTTCCTAAGAAACTGGTTAACAATTGACTAGCAGAGGCATAAGCTAAGATGATTTCTTCACTTTCCGGACGAAGTGCGGCAACAGCTGAAGCAGCCGCTGTCATCATTGAAGCAGAACCCATTCCTGCAGCCATACCTAACGCACGAACATCAAAACCAAAGTTTAGTAACAATGGTGCAAATAAACTAAAGAAAACAGAACCGAATAATGTTCCGATTAAGTACATTGAAAGAACTCCACGGCCTTCGGCTGACTCGAGCGTGTATTTTTCAGTAATATAAGCTAATTCCCCTTCACGGCTTAACCCAAGCGTAGCACCGATCGCTGTACGTTTAAGTCCTAACATTAATGCAATAGGTAGAGCGAATAAAATCGTACCTAAGTTCCCGACTTCTTGGAATAGGAACACCCAACCAACAGAAAGAATTTCAGTAATTTGAGGGGCAACACTTGCGCCGTAATAAGCCATTAGTGGCAACATAATGAATAAAAGGTTTTTTGATGCGAATTGCACATTTTCAACACTATATACTTTTTTGAAAATCCCTTTTCGAAAAGCTGGAACAGCAAAAATCATCCCGAAAAAGACCGCAAAAACAAGTGGTAAAATGGATACAGAAAATGAACCAAAGCTAATACTTTGGAAACCAATTATTTCAGCTAAGAAAATAACAACAAAAGCAAAGCAAATTAAGTAAAGTAAATGTTTCTTATTTTTCATTCGATTCTCCTTGAGTGATAGCTTGGATATAGCTTTCATATTCTTTATAAGAACGGCTGTATAGTAGGTTTTTATCGATACGGCCGTTCATTTTATTTAAGACACTAATTAAAAATTCTGGAAATTCTTGAAGAACAAATTCGTCATCAACCATGCGTAGATCATCACCATGAATGACACCAGCGAAACCACCGTAACTAATTTGAATACTAGGCATCATAAATGATAAATCGCCAATATCTCCAGCAGCAGCAACGGCACCGCGGTCGTCAATCCATTTTGTAATCGTATCTTGTTCTTTGAACGCTTCCGCAACGAAGGTTGATAAATAACGATCTTGTACAAATGGCAAGTAACCCATCTGAGTTTGTATCTCAACGTCACCTTCCAATGAATAAGCGCTCCCTTTAGCCACTTTATCCATGCGTTCTGCTACGGTTTTCATATAATCAACTGAGATCGTGCGTAAATCCGTTCCAACTTGTACTTGATTCGGAATTACATTCGTCGAGAAGCTTCCATGATCAATGACCGGGTTAATACGTACGTATAGATCCTCGCGTAATTGTTGGCGCATTAAGCCTAAACCAGTATTGAATAAGGTCGACATGCTGTAAGCATTGATTCCACTGAATGGGTCCCAGCCAGCATGTGTTGCTTTACCTTTGAAATTATAATGTTTATATAAGAATCCAGCTAAATCACAATTGATTTCAACTGTTTTCTCTTCTTCGCCACCAATAGTGTGCACACACATCGCAAAGTCAACATCATCAAAGATGCCCAACTTCATTGCTTCAGGTTTTCCACCCAAATAAGTGATCGTCCCTTCGTCGATTAATTGTTGGCGGTATTCTAAATCAATAAATTCTTCCGCAGGAACGAAGACAAAGGCAATATTAAAGTCAAAATCTTTGTAACGTTCACCTTCTGTTAAGTAACCATAGAGTGATAAAGCAGTTGTCACTTGAGTAAAGTGACCACATGCATGCGCCGCTCCTGACTGCGAATCAGCTTGGAAGTGACTCGGAACACGAACCGCATCCAATTCTGCAATGAATGCCACTGTTATATCCTGTTGGTGATTTAAATCAACGCGCATACCTGTCGTTGAAAAATACTCAATCACTTGATCTGGATTTGTCTCAGTAATAAAGTCTTCCACCGTTTTCTTAGTCCGGAATTCTTTATAACCTAATTCTGGATGAGTAAAGATGTCGTCTGAGATAGCTTTCATCTTTTTAAAATTTTCTTTGAAATAATTCAATGATAAAACTCCTTATAAAATATTTACCAAATGAATATACCATAAAGAAGCGAATATTTATATAAATCACAAACATTAAACTGCTTATCATCAGAAATGTTCGTTTATTTTTAAACAACAAAAAAACTCTACCGAATTTGGTAGAGTGATTAAGTTTATATAAATGTGATTAAAGTAAAGCCGTAAAATCATTCGATTGCTCAAGCTCTCCTGGCCAACTTTGAATACCACCTTCAACACGCACTGTTTTAAAACCATGTTCACTTAAGAATTGGCAGGCTTTTTCTGACCGTTTACCACTTTTACAGATGACATAATAAGTTTCATCTTCCTTCAAAGCTTCCGTATGCTTAGGTAAATAATCTAGAGGAATATTTACAGAATTAGGAACACGTTCGATTTCATGCTCATCTGTATTACGAACGTCTAAAATAATTAACGATTCAGCCTGCGCTTTATTATAAAACGAAGCGATATCAATATTACTATGCATTGTTATAAAATGCCTCCATATGTTCAAGTTAATACATTAAATGCTAGCATATACTCATTGAAATAACAATTTAAGAATTCTTTAGGAATGATGTTTTGAAAATCTAACCTTAAGGAGCGTCATGGAGTGGCTCGACACTCCGTAAATCGGCTTGCGGTACGTCGAGACTGCCCACGACACTCCGCAAATCAAAATGCGGTACGTCGCGACGCCGCACGACGCTCCGAACCACCCAACTCCACCCGATAACTAGGCGTTTCATAATAAATTTGCTAATATATAACCTAAGAAACACCACTCAATGCGCTTCCAAACGAAGAGCGCACATGATTTGGCTAGAGGAGATGAAAAAATGCACCATATAGGAACAAAAGAAATAGAAACGGATCGACTTTTACTCAGACGATTTACAAAAGCAGATACTCAAGCTGTTTATACTAACTATGCAAGTGATGATCTAGCAACTAAATACTTAACTTGGCCGAGCCACCAGGATGTTTCAGTTACTGAAGCGATTCTTGATACATGGGTAGAAGGATATGGTGACTTATCTCAATATAAGTGGGCAATTACTTTAAAGGAACAACCAGGTGAAGCGCTGGGAGACATTACTGCTAGCATTCCTCATGATTTAGAAAAAATAGATGCATGCGAGATTGGTTACGTCTTAAGTCCAAAGTATTGGGGGCAAGGTTACATGAGCGAAGCGATGAAGGCTGTAACTAAATATTTATTAAAAGAAGCAGGCTTTAACCGTGTCATTGCTAGGCACGATGTGGCCAATCCAGCTTCAGGAAAAGTCATGCTGAAGGCTGGTTTACAATTCGAGGGAATCCATCGCCAAGGCAGTTTAAATAATACAGGAATTATTGATACAGCCCAGTACGCCATTTTAAAAGAAGATATATAGTAGAACGTATCATAAAAAATATCGTCAGCATTTAATAAAAAATGTATTAATGAATATTCTTAAAACCAGTATTGAGTTGACTTTAATTAAAGACTTCGTTAAAATGTTAATTAAAGATGAGAATTTAATGATAAAAATCGACGAAGAGAAGAGTAGCAAATTGACTTTGTTTAAGAGAGCCCGGTTGGTGTGAAAGTCACAGAAAAAATTTGTGAAGATGAACTCTGAGTATTAGCTAAGTGAAAGCTTTTCTAACGGTAGCAACCGATACCTTGCCAACGTTTATATAGACGTATTAAGGCACTTATTGTGAGATAAGTGTAAATTTGGGTGGTAACACGATATTGTCGTCCCTAATCAGAGAGTTGATTAGGGGCGATTTTTTTATTTAAAAAAAGAAAGGAAGTTGAGTATGCCAATTAAAATTGTTGAAGGATTACCCATATGCAAAGAATTAAAGAGAGAACAAATAGTGACAATGGATGAGAGCACGGCACGTACTCAAGACATTCGTCCCCTTAAAATACTCATTCTCAATCTCATGCCTAAAAAAGAAACGACAGAACTGCAGTTATTGCGATTATTAGGTAATACACCGCTTCAAATAGAAGTAGATTTAATGTATACAGCAACTTACGAAGCGTCCAATACACCGATCAGTCACTTAAATCAATATTACAAAACCTTTGATGAAATTAAAGACCAACAATATGATGGACTTATTATTACAGGTGCTCCTGTAGAGCAATTTGAATACAATGAAGTCAATTATATTGATGAGCTGAAGACAATATTAGATTGGTCTCAAAAAAATGCCTTCTCCCGATTATTTATTTGTTGGGGGGCTCAATATGCCTTAAATTATTTTTACGGCATCGACAATTATAAGCTTGAACAAAAGTTATTTGGTATTTATGAATATGACGTATTAGAAGCAGATCAGCCCTTACTTCGTGGTTTTAACGACACATATCAAGTGCCACAATCACGCCATACTTCAATTTCTATCGAGACTATACAAGCTCAAAAAGATTTGAGAATCACAACAAAACATCCAGAATTTGGACCAGATATTATTACAACAACCGACAATCTAGACATATTTTTATTAGGGCACTTGGAATATGACCGAGAAACATTACATCAGGAATATCAACGCGATAAAGAGGCAGGAAGTAAAATAGCTCTACCAGAAAATTATTATCCAGGAGACGATGATTCGAAAACGCCAAAATTTACGTGGAAAAGCAATGCCTTTCTTCTATACAATAATTGGCTTAATGAGGTTTACCAACATACCTATTATAATTTGAAAGATATTTTAAAGGAGGATAAATAAAATGACAACACACATCAATACTAAACTTGTCCAATTAGGAAATCGCAAAGATCCATCAACAGGTGCCGTCGTTGCCCCTATCCACTTAGCGACAACATACGCTCATCCAGGTTTAGGGCAAAGTACCGGATATGATTACACACGAACGAATAACCCAACCCGAGATATCTTAGAAGAAGGCTTAGCGGCCTTAGAAGGTGGCGAGAGAGCGGTTGTTACAAGTTCAGGCATGAGTGCTATACAATTAGCATTTCAACTTTTTAAACAAGGTAGTCATATTTTAGTTTTACGCGATTTATACGGTGGAAGTTTCCGATACTTTAATCACCTTGAAGCAGAGAATTTAGCACAATTTACTTACTTTGAAACAGAAGCAGACTTTGAAAAACTAATCAGCGATGACATATCAGGGGTATTCATTGAAACACCGACAAATCCATTAATGCAAGAGGTTGATATTCAACGTATCGCAGATTTAACGCATCAACATAAAGCACTATTACTCGTGGATAATACTTTATTAACGCCACTTCGCCAAAGACCCTTAGAATTAGGTGCAGACATTGTACTTTATTCAGGAACAAAATATTTAACGGGACATAATGATATCTTAGCTGGAGTGGTCGTGACAAATGATAAAGGTATGGGTGAAAAGTTAGGCTGGTTATCGAATACAACCGGTCCTACTTTATCAGCCTTTGACTGTTGGTTGTTTATTCGTAGTTTGAAAACTTTACCGATTCGTTTAGATCGACAAGAAGCAACTGCGCAAGAAATTGTGACCTGGTTAAAGCAGCAGGAACAAGTTAAAGATGTGTTATATGCTGGAAAAGGTGCCATGATAAGCATCCGCTTAAAAGGTGAAGCGAAAGTGGGACCATTCTTAGAGAAGTTACAAGTATTTACATATGCCGAAAGTTTAGGTGGGGTTGAAAGTTTAATTACATACCCAACAACACAAACACATGCAGACATACCAAAAGAATTGCGTGAATCCTATGGCTTAACGCCTGATTTATTAAGGTTGTCTATCGGCTTAGAAAATTCTTCCGATTTAATTCAAGACTTAGAAGTTGCTTTGAAGGAGTAAAAATGATTAGATGATTTTAGAAGAAAGAAGGTAGATGTGAGTGGAAATAGAAGAGTTTGTAGAAAAGTATTATGTTGAGCGTCAACATACAAATTCATTAAAATGGGACCTATTAGAAGAACGCTTTGGTCAAGCAGATTTACTCCCTTTATGGGTTGCTGATATGGACTTTAAGGTGAGTCAAGCTATTACAAAAATATTAAAAGATCGAATATTACATGGTGTTTATGGTTATACATTTGCAGGTAAATCATATTATCAAGCATATAATAACTGGATGGAAACATATTTCTCTTTCCCGATAAAAGAAGAATGGGTTCGCTTTTCAACAGGTGTCGTTCAAGCGATTTACCACCTATTATACACTTTCACCGACGAAAATGATTCAGTGATTATTCAAACACCTGTTTATTATCCTTTTAGTGACGCGGTTAAAGACACAAATCGTCGATTAGTCAATGTCGACCTAGTGAATAACGATGGATATTTCACCATTGATTTTGAACGGTTTGAACAGGCAATTATCGATCAATCGGTGAAATTGTACATCCATTGTTCACCGCATAATCCAGTTGGACGAGTGTGGACAGAAGAAGAGCAAGCGAATTTATTCGCCATTTGCCAAAAGCACAATGTGTTAATTATCTCTGATGAAATTCATCAAGATTTTACTTTTGAACGTGAACATATCCCAGCAGCAAATGTTTCTGAAGGAGTTCACCGCCCACGAGTCATTACTGTGAACTCAGCGTCTAAATCCTTTAACATCGCTGGTTTAACTCATTGTAATATCGTAATCACAGACGATGAGTTGCGTCAAAAATATGATGATTTCGCAAATTCCATGATTAAAACAGAAGCAAATATTATGGGGCTATTTGCTACTGAGGCTGCTTATGTGGATGGTATGGATTGGATAGACTCATTGAAGAATGTCATTTTCAATAATTATGAAATCGTCCGCGATTACTTCACAAAATTTGCACCAGAAATTACAGTATCACCACTCGAAGGGACATATTTAGTCTTTGTAGATTTACGCAAAGTAGTAAAAAGTGATGAGATGGTCGAATTCATTCAGGAAAAATGCGGGCTCGCAGTGGATTACGGAGAATGGTTTGGTGAAGGTTACGAAGGTTTTATTCGTTTAAATCTTGCGACAAAACCAGAAAATATCGAAAAAGCTGTCCAAACAATTGTTGAACAGCTAGGATAATGCAAAATAAGACCTTCCGTCAGTGAAGGTCTTTTATTATTGCCTATTATAGATCTGATTTAAATAATGAATCCGAATTATTTTTGTTCAGGAGTTAGCACATTGATATAGTTAGGTAAGACGCTAATTTCCACCGGGAAAGAAGGACCTTTATCTCCATCAACGGCCACATGTGTACTACCATCTTGATTAAGTAATTCGATCTTGATATTTTTGGCATCTACCGTTAACACACCGTTGTTTTGAACTTTCTCAGTATCGAAGATCCAGTTAGCAATACTTCCAACTCTATCTCCTAAAGTCGTTTTCTTTAAACCAAAGATGTGTAATTTACCATCATTATAGCTGGCATCTTTGAAGAAGTTAGTTAAACCAACCACACTACTTGATACCCCAATTAATAATAAATCTAATTCAAATTCATCGACTTTATTATCAATATTTAAGCTGAAACGGTAACTCTTTTGCTCGTTTAACGCTTGAATTCCTTCAACTAAGTAAGCGACAGGACCTAAGCGTTCCTTCTCTTCTTCATTTACTTCAAAGACACTTTCAGGAATTGTTCCCGTAGAAACTAAACTTAAGAAAACTTGATCATTCACAAGCCCTGCATCAATGGATTGTGGAGTAAGGTTTGGTAAATCCTTAACAGCTTTATCCAAGTTTATTTCGATATTTAACGCACGCGCAACATTATTTACCGTTCCAGTCGGCAAAATGGCAATCTCTGGCCGATAATCTTCATCTTTAAGACCCGAGGCAAGAAGTGAAACCGTTCCGTCACCACCTAAAATAACGATAGTATTATATGTTTCGCGCGCAGCTTCTTGAGCGAACTTGACAACATCATCGCCGGATTCCGTTATATTTATTGTTGCAAAACGTCCATTTGCTTCAAGGATTTCTTTCGCTTGTTGAGCATAGTCTTCTGCTTGTTTTTGGCCAGAAGATGGATTTGCAATAATCATGACATCTTTCATTTTATCTCTTCCTTTTAGAAAATTTATGTTTATACTATACCGCTCGTTTTTATGAATAACAACTATTTGGAAAGGACTCTACTTCAAATGTGAATTAATTGTTAAAATTTTAAATAATACCTGAAAAAAAGACTATATCTGTTACAATTGAATTATCGCATTAAAGGAGTTGTAGTTGAATGAGACTGAATTTGAAAGACATGGATACAAAATCACAAACAACGCTAATTAGTATCGGGACGGTTATTTTTGCGGTTTTAATTACGGCATTATTTGCCAGACATCATCAGCAACAAGTGCAAAGTATTGATTTGGCGACAAGTGCCATACAAGACTTGTATTTAGATGAGGGAAATACGTATTTGAACCCAAAAATATCTCCAGAACTAATAAAAAATGCTGAAGTGACCGCTAAAGAAGTTGGAGGCGTTCAAGGAAACAGGCTTCAACATTTAGTAAAATTAGCAGAGGATAAGCAAGTGGCAATCGCCAACTTATCTGAGCTTTACCAAGGTGATGAACCAATCATTGTCGGTGAACAAATTAAAGAAGGGCTTCCTTTAAATGAAGCAGTGACGCCCCAATTAGTAGCCGAACAAAAAGAGCAATTACCTTTTTCCGATGAAGATGCTCTCACAGAAATAATCTATTCTCTTTATGATCAGATTCTAACAACCTTTAATGAAATCGAAAAAGCAAGTGACCAGATTCAACACTTATCTGAAGAAGTTCATTTAGATTCTTTAGATCAAGAAATCCAAACTTATTCTAAAGTGGAAGAAGTGCTTTTAAAAAACCAAAAACATCCACAAACTAAAGCAGTGATTGATAAATATATGGAAAAATGTCGTATTTACGCCGAAGATTTAATTGAACATTCTGAATTACTTGAATCCAATCAGACAATATCAGACGCGATTTTTAATTCACGTGGTTTATCTGCTCCTTTAACGGGCTCTCCCATTGACGAGCGGCCGTTGGTTGCTCTTACGTTTGATGATGGCCCCACTGAGAATACCTTAGAGATCCTAGAAGTATTGGATGAACATGATGTTACAGCCACCTTTTTCTTTTTAGGGCGCTCAGTCGAGGCCAATCCAGATATTGCCAGAGCAGTGGTTGAAGCAGGGCATCAAATTGGAAACCATTCCTATTCCCACGCAAATTTTGATTTATTAAATTTGGGAGACGTTGAACACGAGACTGAAATCACACAAGAAATCATTGCGGATGCTACAGGTGTAACGCCAAATATCTACCGCTCGCCTTATGGTAATGGTCGTCAGAAAATGTTGAAACTTTATCCCGATATGGAACCTATATATTGGAATGTTGATTCAGAAGACTGGTTAAGTAAAGATGAACAAATAACTAATGAGCATATTGCTAATCACTTACAACATCGATCAATTATCTTAATGCATGACACTCAATTATCAACCACCGAGGCAATTAAAACACTCATACCTCACTTAAAAGAGCAAGGTTACGTTTTTGTCTCACCTACTCAAATTCCAGAAGCAGATTCATATCGGCTATAAAAAAATCCTCGGAGAATATCCGAGGATTTTTTGTGCATATTTATACTAGACAACCTTGTCGCATTTACTTTTTAGCTTTAATTTCTGGTCTTCTTGCCAGAAAGAAGCTAAGTGACAGCAACAACCAGAATAAGCCAAAAGAAAAACCAGCCAATACATCACTAAAATAATGCACTCCAAGGAAAATTCGGCTAAAACCGATGAATAAAATAATTAAAAAGGCGAATACAATCAGAATATGACGAAACACGCTTGGTTTGAGAAACAGAATGAGTAACACAATGACGCAACCAAAAGCAACCATCGAAGAAAACGCATGACCACTCGGGAAAGAATAACTACTTTCTTGCACCATTCGAATCGCTTCATTTGGACGACTTCGTTGAACAATATTTTTAACCAGTGGATTCAATGTCAAACTCCCAATCACATTTGTAATTAAGATCCATAGTGGTAAATCAATTCTCTTAGTTAAAAGGTAAGCAATCACCGCCAAAATGACGACCGTCGAAACGACACTCATTGGATTCGCAAGAATTGTCACGGCATTAAAAAATGAACTTAATAGGGGTGTCCGCCAAGAAACAATTTCAAGCGTAATAAGATTATCCAAATGTTGAATTGCATTCATATTGAAAATAACAATTGCAATAATAATCAAAAAGGGTATCAGAGCAAGTAATGAGTAATTTAAATATTTTTTATTCATAAAAGCACCTCGGTATTTTATTTAATTAAATAAAGCTTGTCTTTAAATGAATCTCCATGAATTTGTTCATATAAAATAAAATATTCTTCAAAAGTTATCTCCGAACTCGTACCTAGCAATTCAAATTCAACATCAAATAAATTCACAATCATATTTAATTGTTGGAAGCCATTCTTCTCGTAAAATTTCAGGCGTCGTAAACGTTCCTCTATGATACCTTCATCCGTTTGAACAACTTCAATTTCTAAGCAAATATTCACGTCAGGATATTTTTCTTTAAGAAGTGATAAAACTTTTGAACCGTAACCTAGGTTGCGATATTCAGGAGAAATTGCAAAGTATTCAACAAAAATTAATTGAGAACTTTTTAAAGTTGAAATCATACCAATAAAGCGTTCGTCTTCAGTAATTGCGAAGACTTCAGCAAAACCAGTTTCTTGATGTGAGAATAAAGTTTCAAAAGGTTTGCGTTCATACGAAGGAAAGGCATTAATATATAAAGTTTCCAAATCATCTGCCAAAGGTGAGTGAATGGAATTGATACGTTGGATTTTCATGTTATAAACTCTTTTCTAATATACTTATTCTATTGTATCTTTAATTGAAAAGGATTTAAAGAGTCTACTTTTATTATATTTTCATGAAGATAATCAGCAAGGGGATCAAATTTGTTTCATGTATGGTAAAATAGGTGAACATTTTAATAAATTTAAATTGTTTAAGGAGGTATAGATATGGAATGGATTAAATTAATAGGTATTGTCATTATCATATTAGGTTTTATTCTAAAATTTGATACAATCGCAACTGTTGTTGTCGCAGGGCTTGTTACTGCATTAGTATCAGGCATTTCATTCATAGAATTTTTAACGATACTCGGAGAGGCATTTACGAACCAGCGTTTTGTAACCTTGTTCTTCTTAACTTTACCGATGATCGGCTTGTCAGAGACGTTTGGTCTAAAAGAACAAGCGATTCGATTTATTGAAAAGATTAAAGGACTCTCAACAGGTGGCTTGTTTACAGTGTATCAAGCGATTCGTGAATTATCGGGATTTTTCTCAATTCGACTTGGTGGGCATCCACAGTTTGTGCGTCCATTGATCTATCCAATGGCAGAAGCAGCAGCGGAGTCAGATACGGATGGTAAATTAGATGAAGACGATGTTGAGAAAATTAAAGCACGCGCATCTGCAGCGGATAACTATGGTAATTTCTTTGCGCAAAATACATTCGCAGGATCTGCCGGAATTCAATTAATCAGTGCAACATTGATTGACTTAGGTTTAAACGGTAACCAAAGCTCATTAGCCATTGCGTCAATCCCAATTGCAGTGATTGCATTAGTATTAGGTGCCATATTCAACTGGCGTTTTGACCGTCAATTACGTAAAAAAGCGAAGGCTAAAAAGTAGGAGGAGAAATCAATGGAACAATTTGCAAGTACAGTTTTAGAAATTATGTATATCGTCATTGGTTTACAATTACTTTATACAGCTTACCGTGTATTCAACGATGAGACGAATCCTACACGTATCGGAACGACATTATTTTGGGCGATTCTAGGAGTCCTATTCGTTGGTGGTAGTTATATTCCCAATATCATTAATGGAGTATTAGTGTTGATCATTGGGGTAATTACTTTATTCAAACAAGTATCGATCGGAGAAATCAAAGCCACACCGGAAAAAGAAGTTAAAGAGAATGCTGATAATACAGGTAATGGTATCTTCTTACCCGTCATGACTTTAGCGATATCTTCATTATTGATTGCCCAAATTTTCCCAGCATTAAGTCAATCGGTCTTAGGTATTGGAGCTTTAATTGGGACGATAACACTATTATTCACTATTCGTCGTGGACCAAAAACATTGCTTCCAGAAAGCGATCGCATGATTCAACAGGTATCAACAACAGGTATTTTACCTCAATTGCTTGGTGCTTTAGGTACAGTATTTACTGCAGCAGGTGTTGGAGATGTTGTGTCTGGACTTGTTCAAGGAGTCATCCCAGCTGAAAGTCGATTCTGGGGAGTTTTAGTATATGTCTTAGGTATGGTGTTATTCACAATGGTTATGGGGAATGCCTTTGCGGCCTTTACCGTTATTACGTTAGGAATTGGTGTGCCATTCGTATTCTCACTCGGTGCGGATCCAATTATTGCAGGAGCTTTAGCAATGACTGCTGGTTTTTGTGGAACTTTAATGACCCCTATGGCTGGTAATTTTAACGCATTACCTGTAGCATTATTAGAGATGAAGAGTGAATTCGGAGTCATTAAAGACCAAGTTCCATTCGCGCTTATTATGATTGTAGTGCATGTTGTCTTAATGTACTACTTACCATTTATCTAACAGGAGGAGTTTATATATGAAAATTTTAGTAACAGGATTCGATCCATTTGGTGGCGAAGCAATTAACCCTGCCATTGAAGCAGTAAAATTATTACCAGATACAATTAAAGGTGCAGAGATTGAAAAATTAGAAATCCCAACAGTTTTCCACAAATCTGCAGAGGTTGTCCGTGAGAAAATGAACGAATTCAAACCTGATGTTGTTTTAAATATCGGTCAAGCGGGCGGACGTATGGGCTTAACACCTGAACGTGTCGCAATCAATCAAGATGATGCCCGTATTCCTGATAATGAAGGAAACCAACCGATAGATTTAGCTATTCAAGAAGACGGCCAACCAGCTTACTTCTCAAAATTACCAATCAAAGCAATGGTAGAAGCGATGAAAAATGCAGGCATTCCTGCCTCAGTATCAAACACAGCAGGAACTTTTGTATGTAATCACATAATGTACCAAACACTTTACTTAGTTGATAAAGAGTTCCAAGAAGTAAAAGCAGGATTTATGCATATTCCATTCATGACTGAACAAGTATTAGATAAACCAAATCAACCCGCAATGTCATTAACTGATATGGCTCGCGGAATTGAAGCAGCGATCGAAGCAATTGTTGAATACAATGATAAAGACGATATTCAAGTGATCGGTGGAGCGACGCATTAATTTTTAACTCGGTAAGGCAATCTGATATACTTAGATTAACAAACTTACGAAAAGAGGAATGGGCATGTCAATATTTGATCGATTAACAGGAAAAGCAGGTAAAGTCAATAACACGAGTGCTATGAATGTGATTCAAGATATTTTAACGTCAGCAGAAGAAGTTGTTTCAACATACAAATTGATTCGTGACTTTATTGTGTTCACTAACAAACGTCTTATCTTAATTGACATCCAAGGAGTCGGAAGCAAGCGAGACATCCAAAGTGTTCCGTATAAATCAATTAGTCGTTTCTCAATCGAAACGGCAGGGACAACTGATTTAGATGCTGAAATTGATATCTTCATCTCGAGCGCTACAGAACCGATTATTCGCTTAGAATTAGGTCGTAATCGTGACAACTTAAATGAAATAGCTCGTACCTTAGCTGAAGAAATATTAGGTTAGGCAAACAAAAGGACTCATTTACCTGGTTAAACGGGTAATGAGTCCTTTTTTTAAAATTTAATCACTTTAATCACCGTGACTACTTTACTTCTACAGCCATTTATTCCGTTTAAACAGCCAGTAACCAATTAACACTAAAATAAGAGTAATAATACCAATGATAAACATCGAAGACGTAGCCTCTTCACCTGGCACAGGAACGTTCATTCCCCAAGCGCTAGTTATAATGGTTGGAATTGTTAAAATAATGGACCATACAGTTAATACGCGCATAACTTGGTTCATATTATTATTGACCACATTCGATAAGATATCGCTCACTTTTTCATTGAGTTGCTTCAATTCATGCACCATGCCACTCGCTTGATGCAATTCAACATTAACATCACGCAGATGGTGCAAGTCATTATCCTCAATATCTAACTGGTTAAACTGTTCTTTTAGATGTTCTAGTACATCCCGATCATTATTAATGGCTGAATTAAAGAAGACGAGCGCTTTATTTAATTTCATTTGCTTGTAAAATATTTCATTTTTAGTAGACTCTGTGACATATGATTCTAAATCCCAAATTTCTCGGTCGATTTCCTCTAAAAGAATAATGAATAATCGGGCGATAAACCATAGTATATTCAATACTAGGCCCAACTCATCTAAGCCGTTAAAAGAATTCAATCTCATTTCTGTAATGTGATTGAGAGTTTTTAAGGAATCGATACTAGTGACAATGACTAAACCAGGTTTAAATACAATGGCGATAGGGGCAGTACGATACACGTCACGGAAGTCTTGTGTTCGCTCTTTAAAGGGGTAGTTAAAGAGTACCAAGGTGTATAAATCTCCATCATCGCCTTTATACGACTCCCACCGGGCAACTTCGTAAGAATCTAGACCACTCGTTATAAAATCCTCAGGAATATCAAATTGATCAAGCATCTGTTGAATTTCCTGTTCATTCGCTTGCCATAAATGATAGAAATCATACGATTTATCTTCTTGATTCTTCTCATAAGTCATTGTGTAATGTTCTAGCATGTCGCTTCCCCCTTAAGTTGAATTATTTAACTTTACTTTAGCACGTCTTGATATTAAATACGATTGGAAGGACTTTATTATATTAAACAAAAATAGAGATGAGAAAATTTCTCATCTCTAAAACATTCATTTAGCCTTTTGTACCTGCAGTAATATCCATTCCTTCTATAAAGTAACGTTGAAAAGCAAAGAATAAAATGATTACAGGTAATAAGACAAGGAGTGAACCAGCCATTAAATAATTCCACTGAGTCGCTATTTGCCCTTGAAATACTTGAAGCCCTAATTGTAAAGTGTATAATTCTTGATCATTAATATATAATAACGGACCCAAGAAATCATTCCAAGCGCCATTGAAACTGAATATAGCAATCGTTGCAAGGGCTGGCTTAGATAAAGGAATCATAATTTGCCACCATATCTTAAAGTGACTAGCTCCATCAATCTTTGCTGCCTCAATTAACTCATCAGAAATAGTCGAGTAAAATTGCCGGATTAAAAAGATATTGAAGGCACTTCCGAAAAAGGCTGGAATGGTTAAAGGTAAGTAAGTATTTAACCAACCTAATTTAGCATAGAATACATAAGTTGGAATTAAAGTCACAAACCCAGGTAACATCATTGTGGCAAGTAAAATCGAAAATAAGATATTCTTACCAGGAAATTCTATTTTAGCAAAGCCATAAGCAATGAAAGAATTCGATAAAACATTTGCAATAACAGAAACTGTAGCAATAAATAGTGTATTAAGTGTGTATCGAGTAAAATTTCCGTTTTCCCAAGTAACTGCATAGTTTTCAAAATGCCATTCCTCCGGCCAAAAAGTAGGTGGGTACCTCATTATTTCTGGCATTGATTTGAAGGAAGTAATAACCATCCACCAAATTGGAGATATTAATAAAATTGCTCCAGCAATTAAAATGATGAAAATAATGAGTTTAGTAATCACCTCACTGCGTCGCTGTTTACTTTTAGGATGTTTCTTCAAAGGTATCTTTGCAGTTAACTCTGTTTGTTTAGATTGAGTTGTTTGTTGCATCTTAATTGCCTCCTTCGCGGTAAACCCAACGAGGCGCGAGTTTTAGATTAATCAGTGTAATAACGAAGACAATTAAGAATAGTATCCAAGACATCGCCATTGCATATCCCATCTCAAAGTTAACGAAAGCTTTATTCCACATATGTAAGTTAAAGAATAACATTGAGTTTGCGGGACCGCCTGATCCATTTTGAGACATAACATATGCTTCTTGAAATACTTGAAAAGAGCCAATGATACTTGTGACTAAATCAAAGAAAATAATCGGAGTTATCATAGGCAATGTGATATTTAAGAACTTACGAATGTGACCAGCTCCATCAATTTCAGCTGCTTCATAAAGTTGAGTGGGGATTCCTTGTAAGCTAGCTAGATATAGTAACATTGATCCGCCGACTTTCCAAAGATTCATAAAAATTAATGCTGGTTTTGTCCAATTTGGATCGAATAACCATACGGGACCTTCAATACCAAACCATGAGAGAACAACATTTATGAGTCCTGATTGGGGACTTAATAATTGCATCCATAAGAAATAAACGCCGACACCAGATAAAACGGAAGGTAAGTAATAAATCGTTCTAAAGAAACGAATCCCAGGTATTTTCTGGTTCATTAATAAAGCGATGATGACTGCTGCTACTAAAGTAGCTGGAACTGAAATTGCAACATAATAAATCGTATTCCCTAACGCCTTCCAAAAGAGAGGGTCGCGACTAAACAATCGTTTATAGTTTTCTAACCCAAC
The DNA here is from genome assembly GCF_014049385.1 of Ruoffia halotolerans. Classification (GTDB taxonomy): domain Bacteria; phylum Bacillota; class Bacilli; order Lactobacillales; family Aerococcaceae; genus Ruoffia; species Ruoffia halotolerans. The sequence goes on along the minus strand of NZ_JACAOA010000007.1, from coordinate 32,409 downwards.
AAAATCCATTTGTGAAGTAATATCATAATTTGTAAAGGAACCAATAAATGAAAAAAGAAGTGGCCCAAGAGTAAAAACAATAAGTCCAATTAACCAAGGTAGAATAAAGATATAACCTTGAATCGCTTCTTTGCGTTTAATTGAAGTATGTTTTTTTGTCCACTTTCGCTTGGTGGTTGGATTTGTATTTGACATGCTGATAACTCCTTTCATGTAACCACATAATAAATATGAATGACTGTTAAATATAACCAACCCTTAAAATTCTAATATATAGAACTTTAAGGGAAGATTAGTTAACAATCATAAATCTATCTATGTATTAAGGTAACATCTGCTCTACCATAGTTTGAGCATCTTCCAACGCTTGTTGAGGTGTTTTGTAACCAAGGTAGATGTTGTCTAATTCCGTGTTTACATAAGTCATTAAATCAGGTAATTCTAAAGGTTGAGGTGTTAAGATTGTGTGTTCCATATTTTCAACAGCAATTTGATATACTTCTTGTCCTTTTTCAGATAAAGAATCATTCGATATAGCACTTTCTGCTGCTTCGATATGAGCAACATTATCAAAATTATTTACAGCCCAATACTCTTGTGATGTACGATCAGTTAAATACTTAATAAATTCCCAAGATTCAGCAGGATGCTCTGCCCCATATGGAATTTCAACAACGAAACCGCCACCCCAAGAAGTTTTCCCGCCTGAACTATTCTCAAATTCAGGAACGGCTGTGACACCGAAATTTAAGTCCGGAGCATAAGCAGCAATTTGTGAATAATGAGTTCCTTCTTTAATCATCATTCCTATCTTCCCATTCATAAACGGATCAGCTTGTTGATTTCCAAACTCAGCTGTAAAAGCATTTAATACATCACTTCCGTAGAGGTTCTCATAATCAACTACCCAATCTAAAGCAGCAATACCATCGGGTGCATTAATCGTAGGAACATTATTCTCAAAGTCCCAGAACCCATGACCAGTCGCATTCATATAATAAAAGTCGCCCTGTACACCATATCTTGGTACATATCCAATTCGATCATAAGTATCTCCGTTTTTTACATCCATTTTTATAGCCATTTCTTGTAATTCAGCCCATGTTGTAGGAGGTTGTTCAGGATCTAAGCCAACTTCTTCCATGATATCTTTATTGTAGTATAGAAGTCGTGTGTCTGTGGTGAAGGGTAAAGCATAATTCTCACCCTCAAAAGTTGTTACTTCCCAAAGATTTTCATAATATTTATCAGCAAAGTCATCGTCCTCCTGAGCAATAAACTCTGAAAGGTTAGTATTTTGGTTCTTTTCAGCACGTTGAGCGACAGTATTAATATCATTAACAATCACGTCAGCTGGATTTCCAGCTGCAATTGATGCTAAGTTCTTTGTAAAGATATCACCCCAAGGTAAGTAAGTGTGGGTAACATGAATGTTTTCTTGTGAATTATTGAATTCTTCTACCAGATGATCAACAAAATTCCGACGTGGTTCTGAACCCCAAAATGTCCAGAAATCTAATTCAACCACTTCCCCATTTTCTTGTGCTGAAACGGGGGAGCTTATATTTATACTAATAAATGAAAAAGCCATTACAAAGGTGATTAATAAATTAATAATTTTTTTCATTGTAAATCCTCCTTAAAGTTTATGAAACGGTGACAGACATAATTTACGATATAAATCGGTGCGCTGAACATTAATAACAAACCTAGACCAGGCTGGAAAAATGCGGTCACTATTATAATCAAATGCGCTAGTATTATCAGTAATGACATAACAGGATTTTTAATCGTTAGTAAAAATCCAATTATTATAGATTTCTTCAATGTAACTGAATGATTTGCAAAAATATAAAGTGAAAAATGAAAAATACAGTAAATTATGAGACTAAGAAAAATTAAAGCATATTTAAATGTGATAACGAGCGGACTCTGAGTTGTAATTGAATTAAGAATGAGTAAATCTAATCCAATGATTAAAGCAAAAGAGAGATATATCAAACCAAATTTAAGGCTTTTTCTCCACAGTTGTTTAAAAGCGCTTTTAAAGCGAAAAAATAATGATGAATTCTGTATTTCATCATTGGAAAAATAGCCATCGATCACATGAACTAATGCGAAAAGACTAGGGAAAAGAGTTATTAAAGGTATACTGAATAAAATAAATAGTAAATTAACGGAAACTAGAAAAGGTAAAAAATGTAAAAAACTAATAAGTTTATTTTTAATTAGACCTACCCCTTTCGAAGATTAGATTTCCAAAAAAATACCTATTAAAAGATAAGCATCACTATTGGAACATAGCGTAAAGCGAATACAATTAAAATAAGAATCACTCAAACAAATACTTTAATTTTATTAAATCACCTTTATGATAATTAGTCAAATTATACTCTATTAATTATAGCAATATAATAAAATGACCGATTATTAATTGACCACAAAAAAACTGAATAACTTATCGTTACTCAGTTTAAGGTATCTATACTTTATTTAATGTTATAACCATGTTCTTTTGCTAAATCAATGTATTCTTGTAAGTCGCGTTTAAATACCCAATTTGTGAATGATTCAGAAAGTACTTCACTTGCTGTACGATACACTAATGAAGGGATGTTACGAATACAGTAGACAAAGATATCGTCCACTTTAAGTAATGGTTCATCATAAGTTGTCTCTTTACTGAATTTAACGGCTTCACCAGGTTGAGCGGCTAAATCAACAACAAGCGTTCCTTTTTTCATGTTTTTAACATGGTCATAAGTTAGCATATGATTTGTTGGATCAGTTACCGCAATTCCGTTAATAATCACATCGTATTCACTATAAGTTTTATAAAATTCATCTAAATTACTACGGTAGAACATACGAATATTATCAATAGCACCAAGTTTAGATGCAGCATTCATCGCACCTTGAGATACATTTCCCGAACCAAGAATCGCGATATTCGTTGTCGAACTGAACAGTTTACCGTAACTTAACATTGAATGAATGGTACCTACATAACCTGCGGTAACGCTGTTTTTGTAAGTGAAGTTACTTCGGATAAATGGAATAGGTTCAATCTTATCTTCAAAAGCAATGGTTGGTTGTGTATTATCAATATTTAAGATGATTAAATGTTTATCAGTTGCGACCCCTTCCATGAATGCTTTACCTTTGGCTTGTGGGTGGATCCAGCCAATAATAATTTGGTTATCTTGTAATAAATCATATTCCTCTTCCGGTATACCTTTCATCGAGTAAAGAGCATCTGCTTGCTCATAGACCTCTTTACGTGAAAGTATTGTACAGCCTTTATCTTCATATTCTTTATCTGTAATTTCTAAACTCTTCCCAAAGCCAGCTTCGATTAATATATCATTTTCAAAGCCTTCGATGTGTTCTGGAAGTAGAGTAAGTCTCTTTTCTCCAGCATTACTGGGTTTTAATATCCCTAATTTCATATAATACCTCCTATGTCCTTTTTACATTCTATTATAACCTTTACTAGTAAATATTTCAGTGAAATAAATTATTATAATAAAATTATGAAGATAGTATTGACATATAATATAATTAGATGGTATACTTCTGTTTGTCGTTGTCACGACCAACCACTTTTTTATTGCCGGGGTGGCGGAACTGGCAGACGCACAGGACTTAAAATCCTGCGGTGGGTGACTACCGTGCCGGTTCGATTCCGGCCCTCGGCATAACAAGATATCGGTTTTAAATAATCCTTACTCTAGTAAAGAGTGAGGGTTATTTTTTTAGTTCGTTAAAAAAACGGAACTCACTAGAAGTAAGCTCCGTTTATCGGTCAATTTATTAGTTCCCATTAACTTCAAATACTTCAGCTACTTCTCCATCGATATAATGTAACATTGGGGCAGTTTCTACGGCGTTATGGTATTCATCATATTGGAATGCACCAGTGATTCCTTCAAACTGAATATTTTCCATTGATTCGCGAATTGCTTCAGGGTCATCTGTTCCGGCTTCTTCAATAGCTTGGAAGATTAAGTGGGCAGCGTCATAACTTAAAGCATCAAATGTGTCAGGTGATTCACCGTAACGTTCTTCGAATTTCGCAACATATTCTTGAGCGCCTGGGTTTTCACTACCAGTATGGAAGTGAGAGGTAATGTAAAGTTCTGTGACATTTTGTGGGCCAGCAATTTCTAATAATGTATCACTTGCGAAGCCGTGTCCACTTAGAATTGGTTGCATTAGACCCATTTCACGCGCTTGTCGAACAATGATTCCACCTTCACTAAAGAAACCAGGTATATATAAAACATCAAAATCAAGGGCAGCCAATGAAGTCAATAGACCCATAAAGTCTTGCTCGCCAGCGTTGTAGAAGAGTTCTTCAGTAATTGTCCCACCTAAAGCTTCGAATTCTGCTTTAAAAGGATCGGCTAAACCAACCGAATAATCATTGGATTGGTCAGTAATAACTGCTGCGTTTGTTGCACTTAATTCGTCCATAGCATATCTAGCAGCAGCTTTACCTTGGAAAGAATACGTAAAAGCTAAACGGAAGATATTGCTTATTACCTCACCATTCTCATCGATTGTCAGATCATCAGACGTTCCAACTGGATACATTGTCGGTAACTGGCTTTGAATGGCAGAAGGGCGTGATGCATAAATCATATCTGATGTTGCTGGGCCAAGAACTGCTACTACATCTTCACCGGCTAGGCGTGTCGCAATGGATGTTGCTTCAGTTTTGTTCGAAGTATTGTCATAGTCAATAATTTCGATCGTGCGGCCATCTAATAAACCGCCCGCTTCATTGATTTCTTCAGCAGCTAATGTCAGATTATCGATGATAGGTACACCATAAGCTGATCCGTATCCAGAGAGTTCTAAATTCGCACCAATGCGAATTGGTTCCTGTTCTTGTGCGTTGGCAGTGGACATAGCAGGCGTTAAGATAGCCCCTAAAGTAAGCATTGATAGTAATGTTAGTCCCATTTTTCTTAGTTTCATAATAATAATCCCCTTTTTTAAGTTTCAATAGAAAAATAAAAAGCCCTATTCTATCTTGCGGATAGAATAGGACTTTTAAAAAGAAAATCCTATTCTGTCAACAAACACGAATAGGACTTGGCATATATTCGAATTTTTATCGAATAAGCTAAGTCCTGACAGCGTCGACGACGACGTTGTTTAATTTTGTGTTTGTTAACAGAATCATTCGGTTTTCTCCTTGAATTTTAATTTTTCTAATGTTATACAAAGATAACACACAGAATTAAAATGTGCAAGCGTTATTAAATACTAAATAATGAATATTATTAGTATCATTAAGGAAAAAACATAGAAAAGGCATATCAATACCCTCAAGTCGGTGTTATAATTACAAATGTAGGTAATCGATTACAATGTTATTTTAGTAGCAATGTATACCTTTTACAAACTGACAGGTATTTTTAGCCTTAATCGAAAATATAATTAAAAAAATAGTTAATAGAAAAATTAAAAGAAAGAGAATAAAATGAGTGGAAATATTATTAAACAAACCAAAGATGATAAAAAGTTCTTAATTATGGCCCACCGCGGATTCTGGGGTGGGAATGTAATTCAAAATACCCGTCAAGCTGCAATTACTGCTAAAAAAGCGGGGGCAGATATTATAGAGGTCGACGTATGTCGCTCAGCTGACGGCGTGTATTATTTATTTCATAAATTAGTCGTAAGAATGTTACTAGATGTTGATAAAGAGTTTGAAGAGATGACCTCTGAAGAGATTGATTCTCTAATGTTACTCAATTCAAATGGACAAAAATCTGGCTACCGAGTAGAAAAGTTAGAAGACTTTCTAGATTGGCTTCCAATGAACTATATTGTAAATATAGATCGAACGTCAGATTACTGGGATGACGAAGCTTTTTTTGACATATTAATCAAATCAGGTAAGAAAGAATTATTATTCCTAAAAGCACCAGCCGAACCAAAGTCATTAGAGTTGTTAAACGAAGCGAATGTGAATATACCATTCGTTGCGATTGCCTACGAACAAGCTGACTTTGAACGAGTAAAGTCTTATGAAAATATTCGATTAATTGGTGTTGATTTAAGAATTGATGATTTAAATCATCATTCATTGCTAGAAAGTAATTGGTTAAATAAACTGATTCACCAAGATATGATGATTATTGCCAATTCTGAACACCTTGGTAGAGAGTATAAACTATTCGATGTGCTGGACGATACAGCCGCAATTCTTGGTAGTGAAACTTATGTCTGGAGTATTATGAGAAAATACGGAGTCAACGTCATCAAGACAGATTGGCCTAACTTTGTGAATGATTACCGTAACCGTATTAGAGAAAGAAACTAGAAAAACCGCTAAAGTAATTTTTAACTTTAGCGGTTTTTTACTATTAATTTTTCAAATCAAGACGGTTATATCCAATGAAACCAAGAACCGGTTCTAACGAGCTATTCAAGAATAATGTCCACTGGTTTTAAGTTAACATGCCCAAGTGAGTCAGGAACCATATTCAGTACGTGGTCTTGCACAACATATGGATTACTGTAGTAGTAGATTGGAATAATAGGCATTTCTTCGATAAAGAGAGCCTCTGCTTCCTTTAACAAATCAATTCGTTTTTCCGAATCTAATTCACTATCTGCTTGTTCCAGTAGTCTACGATATTCCTCGCTATCCCATCCTGTATAATTATTCCCAGTAGCCGGGGTTAAGTACATGTTTAACAGTGATGTTCCATCATTATATCTTGAAGACCAACCTAAACGGGCTACTTGGTAATTTTGCGCACCTAGATTGTCGAGATGTACTTGCCATTCTGCATTAGAAAGTTCAACGTTTATACCTAAATTTTCGATCCAATTATTTTGAATAAATTGAGCAATAGCTGAATGCGCTTCACTCGTATTAAAATCGAGTGAAATGGTCAACTCACCCGGATCAGATAGACCTAATTCTTCTAAAGCTTGACTCAAAAACTCTCTTGCGGCTTCTGGGTCGTTATCTGAGAAGTAAGGTTCTTTATTTTCAAACCCATTAATTGAAGGAGGAACAAGTCCCATTGCAGGTTTCTCGCCACCTTTTAAGACGTTATCAATCAAACCCTGACGGTCAATGGCCAATGCTAGTGCTTTACGCATGTTTAAGTTAGACATAATCTCATCTTGAGTGTTGACAGTGTAGTAGTAGACAGAACCTTCATCCGCAATCGTTAACTGACCATTATCCCGGTATATCTCTAACGCATCCAAAGATACGTAGGTAAATGGATTACCAACATAGTCAATCTCACCAGCTTGAAAAGCGTTGTTCGCTGTAGATTGTGATTCGATGATTTGCATATTAACTTGATCCAAATGAACGTTTTCCTTATCCCAGTAAGTATCATTTTTACCTAATGTAATATGGCCATTATGAACCCATTCAATTAAAGTGAATGGACCATTTGATACATATCCATCACCCGCCTCGGTTGCCCAACTGGGATCGGCTTCTACCACAGATTGAAGTACTGGTGAGAAAGCTTGTCCGTTAATTAAATCTAAAAAATAAGGGGCAGGGTTAATTAAAGACACTTCTAAAGTGTAATCATCTAAAGCTGTTACACCTACATCTTCAGCAGATCCATCGCCAACATTATATTCTTCTGCGCCTTCTATAATATAGAATAACGCTGCAGATTGAGATAGAGTTTCTGGATTCAATGTCCGTTTCCAGCTATATTCGAAATCATGAGCCGTTACAGGTTCACCGTTGGTCCATTGGGAACCCTCCCTTAAGTGAAAGGTGTAAGTCAAACCATCTTCGCTTGTCTCCCAAGATTCAGCAGCAGCAGGTTGAGGAACACCTTCGGTGTCTAACCATGTCAATCGTTCAAAGGTATTACGGATAACAGCCCCAGATATATTCTCGTTACCTAAAGCCGGATCAATCGACGGAGGTTCTGAAGCGATAGCCACATTCAGAATTTTTTCCCCCTGTGCATAAGATACACTGACTGGAGTAATGAGACCAATGGATAATAATGCGACGACAAATATTAAAAGCGTTTTCATTTTCATCTTAGATTTTCTCCTTTGTACGAGGTCATCCCATATATGTAAGGATTATTTCAATACACTTATTTTGATATAATAATATCCTTATTCAGAATATAAGTCAATAAAAGTGAAATTATCTGTAATATAAGCCCTTATCTTAGTACATTAGTTATAAAATACCCTATAAAAGTTTTATTTCATAGGGAAAATACTTATATTTAATGGTTCTTTTTTCGTTTAGCTTCTTTAACTAATTTCAATGCTCGTTTACGTGTTTTAACATTAAGGCACTTTAAATCACGATAAGCACTCGAGAGAGTTATTTTTGACATAAAAAGTTAACTCCTTTTTTACCAACTCGCTTTATCTAGTCCAGGTATTTGTCCTAGGTGGGCCAATTTATTAAAGTTTACACGGAACATACCAAATTTACGCATATATCCTCTTGGCCTATCGTCAATATTATCGCGTAGTGGACATCCATTAGAAAAACACGTTCACTATAACATTTCCTCAAACGAATAAATCGTATCAAATGCAACTTGGGATAAAGTGCAGTACAATAAACTTACAAGGAGGCGAAGTTTATGAAAATCACGACAGATATGCTCCATCCAGAATTACGTCAAGTAGGAAAATGGATTCGTCGTTTACAACCTAAGATGAATCAACGAAAAATGAAAAAGTTAGGGCGCTTTTCTCAAAAAGCTTTATATGGTAAATACTCGGGACCCAACCGCTTAAGAGAAGTATGGATTCCACGTAAAGACGGGTCACTGCTTCGATTATGCGTCTTTCGACCCCGTGAACGAATGTCATCAGATAAAGAAATCTTTCTAAATCATTCAGGTAAACAATGGGATGCTTCAATTGATAAAGCACCCGGGCTACTCTGGCTTCATGGTGGTGGCTTCTCACTAGGTGCACCTGAACAGGATGCAAGTCTTATTGATGACTTTATTGAAGTAAGCGGATCTGTTGTCGTTGCACCTGATTACACATTATCTGGCGATGCACCTTATCCTGCGGCATTAGAAGATGCTTACTTGGCATTACAATGGCTAAAAGATCATGTATCAGAGTACGGTGTCCGGCCTGATCAACTATTTATTGGTGGTGATAGTGCGGGTGGCGGACTCACTGCAGCTCTATCACTTTTAGCAAGAGACCGCGGCGAAGTGAATATTGCCTTTCAAATCCCTTTATACCCTATGTTAGATGCAAGTAGACAGACTGCTTCAGCGCAAATAGAGAATAGCCCAGTATGGAACAGCCAATATAATGAAGTTGCTTGGAAGATGTATTTAGGTCCTGATTATCAAGCAGAAAACCTACCTATCTACGCTTCACCAGCACAAGCGACAAATTATTCAAATTTACCGCCAACTTATACGCATGTTGGAACAATGGAGCCTTTCTTCGATGAAACAGTCAACTATATTAGTCATTTACTTGAGGCTGGTGTGCCAGTACATTTTAAATTATTTGAAGGGGCGTATCATGCCTTTGATATCATTCAACCGAATACGCCAATTGCGAAAGAAGCGCGTGCTCATTTACTTACGACATTCAAATACGCTGTCGACAATTACTTTTCAGAACAACCCAATTAAGAAATTCCGGAGAGGTTTGACTTTAAAATATTAAGTTGCTACAATGCTTGTAATTAAAGCAAAGCAATTATTTTATCACCGATGAAATAGTAGGCTCTTTTCCTTTTGTGTAGGTCTTGGAAACAAAAGGGAGGGGGCCTTTTTTGAGGGGGAAATGAATTTGGTAGGTCTGAGTAATCAAGCGTCAAGGACGCGAAAGCAGTTTATGCACTATGTTTCCTTAGCGATGTTGAGTATGATGGGACAATCGCTGTTTATCTTTGCGGATACATTCTTTATCGCAAATGGTGTCGGTTCACGGGGTATAGCCGCTTTAAATATTGTATTACCAATGGTTAATGTGTTTAATGGGATTGGTTGGATGTTTGGAATTGGTGGGGCAACTGTATTTGCGATTGCCCTTGGTAAGAAGCAATTTGCTGATGCGAACCGTTTATTTAATATGACTTTAATGTTTACAATTAGTGCTGCAATTGTATTTGTGGCGATGACGAGTCTGTTCTCGGAACCCATTTTGCGATTTTTAGGTGTGAATGAAGGGACGTATCCTCTAGCGAAAAGCTATTATGATATATTGATGTTCTTTTCACCACTGTTTATGGTCAATTTTGTCTTTATTTCATTTTTAAGAAATGATAATAATCCACGTCTTGCGATGTTTGCGATGTTAACAGGAGGCTTAGTGAATATCGTATTAGACTACCTCTTTATATTCCCTTTACAAATGGAGTTAAAAGGAGCAGCAATGGCGACAGTGTTCTCTCCAGTAACGTCGATTCTAGTGGCAACTTTACACTGGCGCAGGGTTGATCATCACTTGCACTTTAATAAAGTAAGTATGCAAATTAGGAAACTTAAAGATATTGTGAGTCTGGGCTTTTCTTCATTCTTTAACGAGTTCTCTTCAGCCGTCGTGATGTTTTTATTCAATATTGTCTTATTAAGATTGGTTGGAAATATTGCTGTATCAGCCTATGCAATTATTGCCAACATTAATATTATAGTCATTGCTTTATTTACAGGCTTAGGTCAAGGTTTTCAACCACTAGCAAGTAAGTTCTTAGGGCAAGGAAATTCGAAAGAATTAAAACATGTGTTAAAACTTGCGCTCATTGCGGCGGTATTCCTTAGTTTAATCATTTTTGGGATAGGTTTCTTTTTCCCAGATGGGTTAGTGACAATTTTTAATAGTGAACAAAATAAAGAGATGGCACTGATTGCGTTTCAAGGGATTCCGTTATACTTTATATCATTCTTATTTACGGGAATGAATTTTGTTGTGATTTATTACTTGGCAGCAATCAATCAAGCGAGATCTTCGCTCATCTTATCGGCAATGCGTGGTTTTATTTTAATCATTCCGGTGCTACTTGTGATGGCCTTGTGGTTTGACCTCATCGGTGTGTGGCTCACGATGATGATTGTTGAAGTTATGACATTTATATTCGCATTATATATTTTACGTAAGTCACTTAGCAGACTAGCGTAAGTAAAAACCCCCATCAATTGAACGATGGGGGTTTGTTATTTAAATTATTTAATTAATTGAACTTGTACTTCTGAATCGATATATTCTTTCTCACCAGCACCTTTTTCAACTGAACCAAATGGCATTTGAGCCACTAATTCGTATGATTCTGGTAAGTCGAATAATTCACGGATTCCTTTGTCAAATCCTTGTTCGTAGCCTACGTTAAAGTGTTGTAGTGATCCACCTAAGTTCATTTCAGCTAATGCTAACCAAGTAGCGTATTGTGAGTTAGCTGAGTTGTTTTGTTTGTAAGCTTCAGTACGTTGACCTTGAGTAGGCATTTTAGCTACTGCATCGCGGTCTTCGAAGAATAATACTGTACCGATACCGTTTTTAGCACCTTCCATAATTGGTGACATGAAGTCCCAAGTTGCTTGGTCTAAAACTTCTTTTTGAACATCTAAGATTAAGTTCCAAAGTTTAGTGTTTGCTTCACCAGTTAAAACAACTAAACGTGATGTTTGGCTGTTGAAAGCTGAAGGAACATCTTTTTGAGTTTCACGGATTGTAGCTACGATTTCTTCGATGGAATACTCGCTGTTTGTACCTAAAGCGTAGATTGAGCGACGGCTTTTGATTACATTTTTAAATTCTGCCATAACAAATAAATTCTCCTCTATTTCTAAATAATTAACTTACTTTTCATATTATAAAGGGTGTTTGAATGAATGTAAACCTCTAATTCGAGATAATAGACACAAAGGCGAAATTGTCGATTAGTTCGTAAATTTTATTCCGTAATGAGGGGAATATTTGGTTAATGCTGTCTGAATAACTCTAAGACTTTCTTAGTCCGCATGTTTTTATTCGTTATATTCATAATCATCGCACCATCATCAACTTCGATGACTATTTCTTCAGTATGATCATTTCCGCGTTTTCTTCGAATAAAGCGAGAACGATAGACAAAACGGTGAATACGACTAACATCATAAGTCTCCTTATGATATTGAATTGTATCCTCACTAGCCGTGATATACGTTGCGTTGACAATTGAATAAATCGAGTAACCCAAAAGAATGAGTCCGATAATTAAAAAAATCAGGGGGATAAACGCAATGATGCTTAACTGATTATCAAAGTTGTCTTGGCCGAGCATCGGGAAAAGGACAAGGGAAAATGTGGCTCCGTTCCAAGTAAAGACTGAGCCGATAATTAAGAAAATAGCTGTAGCTAATTTCCCTCTTTTGATTTTAAAGTAAGTTCCCATTACAAACACCTCTTTCGAATAGCTTTAGTAAAGTATAAAGCTAATCCAAGTAGACTGCTAATGATATAGATAAATGTGCAATTAACCATTTAAAATGAGTAAAGAAATAGACCAGCAACATGCATGCGCACCTCACTGGCCTAATGATTTAAAGATTATTAATACTCTGCGTTATGATAAACATCTGTGACATCATCGTCATCTTCAATAATATCGATCATAGCTTCAAATTCTTCTACAAGTGCCTCATCAAGTGGCACAGAAATATTTGGTTTCATCGTTAATTCAGATTGAGCTAATGTGTAGTTTTCAGCTAAAGCATCACGAACAGCAGTAAAATCAGTTGGAGCTGTGTAAACTTCAACAACGTCTTCTGACATCTCCATATCTTCGGCTCCCGCTTCAAGAATATTCATCATTAAAGTATCTTCGTCGTCTTCTAAACCTTCACGTTCAATTGCAATATAGCCTTTACGTTCAAATTGAAAAGCGACAGAACCTTTCTCACCTAAGTTACCACCATTATGATTAAAAGCTGTACGGATATTTGTTCCTGTACGGTTGTGGTTATCTGTTAGTCCATAAACTAAGACACCAATCCCGCCCGGTCCATAACCTTCATAAACAACTTCATCATAGTTTGCGCCATCAGCCGAATCCGTTGCGCGCTTAATTGCTCGCTCAACGTTATCGTTTGGCATATTCGCACTTTTTGCTTTATCAAGTACGAGACGTAATGACGGATTCAAATCTGGATCGCCACCATTTTTTGCAGCTACATAAATTTCACGGGATAGCTTTTGGAAGATTTTCCCTTTTTTAGAATCTTGTGCATTTTTTCGTTTTTGTATATTTTTCCATTTTGAATGCCCAGCCACCTAATCACTCCTTTTGTTAGTATCATCTAAGTAATCATATAATGAAACCACCTAATTGTAAAATAACTACCTAGGATAAAGCAGTATTCCCTTAAATTTAAAGCATATAACAATCTTTTTCTTTATTCACTTGTTACAATAAAGATAAGAATATTTAATATGAGAGGACGATATATATGGAATTAGGCGTACACGATTTAGTTACATTAAATGACGGAGAAACCCCTGAGGCAGCATTTGAGCGAACAAAGCGCTTTGTTCAAGAGATAGAAAAGTTAAATTACAAACGCTATTGGTTTGCAGAGCATCATAACTCACCGACCCACGCAAGTTCATCGCCAGAATTATTGGCAGCTTATATGTCTGCGGTGACGTCAAAAATCCGCTTAGGTACGGGTGGGACAATGATTATGCACTACTCACCGTTGAAAATAGCAGAAAACTTCAAAACGTTAACAGCATTAGCTCCCGACCGCATTGATATTGGACTCGGACGTGCACCCGGAAGTGGTCCGAATGAAATTGTTGCACTGGCACAAGGTAAACCTAACTCTTTTGATGATCAATACGACAAGATTGAAATCATTCTGGATTACTTATCAGACCAACAAGCAGATGGCTATTACGGAAGAACGAACGCGATGCCACAAGGGACATCAACTTTAACGCAGCCATGGATGTTAGGATCTTCTGGTCAATCTGCGAGTAAAGCGGGAGAAATGGGCTTAGGCTATAGTTTTGCGAAATTCTTTGGTTTAGAAACAGACCCTGAAGTATTCAAACAGTACCGCAATGAGTTTCAAGCGAGCCGTTTCTTTGAAAAACCATCTGTGATGGTCAGTTATTTAATTGTCGTGGCTGATACACAAGAAGAAGCTGATTACTTGGCCAAACCTATGGAACTATCACAATTGGCCTTATCACGCGGACGTATGATTAAAAATGTCAGTCCCGAAGAGCTGAAAGATTATAAATTTTCTGAACAAGAATTAAATTACTTAAATAATCGTTATGATAAACGCTTCATAATTAAAGGAACACCTGAGAAAGTTCAATCTATCTTAGAGGAAGAACAACAATTATTAGGTATCGATGAATTAATGGTTTATGCACCAATTCATGGTGAGAATGAACGCTTAAATTCATACAAACACCTCGCGAAAATGTTCAATAAAATATAAAGCAATCCCTAAAGGAGGAATCCAATTTTAATGAATCAGCAATATGAAAGACTATTCCAAGCTGTAAACCTTCCTAATGGTAGTCAGCTTTCATCGCGATTTGCGATGGCACCAATGGTGGCAGCAGGGTCAACTTACGACGGCTTTGTTGGTGAAGATGATCTAAAATATTTTGAACGACGCAATCAAACAGGAGCCTTATTATTAACTGGAGCAGCGAATGTAGGACCATTTGGTAATGCTTTTGGTTATGGTTTAGGCATCCAATCAGATGAGCACATAACTGGTATGAAGAAATTAGCCAGTACCATGAAAGCACAGGGTGCAAAAGCAATGCTTCAGATTTTTCATCCAGGTCGCCAAGCTAAGTATTCCTATCAAGATGAAGAAAAAGTGTATGGGCCTAGTACAAAAGACTTTGTTTTCTTAGATTATCCAGTCACTGGTATGACAAACGAAGAAGTTTATGAATTTGTACAGTACTTTGCAGATGCTACTAAACGTGCGATCGAAGCAGGTTTTGATGGTGTTGAAATTCATGGGGCGAATCATTATTTAATTCAACAATTCTTCTCAGAATTATCGAACGAACGTGAGGATGAGTGGGGCGGAAGTCGAGAGAAACGAGCAGCCTTTCCTTTAGCTGTAGTTAAAGCCGTTCGAGAAGTAGCAAATGAACACGCTAAAGATGATTTCATCATAGGTTACCGTATAAGTCCGGAAGAAATTCATGGCGAGATCGTCGGCTATAACCTTGATGACGCCTTATATTTAATTGACCAAGTAGCTGAATTGGGTGTGGATTATATTCATGTGTCTCAATTTGGACCTACAGGCTTTAAAAACAAAGCCCGTCTCGGTGAGCATAAAGGTGAAGTAATTAATGAAGTTGTCCGCGAATTATTGGCCGATCGCACATTACTTATTGGCGCTGGGGATTTAACAAGTCCTGATAAGTTGTTAGAAGCGCTAAATTATGTAGATATTCTTGCGATGGGATCAGCAGCGATTGTCGAACCAGATTTAATGCAGAAATTAAAAGCAGGCGCTGAGGACGCTGTTACCTTGCACGTGGATGATATTTCTGACTTAGCCTTGCCAGAGCGATTTTATATGATGGTTGGGGCATTGAAAGGAAATGGGTCCGTTCCCAAAGAAACAATCGAACAAATTGAAAAGTAAGATTTAACTCCAAGATAGTGGCATAGCATGACTGCGTTTATTATGATAGAAATTAATTTAGTAAACGAATGAAATCCGTTTATATCGTGTTGTCCATGATTATAGGACCAGTATAAAATTACAAAAAAGCACTCAACCCGGGTTGAGTGCTTTTGCTATATCTATGCTTTCTTTTCTTTATAAGACGTTTCGAAGACTTTAAGTTGTTCGAGTAATATTTTTAAATTGGCCATACTTGAAACATAACTGATTCTAAAGTGTCCGCGACCTGCCTCACCAAATATTTGAGCAGGTGTGACAGCGATTTTAACTTCATGGGCTAAATCTAGACAGAATTGGTAATCGTCACCTTCATACCAAGCTGGAATTTTACTGAAAAGATAAAAAGCACCTTCAGGAATAATGAAGTCATATTCCAATTCACTTAACCCTTCGATAAGAAAATCACGGCGTGCTTGATAATCTTCTAACATGCGTTGAATTTCGGCATCGCTATTGTCGTAAGCTTCGATACTAGCGTATTGAATTTGAGTACTAATCGCTGTCAGAACTGACTGATGTAGTGGGTAGATTGAGTTAATTAATTCTGCAGGTCCGGCTAAGAAAGCGGAACGCCAGCCAGTCATTGCATGAGATTTTGACGTTCCATTAATTAATAAAGTTAATTCAGGTACAAATTTTGCCATCGACGTATGTTTAGATCCGTAACTAAATTCTGAATACACTTCATCTGAGATGACATAAATTTGCTGCTCTTTAATGACTTCAGCTAAGGCTTTAATCTCATCGTCAGTATAAGTAACTCCCGTAGGATTTGTCGGGTGATTTAAAAACAGTGCTTTTGTCTTATCAGTAATGTTTTCTTTTAATAATTGAGGTGTTAACTTAAATTGAGTTGAACTAACATCAATGGCAACAGCTTTTGCGCCCGATAAAGAAATTTGAGTATTATATATAACATAATTAGGATCAACGACCAACACTTCGTCTCCTTGATTAACTAAGCCAGTCACCGCCAGGTATAAAGCTTGGGTTGCGCCAGCTGTGACGATGATTTGATTATCTGGATAATAATCCAAATCATATTTACGTTTCAAGTAACGCTGAATCGCTTCACGCAGTTCATACACCCCTCGAGAATGGGCATAGAAACTTTGATCAGCATTGATTGATTTGATCGCTGCTTGTTTAATATTTTCTGGTGTCGGAAAATCCGGTTCACCAACATTAAAAAATAACAAATCTTCAATGTGACTGATTTGGTCGTTAAAAAGACGGATGAGATTCTCCGACGTGTTTAGTAAGTGTTTATTAATGTTTTTATAATCCATTCTCATCAACTCCTCTAATGATATGCTTAAGTCTAACATATTTTTTAATAAAATGTTTGACAAAGTAAAATTTGTGTACTATTATAGTCTCAACAGATAAATAAAACGCTTTGATGTGGAAAGTAAATCAATCAAACTTTTTAGAGAGCTCACGCTTGGTGAAAGTGAGTAAGTGACGATCGGTTGAAAATGGCTACTGAGCGGTCATTCTGAATGCGTAACGCAATAAGGATGAACGGATGCACCCGTTAGAGATGCCACAGTATATGGTTATTGTATTTTAAACACATGTACTGGTAGAGGTTATTTCAGTGATGAAATGACAAATTAAGGTGGTAACACGAAGTTTATACTCTCGTCCTTTTCATAGGATGGGGGTTTTTTTGTAGTTAATTTTATGTCGCAAGTCATATTTTTGTCAAATAATAGAATGGTCAATATATTAGTAAACAAGGAGAGGGTAAAATGAGAGAATGGTTAAAAGGTTTAAGTGTTGTCGGATTAGCAGCGAGTTTATTTGTCGGTTCAAGTGCTCCGGTACACGCACAAAGTGAATTTGACGGGGAAGAAGTATCGGTCGGGATTGTTCCTGGACCCTCAGAAGAAGTCTGGAATGTCGTTGTTGAGAAAGCAGAAGAGGACGGAATCACCATTGATTTAGTTTTATTCAATGACTATGTTCAACCAAACATTGCATTACAAGACGGTTCCCTTGATTTAAACGCCTTCCAACACGTCGCTTTTTTAGATGACTGGAATGAAACGAATGGCGGAAGTTTAACTGGAATTGGTTATACCTTTGTTTCACCTATGGGTGCATATTCAGAAAACATCGAATCTTTAGATGACTTACAAGAAGGCGATACAATTGCTATTCCAAATGATCCAACAAACGGTGGACGTGCTTTACTTGGTTTAGAATTGGCGGGTGTCATTGAAGTAGATGATGAAGTGGGGCCTTTAGCAACAGTCAATGATATTACAGATAACCCATTAAACTTAGAATTTGAAGAATTAGACGCAGCCCAATTAGCTTTATCATTACCAGATGTTGCGGCGGCATTCATCAACCTTAACTTTGCGACAGATGCGGGACTGAGCTTAGACGAAGCTATCTTCGTTGACGCGGATTATCCAGAAGAATTAAATGAAGCTTACCGAAATGTCATCGCAGCCCTTGAAGAAAATCAAGACAATGCCCTATATTTACAAATTGTTGAGTACTACCAATCTGAAGAAGTCGCTCAAGCTTTATATGACACAACTAACAATGGTGACAAACCAGCCTGGGAAAATGCGCCAGTAATTGGAGAAAACGCTGAAGACGCAAGCAGCGAAGAAACAAGTCAAGAAGAAAGTAGCGAAGAGTCAACGGAAGAAGATGCTGAATAGTCAAAGATAAAAGGAGAAAAGTGCTATGTTAAAATTACTTAAGAAGTTAGGAAAAGTTGCCCTGACAAGTTCACTCATTCTAGCGCCAGCTACTCAAGTGGCATTTGCACAAGAAAGTTCGGGAGAATTTGAAGGCGAGCAAGTCAACGTTGGTGTTGTTGGAGATAATGGTGCAGAAGTTTGGGGCTATGTTGCCGAAAAAGCTTTAGAACAAGAAGGTATTGAGATTGATGTCACACTATTAACTGACTATAACCAGCCCAATGAAGCTTTAGCGAATGGGTCTTTAGATATAAATGCCTTTCAACACGTTGCCTTTTTAGAAAACTGGAACGAAGCGAACGACGAAGATTTAGTGAACTTAGGCTTTACTTTAGTTACACCAATGGGCTTATACTCAGACAAAATTACATCAGTTGAAGAAATTGTGGATGGTGACAGTATCGCAGTCCCTAATGACCCAACAAACGGTGGTCGCGCCTTATTAGCCTTAGAAATCGCAGGATTAATCGAAGTAGATGACGCTGTAGGCGTATTACCAACGATTGATGATATTACTGAAAACCCATTAAATCTAGAAATTATCGAATTAGATGCAGCTCAAATTCCACAATCATTACCAGATGTTGCGGCAGCGATTATTAACACAGGTCATGCAGAAGACGCAGGTTTATCTGTAACAGAAGATGCTATCTTCGTAGATACAGATACACCCGAAGAGTTAAGTGATACTTACCGTAATATTATTGCGGCACGTTCTGAAGATGCTGAAAGTCCATTACTATTAAAAATCGTAGAACTATACCAAACGGCTGACGTAGCAGAAGTAATTATTGAATCAAGTAACGGTGGAAGTATTCCAGCATGGGAAGGCTATGAGCCTGCTGAAAGTACAGATGGATCAGAAGAATCAAGTGAAGAATCAACAGAAGATACTGAATAATCATAAAAAAGGAGAGATTTATCATGAAAAAATTCTTAAAATCATTAGGTGTATTATCATTAGCGGGTAGTGTTTTAGTTGGAGCAACTTCAGCAGTTCAAGCTCAAGGTGAATTTGAAGGCGAAAGAGTAACCGTTGGTGTCGTAAGTGAAGCAGAAGAACAAGTTTGGGAATTTGTTTCAGAACAAGCCTTAGAGCAAGAAGGTATTGAACTAGAATTAGTATTATTTACAGACTATGTGCAACCAAACGTTGCTTTACAAGACGGATCAACAGATTTAAATGCTTTCCAACACGTAGCTTTCTTAAACGAATGGAATGAAGCAAATGATGGTAACCTAGAAGCTTTAGGTTTCTCATATGTTACACCATTAGGAGTGTATTCTGAATCAATTACTTCAATTGAAGAGATCCCAGAAGATGCAGTGATCGCAATTCCTAATGACCCAACAAACGGTGGACGTGCATTATTAGGTTTAGAATTAGCTGGCTTAATCGAAGTCGATGATGAAGCAGGTATTTTACCAACGGTTGCAGACGTAACTGATAACCCATTAAATATTCAATTTGAAGAATTAGAAGCAGCACAAATTGCGCAAGCTTTACCAGATGTGGATGCGGCAGTTATTAATAACACATTTGCTTTAGACGCCGGTTTAAGTGTTGAAGATGCTATCTTCCTAGATGCAGAAAATCCTGCAGACTTACCAGATGATTACAAAAACATTATCGCAGTAAATGGTGACAACGCAGACAGCGAATTATTTGCTAAAGTTGTAGAATTATACCAAACAGACGAAGTTGCTGAGAAATTAGCTGAAGCAAGTAACGGTGGAGATGTTCCAGCATGGACTGAAGAAGGCGAAGAAGAAGGATCAGATTCATCTGAATCAGAAGAAACAACGGAAGAATCAGAAGAGTCAGCTGAATAGTCAAACACTTTAAAAGGAACAAACTTAAAGCGTAAGTAAGCTACAATGAAGAAAGTGGTTGTAGATATTACTTACGCTTTTTTAATAAAAAATGGAGGTTTGCAATGAAAAAATTATTATATTCATCCTTAACAATCATTACTATCGCAAGCTTTTTACCAATTCAAGCCTCTGCCCAAGGGAAATTTGAAGGTGAGAAAGTAACGATAGGCTTAGCCAGTTCAAATGCTTATGATTATTGGGATGTTGTCGTTGAAAATGCGCTAGAACAAGAAGGCATTGAAATTGAACTGGTGCTATTCTCAGATTACAATCAACCAAATGAAGCCTTACAAAATGGCTCATTAGATTTAAACGCTACGCAAGGGTATCCGTTTTTATTTTCTTGGAATGATGAAAATAATGGAACAATTACACCGATAGGGAATACATTAATTACGCCTTTAGGTTTATATTCTGATAAACACACGTCAGTGGAAGATATTCCAGATGGCGGAACGATAGCGATTCCAAACGATCCATCAACTTATGGACGCGCGCTTCAAGCCTTAGAAATTGCTGGGTTAATTGATGTCGATGAGGCGGCGGGCATTTTCCCAGAAGAGAAAGACATTTTAGATAATCCCAAAAATTTACAGTTTGAATTATTAGACCCAGCGATGGCAGCTGTAGTACTGCAAGATGTTGATGCGGCAATTATTAATACTGGTTTTGCTTCAGATGCAGGACTTAAAGTTTCAGATGCGATTTTTGCGGATGCTCATAATTTAGATAATGTGAATCCGATGTATATTAATGTGATTGCAGCCCGTGAAGAAGACAAAGACAACCCATTATATTTAAAAATCGTTGAGTTATTCCAAACAGATGAAATCGCTGAAATTATTAAAGAATCAAGTGACGGTTCATTAATCCCAGTATTCAGAGAATACGACGTTGATATTGAGAATCAAACGGTCACAGAAGTGGCAGAGTAGAAACTTAGTAATAAAGGCAATAGAAAGTAGGAACTAAATTGGTACAAGTTATTCCAGAAATTCAAGCAAATAAAGAACAAATCGTAACATGGCGTCGTCATTTCCATCAACATCCTGAACCTAGTTTAAAAGAATTTAAGACAGCTGAGAAAATCCAAGAAATACTTACGGATCTCAATGTTCCTTTTGAAAAAGTAGGTGAAACAGGAACTTTAGGGACGATTACAGGAACAAAGAATGATGCGACCCAAAGCCAACGCGAGCGAAAAGTATTACTGCGTGCGGATATTGATGCCTTAGAAATCACAGAAGCGACTAGTCACGATTTCCCATCATTAAATGAAGGGATAATGCATGCGTGTGGTCATGACGCCCACAACTCAGGGCTTCTTGGTGCGGTTGCTTATTTAGCATCACACCGTGAACAGTTTGCTGGAACTGTCTTAGTGGCTTTCCAACAAGCAGAAGAAATTGGGAGCGGTGCGTACCAATTTATCGAAAGTGGTCTATTAGATGGCGTAGGTCAAGTGTTTGGTATGCATGTAGACCCAGCCTTACCAGTCGGTACCATTCAAGCAGTGTCAGGACCTACTATGGCATCTTGTGATATCTTTACAATTAACGTCATAGGTAAAAGTGCCCATGTTGCCCGCCCACATACTGGCGTTGATGCTTTAGCTGCCGGAGCAAATATTGTAACGGAATTACAAAACTTAGTATCCCGCTTACTGAATCCCTTAGAACCAGCAGTGATCGGAATTGGAAAATTCACTTCAGGTACGCGTTATAATATTGTTTCCAATCATGCAAAAATCGAGGGGACATTACGTACATTAAGTCATGAAACACGCGAACGTTTTTTAGCTAAGATAGAAGAAACTGCTCATGATATTGCGAAAGTATTTGGTGCAACGATTGAGTTTGAAAACTATCCGGCTGCAGCGCCAAACATTAATGACGAGGATGCAACATTACGTGCCCAACGTGCGGGAGTGAAAATTGTCGGAGAAGCAAACGTCATCAAACAAAGCCAGCCAAGTATGGGCTCAGATGACTTTGCGGACTTCTTAACAAAAATCCCAGGAACATATGCTCGCGTTGGGGTAAGTAGTTCTGAAGAAACTTCATACGGTTTGCATCACGAGAAATTCAATTTAGATGAAGATGTATTACCAATCATGGCATCCTTCCACGTTGAATTCGCATTAGATTATTTGAATCAAGCTTAGATTATACAGGATACGTCATTGTGGCGTATCCTTTTTTTGGTAGGGGAAATCAGGTGTATGGAAAATGTTTCCTTGAGAAAAAGTCAGGGACACGAAACGCCGAAAAGGATCCCTAAGAACTATTCAGGGCACCAAACTATCCTTGAGAAAATCTCAGGGACACGCTCACGCCCCACCACAAACAAAATCCCCAACAATTCCGGTTATACAACCAAAAGTGCTGGGGAATATGCTCTAATCCAAGCCATAAATCTTAAAATAATCTCTGTTGAATATTAAACGTGACATCATTTGTCTCTTCATTATAAGCAGCGATTATTTTTTCCTGATCAGGTGTTAAATCTGCTTCAGGGATTTTAAGTATCGTGTGTAAGACTTCGCGAGGATAATACAAGCGTTGCTCTCCACGCGGTACTCCGGTTAACGACTGCACTAAGGCACTGACTTGTGATAATTCGACAACTTGATTTTGCTTTGTTAAGAAATCAATCTGTGTTCTCGTACTTGTTGAGTCAGGGCGATAGAAATCATAGGGCAAGTCAAAGGAACTATTTTCACCAAAGTAATATTCTGGGTCAAAGCCTTCAGCCCGCATTTCGTTTTGAATTGAAGACGTTAATTCATCACGCTGGTCATCGCTTGATAAGAGTGACTTGAACGGTTTCCGGTTTAAGAAACGGTATGCTAAATCCTTCAATATGTCGTCATCTTCAAGTAACCAATGTGAGAAATAACTACTTAAAACGTAGTCATCTAGACGTAAATAGTCATCTAAATCCCATTCACCTTCTAAGAAAGGAATCAACAAATCAATGGAATGTGTCATTGTTTCCGGTTTTTGGTCGTAACAATATTTTGCACGAGCAAGTAAGTTACGTAACACTTCTTCCATTCCGCGTGAAACGGGGTGGAAATACACTTGCATATACATTTGATAGCGACTCACAATATAGTGTTCAACTGCGTGCATCCCTGAGAAATCAAAGACAATTTGGTTGTTGAATGGCCGAATGACACGCAAAATTCGAGTAATATCAAAAGCACCGTAACTCACGCCAGCATAATAGGCGTCGCGAATTAAATAATCCATTCGGTCAGCGTCAATTTGACTGGAAATTAATTGAACGACTTGCTGATTAGAGTAAGTTTTATTAATGACGCTGGCAACTTTTTCTGGAAAATCATCACCCATTAACTTCAATACATGATTAATTTCAGTATCGGGTGACATAATAATTTTTTGAGTGACTACTTCATGGTCGGTACCGAAAATCCCTTCAAACGTATGTGAGAAGGGCCCGTGACCAATATCATGCAGAAGTGCCGCACATAAGGCAACAAGACGTTCGCTATCGTCCCATAAGCCATCACCGGCTTCGAGACTAGGATAATTTCGTACAAAATTGTTGATGATGCGACGTGTAATCTCATACACACCTAAAGAATGGTTGAAACGGCTATGCTCTGCACCGTG
Source organism: Ruoffia halotolerans (assembly GCF_014049385.1). GTDB lineage: Bacteria > Bacillota > Bacilli > Lactobacillales > Aerococcaceae > Ruoffia > Ruoffia halotolerans. The sequence continues at coordinate 8,508 of NZ_JACAOA010000007.1, read as the reverse complement.
GAAGGTGTAAGAAGACGTCCCAAGTTGACGAATTCGACGCAGACGTTGGAATTCGACCGTATCAATTAACTTTAAGATAATCGAATCTTGAATATGAATGTAGTCATGAACGGGATCGCGAAACACTTTCTCTCGAGGCAAGATTTGTAATTGATATTTTTCATTATTAGTAGCCATCATTAACTCCTTAAGGTAATTGATTCGGTTGGATTTTGTATGACCGAGCGGCTGTCTTGTCGAATGCTTTTTCGTATAAAGCTTTTAATTCAGGGTCTTCATAGTCGCCTTGAGAGAGTGAACCGTATTTCTCCATCGTTGAAATTAATAATTTTTGATATCCAGCGACTTGAATTGGTTCACCGATGACTGCTTCAATCGTTGTCATTGAGTTAGGATTGATTAAAGGATAGTCACTACCCGCTTCACCTGTACGGTAATAAGCCTGGAGTAATTCAGCGCGTGCCTGTTGGTCACCATTGACACTTAAGTAAGCAGCCGTTGTGACACCAGATTTGAAGCGACGTTGCGCAATGCCACCAATTTTTTTCCCGTTGACAACTAAGTCGTATTTTCCAGGACAATAAGAATCTGGAATTTCATAGCTTTCTACTTTGACGCCGAATGGCTCTAAGGACTGCGCCACTAAAGCAACCATTTGCTCGTAAGCATGATCAATCGATAAGTCAAAATGACGATTATCACTCACCAGTCCAAAGTTTATGACACCCGGGTCATTAACAACAGCTAAGCCACCATGAGGACGTTGAACTAGTGTGTATCCAAGGTCAACGAGATAATTATTCGCATTGCCCAGTTCTGGCAGACGAGTATCTTTTGCCCCAAGTAGGATAGTTGGATAGTCAAATGGATAGAAGTGTACGACACCATAAGGTTTACGAGCGTCATCGTTTAGAGTTGGAACCCAGCGGATGAAGCTGTCTTGGTAACTGAGTGCACTGTTTGGATCCATTTTTGATGGATTGTCTTGTTCTGAAAATACAAGCCATTGTTGGGATGATATATATTCTTGATTTGAAAGCATAGAAACCTTCCTTCATTTTGTAATTATTTTATAGTTATGTATAATTATAACAAAAAATCGATTATAATAGTAAATAACTATAGATTGTGTGGTGAAAATGTGCAGAGAAAAAATATTTATCTTGAAGTTGATCAAAAGATTCGCTATCATAAGCAAGCTCATAAAGATGAATGGTTGTTAGAGACTAAAGGAGAGTTAGTTGATTTAAAGACTTTTTCAAAAATCTCCTACGTCGACCGCGAAGATATTCCAATTGAAGTAAAGTGGTATACTCAACGTGACGCAGGGCATCTGATAGCAGAGATTAAACAACCGCAATATACATTAACGTTTAATCCATCTAAACAAACATATACATTCTATATGACACCGCAAGGACTATGGGAATTAGCAGTTGAGACCGAAAAAGTTCAATTTTCTGAAACAGAAACAGGTGTGAAGTTAATGATTCAATACCAAGTATTAATTAACGAAGAACCGCTCGGAGACTATGAATTTCAATTGCATTATCGTAATTAAATCGGTAATATATTAGAATACGAGGAAGGAAGTGGAAGCTTTGATTTTAAAACAATTTGAGAATGAAAATATTGAAGAACTTTCTTCGATTGAAGTTGCACATGCAATCCTTGAAGAGACAGGTGATGTCTATGATTTCACTGCATTAATGGTTGCGATTCAAGATTATTTAAATGTAAGCGAACAAGAGATGGAAGCGAAAATGACACGCTTTTATACAGACATCAATATTGATGGACGCTTCATTTCATTAGGAGATAACCGTTGGGGACTACGCGCTTGGTATCCCATCGATTCAATCGATGAAGAAATTGTAAGTTCAATTGATGATGAAGATTTACCACGTCGTCGCAGACGCAAGAAAAAACGCAAACTAAATGCGTTTGACGAAAATGACGACATGATTGACTACAACGATGATGATCCAGAAGATCTAGATGATATCTATGATGATGAAGAAGACTTTGACGATGAAGAAGATGAAGTCGAAGAAGTTGTTCCAATCGCTAAAGACGAAGAAGATGACGAAGACGACAACCAAGAACTTGGTGTCTATGCACGTGATTTATCTGAACTAGGTGACGATGATCTAGAACTTGATGAAGACGACGAGGACTTTGATGAAGATATCGATGATGAAGATATCGATGATGATGATTTTGAAGATGAAGAAGACGAAGTTTTCGAGGAAGAAGACGAAGACTAAAATTTTTTATTGACGAAACGACAAAGTTATCGTATTATCTAAATTGGGCACCTTTCAAGAGGAAGGTCAATCTACTTAATTAGCACCCCTATTCCATCGGAATAGGGGGCTTTTCTATTTATATCCCGAAAATATATAAAAAGGAGCTTACAATAATGGCAAAATATATATTTGTTACAGGTGGCGTTGTGTCATCAATTGGTAAAGGTATCGTCGCTGCGTCTTTAGGACGTTTACTTAAGAACAGAGGATTGAAAGTTAATATTCAAAAATTCGATCCATACTTAAACATTGACCCAGGTACAATGAGTCCATATCAACATGGAGAGGTTTTTGTAACAAATGATGGAGTAGAAACTGACTTAGATTTAGGCCATTATGAACGATTTATCGACATTAATGTTAATGAATACTCAAGTGTCACAGCCGGTAAAGTCTACGATGAAGTTCTACGTAAAGAACGTCAAGGTGAATATAATGGCGCAACCGTCCAAGTTATACCACACGTGACAAACGAAATTAAAGACAAAATTATGCGTGCAGCAGAAACAACTGACGCTGACGTTGTTATCACTGAAGTCGGTGGAACAATTGGAGATATTGAAGGACTACCGTTCATTGAAGCACTACGTCAAATGCGTACAGAAATCGGACACGAAAATGTTCTTTACATTCATACAACTTTAATTCCTTACTTAAAAGCAGCAGGAGAATTAAAAACAAAACCAACACAACATAGTGTGAAAGAATTACGATCATTAGGTATTCAGCCAAACATTTTAGTAGTGAGAACTGAAGAGGCATTACCACAAAGTATTAAAGATAAATTAGCTCTATTCTGTGATGTAACAACGGACGCGGTGATTGAATCACGTGACGTTGAAACTCTTTATACAATCCCATTAAGCTTACAAGAGCAAAAAATGGACCAATTAGTCTTAGATTACTTTGGTCTTGATTTACCTGAAGCAGATATGACTGGTTGGAGAGAATTAGAACAACGCGTTCTACATCTAGAGAACAAAGTAAAAATCGGTCTAGTAGGTAAATACGTTGAATTACCTGACGCATACCTATCTGTAGTAGAAGCATTAAAACATGCTGGATTCTACCACAATAGTGATATCGAATTATCTTGGATTAATGCTGAAGATATTAACGCAGACAACGTAGATTCATACTTGAGAGATGTTGATGGTATTTTAGTGCCAGGTGGCTTTGGTGAACGTGGTGTTGAAGGTAAGATTGAAGCCATTCGTTACGCTCGTGAAGAAAAAGTACCATTCTTTGGTATTTGTTTAGGTATGCAATTAGCGACAGTTGAGTTTGCGCGTAATGTTGTTGGCTTAAAAGGGGCACATTCTTCAGAATTAGACCCAGAATCACCACACAAAATCATTGCCTTATTAGCAGATCAAACAGAAGATATGACTTTAGGTGGAACATTACGTCTAGGTCTTTACCCTGCAAAATTATCAGAAGGCTCATTAGTTCGTGACTTATACGACGGAAGCGAAATGATTGAAGAACGTCACCGTCACCGTTACGAATTTAATAATGAGTACCGTGAAGCTTTAAGCGAACACGGTATGTCATTCTCAGGTGTGAGTCCCGACGGGAAGTTAGTTGAGATTATTGAATTGAAAGACCACCCATTCTTTGTGGCACCTCAATTCCACCCAGAATTCACTTCACGTCCAAACCGTCCACAACCAATTTTTAAAGGCTTTATTGAAGCAAGTTTAGAACATCAAAACAATCGCAAATAACAATTGACATTGGTGTAAATAATCACTATAATTCCATAAAAGTAGTAAAGCTTTAATCGTGTTCCGTGAGACGCGAAAGTGTTGCTAACTGATTTCTTTATATGCATTTTATAGAGATTAATAGTGAACCCATTTTGTACAATGCAAGGGAACACTATCGTTATGCACTCTTTCACGTCGTAAACGACCGGTAACATGATCTGTTATCGGTCGTTTTTTTGTACTCTCGATTAAAATAATGAATGAAAGGTGAGATAATGAATAAACAAAAACCAATCATTGCACTAGATTTCGCCACTAAAGAGGCAGCCATTGCTTTTCTAAATCTATTTAAAAACGAATCTTTAAACTTAAAAGTCGGTATGGAACTATTTTACAAAACTGGGATGGATTTTGTGCAATACTTAAAAGAGGAAGGACACAGCGTGTTCCTAGATTTAAAATTACATGATATTCCAAACACCGTCAAAAGTGCCATGAAAGTACTCGCTCAAAGTGGTGTTGATATGGTAAATGTGCATGCCAGTGGCGGAGTAAAGATGATGCAAGCAGCCAAAGAAGGCCTGGAGGAAGGGGCTTTGAATAACCACAAACCCTTACTAATCGCTGTGACACAACTTACATCAACCTCTCAAACTCAGATGAATGAAGAACAACAAATCTTAGGAGCCATTCAAGACAGTGTCCAAAATTATGCGACACTCACTCAAAAGGCTGGCTTAGATGGCGTTGTTTGTTCGCCCTTAGAAGCATCGTTAATTAAAGAGGCAACATCAAACAAATTTCTAACTATCACGCCTGGCATTCGTCTGACTTCAAAATCAAACGACGACCAAACACGGATTATGACACCTAGAGATGCAGCCAAAAACGGCAGTGACTATATCGTTGTGGGAAGACCGATCACGCAAGCGCTTGACCCGGTAGAAGCCTATCAATATATCTTAAAAGAATGGCAAGCCGAATTAAAATAATTGAAAGGGAATGAATCATTTGAATATGTCAGTATCAGAACACGTAGCAGAAAAATTACTCGCGATTGAAGCCGTAAACTTAAAACCAGACCAACCTTATACTTGGGCAAGTGGACTCAAAGCCCCAATTTATTGTGACAATCGTTTAATCATGAGTTTCCCAGAAACACGTGACTTTATCGAACAAGCTTTAGCAGATTTAATTAAAACTCAATTTAAAGGCGTTGAAGTCATCGCCGGAACTGCCACTGCCGGTATTCCGCATGCGGCCTTTGTTGCTAATATCTTAAACCTACCAATGATTTATGTCAGATCAAGTGCGAAAGACCATGGAAAGGAAAATGCCATCGAAGGCTACCTTAAACCAGGCAGCAAAGTTGTCATGGTCGAAGATTTAATTAGTACAGGTGGAAGTGTATTGGATGCCGCTTCAAAAGTAGAACAGGCTGGAGGTGAAGTTATCGGTTGCGCCGCAATCTTTAACTACATGTTAGAAAGCGGACAACAAGCGTTTAGTGAAGTTGAATACTCACTTGAAACATTAACAAACTACCGCGAACTAGTAGAATATGCTGTCAGCGATCCGAAATTAAAAGCCTACTATGACACATTAGTCGAGTGGTATCAAGATCCTGCAAAATGGTCAAAACAGTTTGAAGCATAGAAAACTCTGTCCCTATAGTCATCTATAACAATTTTAATAAAGAATGCCGAGAGCATTCATTAAAGGAGATTATACAAAATGAAAAACTTAAACAAATCACAACGTAACGCTTTAATATCAGCCATCGTCGCGTCAGGAACCGATGATTTAAACGTCATGTTCCTAGCCTTTTCGATGTCTACAATCATTTCTCAATTAGGTATCTCAGGAGCACAAGCAGGCTGGATTGCGACTATTACAAACTTCGGTATGTTGTTCGGAGGAATTTTATTTGGAATCTTAGCAGACCGTTACAGCAAACTAAAAGTTTTTAAATGGACAATTTTAATCTTTTCAATTGCCACAGGGTTAATCTTCTTTACAAATAATATCTATTACTTATACGCAATGCGTTTTATTGCCGGGATTGGTGTCGGTGGTGAATATGGTGTGGCGATCTCAATCATGGCCGGACTCGTGCCAAATGAAAAAATGGGACGCATCAGTTCATTAAACGGAATAGTTGGCCAAATCGGTTCCATTTCTTCAGCCCTACTTGCAGGATTGATTGCTCCAATGTTCGGGTGGCGCGGACTATTCCTGTTCGGCTTACTTCCAATTTTAATCGTGGTTTGGGTGAGTCGTACAGTTAAGGAAGAAGAATTACATATTGAAAGTTATTCAGATGAAGATGATGAATCAGCACAAGGTAGCATTAAAGATTTATTCAAAGACCGAAAAACATCGTATCAAACAATCGTTTTAATGGTTATGACAACTGTTCAAATCGCAGGTTACTTCGGTATGATGAACTGGTTACCAACAATGATGCAACAAAATATTGGCGTCAGTGTCAGTGGTTCTTCAACTTGGATGATCGCAACAATCATCGGTATGTGTATCGGAATGTTTGTCTTCGGGCAAATCTTAGACCGAATTGGCCCGCGCTTAGCTTACGGAATCTTCTTAATAAGTTCTGCCGTGGCAGTATATTTATTCACTTTTGCTAATAGCGCAACATCTATCTTAATCGGTGGAGCTATCGTTGGATTCTTTGTGAACGGAATGTTCGCAGGTTACGGAGCGGTTATTACACGCTTATACTCTTACAAAATCAGTGCGATTGCGAATAACACAATCTTGAATGTGGGACGTGCTGTTGGAGGATTCTCGTCAGTCATCATTGGTTACATCTTAGATATGTCAGGTGTACCTTTAGTAATGCTTTTCTTAGCGGGGCTGTACATTATTAGTTTCGGTTTCATGATTACATTACCTCAATTGAAGGCTGATAATTATAAAACATTGGACAATAAAGTGGATATCGACACAAGTACGACAACAGTTAAAAACAACAAACGCTTAGCTGAAGCATAAAAATTTATTAAAGGAATCTAGTTGAAAAGCTAGGTTCTTTTTATGTTTTTTGGGGGTTAATATTGCAAAGAATATAATGGTAACCCCGCTTATTCCAGAGCGTTAGTTTCGGTGACCGTAGTGGAACGGCTCCAGCTAATCACTTCGGCGTTACCTTGTGATTGAGCTTCCGTCTCGCTGATCTACTGATTCCGTCAGTCGCTTCGCTCCAACGGTATCATGTGCGATCCGTCGTCCTGATACTATTGTACCTCTACTAACACTCTGTCATAAGCTAAACGCTGTTTTTTAATATTTAGTGAAAATAAAACCAACCGTGAGTATTTTATATTTTCAAATCATCAAAAATTACAAAATAATCTCTAACCAAATTTAACCCCCTATATGAATAAGTGAAAAAAGTTCAATTAAAATGCCTACAAACCACGCCATAGCGCCAATGTGCTTATTTACTAGCAATAGCGCTGTTTTTGGAGTATAATAAACGCATAATATAACATTATAGGGGGAATTTTAAGCATGACTCGTTTAGTAAGTATGACAGATATGTTAAACAAAGCAAAAGAAGAAGGGTACGCTGTAGGACAATTCAACATTAACAACCTTGAGTGGACTCAAGCTGTATTAACAGCTGCAAAAGAAAACAACTCACCAATTATCTTAGGTGTATCAGAAGGTGCAGCTAAATATATGGGTGGAACTAAAGTTGTTGCAGCAATGGTTAACGCTTTAATGGAAACAATGGACATTACAGTACCAGTTGCTCTACACTTAGACCACGGATCTTCATTTGACACATGTAAAGACGCAATTGACGCTGGTTTCTCATCAGTAATGATTGACGGATCTCATCACCCAATCGATGACAATATTGCGATGACAAAACAAGTTGTTGAATATGCTCATCAACACGGTGCTTCAGTTGAAGGTGAAGTTGGAACTGTTGGTGGAGAAGAAGACGGAGTTATCGGTGGAGTTGCTTATGCTGATTTAGCTGAATGTGTACGTTTAGTACAAGAAGCTAACGTTGATGCTTTAGCAGCAGCATTAGGTTCAGTTCACGGAACTTACGATGGCGAACCAAAATTAGGCTTCAAAGAAATGGAAGAAATTTCTGAAGCAACTGGTATGCCTTTAGTATTACACGGTGGTTCAGGAATTCCAGAACACCAAGTTAAAAAAGCAATTAGCTTTGGACACGCTAAAATTAACGTTAACACTGAATTACAACAACAATGGACAAAAGCTGTTCGTGAAAAATTAAACACGGATGATAAAGTATATGATCCACGTAAAGTAATCGCACCTGGTAAAGATGCAATTATTGCGACAACTAAAGAAACAATGGATATGTTTGGATCTTCAAACAAAGCTTAATAATTCATTCCCAATACTAAACTAAACCCGTTCTAACCGAGATTTATCTTGGTTAGAACGGGTTTTTCTGTCTGATAATTTATAGATAGAGAATAAATTGC
>NZ_JACAOA010000006.1 GCF_014049385.1 Ruoffia halotolerans | reverse complement strand
ATTATATACTAATCCACTTTGTTGTGTTTAACAAATGTTTTAATAGTTATATCAAATAATTTTTGATATTATTGAAGGAGAATTATAAAAAATTTTATTTCAAAAGATACTTAGGCATCTAGTTTAATTAAGATAAAAAATAAGAAGGTTGGTTTAATTATGAATTTCCCTTTAATTGCGTCATTGAGTTCAATATTATTTGCACAACTGATTAAATATCCTATAGCTTATTTAACCAATCGAAAAAGTGCAAAATTAAATTTAATCACTTCTACAGGTGGTATGCCCAGTTCTCACTCGGCTGCAGTTAGTAGTTTAACGACGGCTTTGATTTTAGAATATGGTTTTAATTCACCATACGTAGCCATATCTACTGTATTTGCAGTCATTATCATGTTCGATTCGATGGGGGTCCGTCGTCAAAGTGGTGAACAAGGTATTGTCTTGGATATATTAGCCCGTAAACATTTAGCTGAGATCGATTATATATCTGATGATATAAGCTATGATGAAATCGAGGATAACCCTTTGATTTTAAGTTATGATATTGATAATTATGAAAGAATGATAATTAACCGTTATTTAGGCCATAAACCGAGTGAAGTTATTGTTGGTACTCTAACTGGTGGTTTTGTTGCCATGTTTCTACGTTTAGTTTTATTATAATATTATAGAAAGTGTGATACTTTGAGTTTTGAAGAGTCCTTGTTTGATATAACAATTGTTGGCGGAGGGCCTGTCGGTTTATATACTGCCTTTTACGCAGGCTTACGAAATGCGAGAACAAAGATTATAGAAAGTCTAGAATGTTTAGGTGGACAACCTGCCCATCTTTATGCTGAGAAGAACATTTATGACATACCTGGTTATCCTGCTATTAGAGGCGATGAATTAGAACGAAATCTTATTCAACAAATTTCTCGCTTTGATATTTCGATTCAATTAGGAGAAGAAGTTTTAAATGCAAATAAAAAGATGACTGAGGATGGCATCGAATATTTTGAAATTATTACTAGTGAACAAATTCATTATTCACGTACCATTATCTTAGCAATCGGAAATGGTGCCTTTTCTCCTAGAAAATTAAAATTACCAGAAATTGAGAAATATGAAGAAAGTAATCTACATTACTATGTTAATAACATCGAACAATTCACTGGAAGAACAGTAGCAATCTGTGGTGGTGGTGATTCTGCGGTTGATTGGGCATTAGCCTTAGAACCGCTAGCGAATAAAGTGCATTTAATCCATCGTCGTGACAAATTTAGAGCAGTTGAAAGCAGTGTGAAACAATTAGAAAATTCCACAGTCGAGTTATTGACTCCTTTTATTCCGGAATCCGTCAACGGTGATGATAGTCGTATTCAATCGATTAATTTGAAGAAAGCTAAATCAGATGAGATAATTACTTTGGATGTGGATAACTTTATTGTCAGTTACGGTTTTACATCAAGTATTGGCGAAATTAGAAATTGGGGATTCAACCTCAATCGGAATACAATTGAAGTCAATGCTCAATACGAAACGAATATAACTGGCATCTATGCTGTTGGAGATATTGCCAACTATGAAGGCAAAGTAAGAATTATTGCGACAGGCTTTGGTGAAGCTCCCCAAGCAGTGAATGATGCCTTATTAAAAATAGATCCAACAAACGTTAACCCTCCAATTCACAGCTCAGATTTATTCTAAGGAGAGATACTATGAAAAAAGATGAACAATTCATAAAACAAAGTCGTCTAGAGGATCAAGCTCACTACTTATTAAAAGAGCGTGGCGTTAAATTAGAGTCAATAGCAGAAATTGTCTATGATCTACAAAAAGACTACATTGATGATTTAACTTTAGACTATTGTTTAGAAAATATTATTGCGGTGATGAAGAAACGTGAAGTTCAAAATGCAGTTATCACAGGTATTGAAATTGATATCGCAGCGGAGAGACAACAGTTCTCACCTGTCTTAAATGATTTACTGATGCGAGATGAAGGATTATATGGCATTGACGAAGTATTAGTCTTATCCATCGTTAATGTTTATGGCTCAATTGGTCTAACCAACTTTGGTTATGTTGATAAATTAAAACCTGGTATTATTGGTGAGTTAAACGATAGCAAAGATGAACATTGTAATACGTTCATTGATGATATCGTTGGCGCACTTGCTGCAGCAGCTGCAAGTCGAATCGCCCATTCTCAACCTCAAACAGATGAGGTGAATGTTAATACTACACCTAAAGAGTCTTATGAAGATTCACATGAAAATTAAGAAAAAGTGATGAGCCCGCAGACTCATCACTTTTTTTATTTATTCCAATATACAATTTTTCGAATAGCTAAGATAATTAATTCATAAACTAATAAGGCAATGATGAATAACATCATGAAAAATTCCTGAGGGAGTACAGTTATAACCGGATCTTCCAAAGGATTAAACAGCCATAAATCATTATTAAATAGCAATTGATGGAAAAGAATAAACACTTGATCAAATGCGACAACAATGAAAAATAATAAAATCAATGGAAAGGCTAATTTAAATGTAAAATGAGGTGCCATAACTAATTGCCAATTCCGTTTATTAATGTACGAAATGACCCAAATCGTTAACACGAATAAAATCACTAAGATGATAAAACTAATAAAGAATAATACCTTTACCTCTTCAAAATGCTGTGCCCCGCCTTCTGACATACTAAAGTAAGGCATATTTAAATCATGGACTGTTGGATTCACTAAATAGCTTAACATAGTATCATAATTTTCAAGTAACTGCGCTTGAGTTAAACCTGAGATGTCTGTTAAATTAAACCATCCAATACATAATCGGTATAAAAATGGTGATATAAAGATGACAGTTGTAATTGATGAGCACATTGCAAATAAAAGGATAATAAAACTGCTCACTATTCGTTTTAATATATCCATTATTCATGCTTCCATTCTGAAAGTGATTCGATGATATAAGTTGGTTGCTTTTGAATCAATTCTAAGTCTTCTCTCACTGTGACACCTGTTAAAACTAACAGCGTATCCATATCCATATTCATTCCCGCCATAATATCTGTATCGTAGTTATCTCCAATCATTAAAACCTTGCTTTTATCAATCCCAAGTTGCTTAAGTGCCCCTTCCATGATTGGTTTATTGGGCTTACCGATAATAATCGGTTCTTTTCTTGTCGCAAATTGTATAAAGGCAGTAATAGCACCCGAACTTGGATTCATTCCAGTTTCAGTTGGTATTAATCGGTCTGTATTCGTCACCACATATTCAGCTCCAGCAAGGATTGCTTGAACAGCGACAGTTAACTGGTCGTAAGTAACATCACGTTTTAAACCTTGGACAACAACATCAATCGGTTTACTCGGATCAACCGTAAAATTTCTATCAAGCAATTGCTCTTTTAAAGCTGCTTCTCCTAGTACATAAACATTCGCTCCTGGATGATGTAATTCAATATAATCTCCTAAAGCAATAATTGAAGTATAAACATGAGAAGAATCAATTGGAATATCATAATATGAATTTAAATTATGAACGATTTCCTCAACCGTCTTTGTTGCATTATTTGTCACTAATTTAAAAGGGAAACCAACATCAAGTAAATGACGGATAAATACCTCAGCTTCTGGAATTCGCTCTTTCCCACGATACGTCGTCCCATCGAGATCGACTAAATAACCTTCATACTTTGTCATTCCTTAGTTGTCACCTTCTTAATTACGAATTTTTTATCATTAGTCACTTTTTCACTGACTTTCTCAGTGACTTTTTTTGGTTTGTTTATTCCACCTTTCGTTTGATTCTTTTTAAAGGCTTTTTTACGACGAATATTTTTGGGTTTAAAGTTAGTATCTTCTGCTTTTTCTTTGTCTGTTGTAGTTGTTACATGAGGTGTTTTTGGTCTTTGGTTTTTCGGTTTCCTTGAAACATTCTTTTGTTTAGTTTCGCGCTTCTCTAATTGATGGTACTTCTCTACGGCTTCCACCTTACCTAAGACAAAGTAAGCCGCCCCAAAATTACAATACTCTTTAATATAGTCATCTAAGAAATCAATTTGTTGATCGCGTGGCACTTTGCGTCTTCCTAACTGATAAAATCCTCTTAGACGTAACTGATCATGCCCCCAGTCTCCAACAATAAAATCAAACTTTTCAAAGAATGGTTGATACCGATTCGTAAAAGCTTCTTGTTCAAACCCTTCTCGGTAATTCTTTATCAAACGGTATTCTTGTTTGCTAATTTGAATTGTTTCATCGTCGATAATATAGATTTGTTTATCTTCGACTTCTTCACCTTGAATAATGTCATCTAAAATAGATTCAAGTTGATTTGTCATGGTATTTTTATTACTCAAATCACTTGCCTCCTTCTATTGGATATGTTTTTTCTAAATAATTTCGAACTACGTGTCTTAAAAAATCTGGGAAAATTAATTTTGGATTTCCATAATCACCAATCGTTGGGAAAAAAGGTAAGAACCAAATATGATCCACCGTCACAAACTGATAGTATTTGTCGTCAATAATCACTTCTCCATTTACTTCCCACTGATGTTTTAGTTCATTAAAAGCAATGCCCTTAAAAATTAGTTCTCCAAATATCTTACCACGAAAACCAAGTCCATTGATTAATTTGTATCTTAAATCATCTGCTTGTTGGTTCATTTCAGCTAGCATTTCTTTTAAATGCAACCCATTCATCTCCACTACAGCTAAATGCATCGGATGAGGTAGTGCTTCATGTAAGAGATGTTCAGTAATGAGCCCTCTATGCAAATCACTTAAAAATAAACCGGAACTTAATATTGCATTTTCAACCCCAGTTGCTTTTGTAATCGCATTGAGTGCCATTTGAATGAATGAATTGGATCCCGTTGTTTGAAGTGCTTGAAAAGTTTCAGGAATTTGAGCAACCCGGCGTTCCTCAAGTAGCTTTATTCCTTCTTGTTTATAATAATCCGATTCTTTTGGCAGATTATATCTTTGACTCAATTGATGAATGGAAAGAACTTCTGCAGACATCTGCCAAGTATCTGTTGCTTGATCAAAATACAAATCGATTGAACCAACAAAATTACCGTATTTTCCTGCTGCGCAAAGAAAGCTTTGATTCTCCCATTCTCCTTCAACAAGAACATGATGAGTATGTGCTCCGATGATTAATTGTATTTCAGGAAATAGATTCGCAATATAGCGGTCTGTTTCTAAACCTAGATGTGATAGCAAAATAATTAAGTCCGTGTCTTCTTTATCTATAAGATGAAGAGTGTCCTGCAAGCTATCAATAGGATTCTCAATGGTATATCCATTTAAGTGATAAGTTTCATAAGGTGCAGTTAAGCCGATAAAGGCCACTTTCATATCGTCAATCTCTTTGTATACGATATTTTCAGCATAGGAAGGAACTTCTTGAGTATCTTTATCAAATAAATTCGCAATGGTTACTGAATAATTTGCTCGACTATATAAGTCGCTTAGGCGTTCTTTAGAAAAGTTTAAACCTTCATTATTCCCAAGTGTCACGACATCATACTTCGCTTCATTGAACAAATCAACGATGACCTTCCCATATGTTGCTTCAACCAAAGGGTGTACAGAGTCCATAGCATCACCAATATCAATGGTAAGAAGTGCCTCTCCTTTAACTGATGCAAGGGACCGGTTCTCTTCTATAAACTTCGATATTAAAGGCCAATGTTCTAATTGTCCGTGTATGTCATTGGTATGTAGTATTTTTAGACGCAATGTGTACACCTCTTTCATTATACATTTCTTATAGATTATAATACAAAAAAAGACCGAACTTCAATCCCTAGGGAATGGAAGTTCGGAAATATCCTAAACTAAGACGGGTGTCAAAGTTCCTAAGAATATAAAGGCCACAACAAGAACAAGAGCCAATATTAAAACATAAACTAACCATTTTTCCGGAAGTTTTGGAATAGGATACTTAACTACAAAACTTGCACCAAGAATAATATAAGCAACTGCTAGAACATATTGAAATATATTCATTGGTATTATATAACCTAACAGTGAAATAATCGGTATGATAATCGCACTTGCTTCTAAAGGAAGTCCTTGTGTCTTCCCTTCTAACTGTTCACCTTGAAATTCAATCGCTTGGTTAAAATGCGCAAGTCGAATGATAACAGCTAAAATATATAATGCCGCGACGATGACCGATAATACCGATCCTAAAGATAAAGAAATTAATAATGACGCTGGTAACAATGCATAAACAACGGTTTTACTTAAGACATCAAATTCCAAATCAAATGAAATCTGAGCATCTTCTCGCTCAAACATCGCTGTGAAACGGTAACTAAAGATATAACCGACTGAAGCGATAATTAAGGAGATAATTGTATATTGAGATTCTCCAATCATTGAAAACCCAACACCGACCGCTCCAAAGAACATACTAAACAGTGTGAGTGCATTGGATTGATTAATTTTACCTAAGAACATTTGACACACCCTTTCATACTATATGTAATCGTTATTATTATTATTGTACCTATTTATTACCTCATTTACAATTGATAGATGGATTCTTCGTCAATAACGCTTGTCTTCATCGCTTAGAATTGAAATGACAAGATAGTTACTATATAATTATTATAATGCATACATGAGGTGATTAATGTGAAAAAATGGAAAATTGTTGTCGACTCAGGGTCGTCAATTCGTGAAATAGAAACAACAAACCAAAACATCGCTTTGGAAATCGTTCCATTAATGATAAATATTGGTAATGAGGTTTTTGTAGATAGTGCAGACCTAGATATTGCGAACTTCTTATCAGAACTAAAAGATACAAAACAAAAAACATCAAGTGCATGTCCTTCCCCAGAAGTCTATGCACAACGATTTGAAGGTGCAGAGAATGTCATCTGCTTTACCATCTCTTCTCAACTTTCAGGTAGTTACAATAGTGCTTCTTTAGGAAAAGACAATACTTTAGAGAGAAATCCTAACGCAAACATTCATATCTTTGACAGTCGATCAGCTGGTTCAGAGATGGACTTATTGGCTAAAAAAGCATTTGAGTTAGCTGAAACGGAGGCTGATTTCGATACCGTCGTAAAAGAATTGAATGCTTACCATGATAATCTAGATATCGCATTCTTATTAGAATCTGTAGATAACTTAGTTAATAATGGGCGTGTGTCTAAGATTTTAGGTCAAATGATTGGGTTATTAGGTATTCGCTTAATTGGTAACCGAACGCCAGAAGGTACAATTCAATTGGCTCATAAATCAAAAGGTCAAAAGAGAGCGTTAAAAACTTTAATTAACGAATTAAAATCTAAAGGTTATAACGGTGGAGAAATTGAAGTATCTCACGTTCTTAACCCAGATATTGCCAACGCGTTTAAAGAAGAAATTCTAAAAGAATATCCAAACGCTAAAATTACTACACGTGTAACGAGTGCACTATGTAGCTATTATGCAGAGCATAATGGTATGATCGTTGGTTTCGAAACAAATTAATATTTAAAAAAAAAGCGACAATTAAAAATTGTTGCTGTTTTTTTATTTTAACTATATTGCTTCAAAAAATAACTGATTAAACTGAAGTATGGTTTAGTAATCTCATCATGTTCTTGGAAAATACAATGTCCAGCATTGTCTACCGCTATAAGTTCAACTTGAGGTAAGTAGGTAGCGGCTGTAAAAATTCCATCCTCGCGAACAACTTTGTCTTCGACAGATCGAAATACTAGTAATGGGGTTTCAATATTCTTCAAAGCTAATTCATCCACTATCAAATTCAGTTGCTCTAATGATGTCGCCAACCAATTATATGTTCCCCCAGAAGTTGGATGAGCAACTGACTCCAATCGCAAATTAAATGCATATTTTTCTCTTTGCTGACTATGTGTTAAATATGGATTCGGAATATATTCAGATGCATCCGTTGATGCTTCTATGAATTCATTACTTCCTTGAGCGGGAAGGGGCTTATGACCTAAGTTCAGTAAACCGGCACCACTCGCTACTGCATGAGCTAAAGATCTAGGATATGGATATGTATTGACACTAAACATTGGTGAAGATAATATAGCTGCTTTAATTAGCTTTGGGTATTTCTTAATTAATCCTGTACTTACTGCCCCACCCATTGAATGAGCGAATAAGAAAAAGTGCTCGTTCAATTCATAAGTCTCTTTAACACTTTCAATCACTTCTTTTAAATCTTCAATATAGTAATCAAAATGTTGAATATCAATTAAAGAATTACGAGTTTCAACTCTTGAAGATCCATGACCTCTCGCATCATAAATAAGCACATTATAATTGAGTTGCAATAAATAATATACAACTTCAAAATACATCTCTTTATACTCATTAAAGCCATGAACAATAAAGACAGTTGGACGATTGCTATCTTTTAAATAAAATAAATATGATAAAGCAACATCACCCACCGGAATTTCTCCAGAATGTTCATATTGCTCAATATATGGTCGAGCGATAATGTTCATATCTCGGTCATAATGCTCTTCTTCAATCCAAGCTAAGTTCGCTTGCAATGACATGTCTACTTCATTTAAATTGACCTCTGCTTGGTAACTTTGTTTGCGCGGATGTTTTAGTCGATAAGCAAAATCATAGGCAAGTAAGCCTAAGGTGCCCTTAACAAGACCTTTTAATAATTTAGACGTTAAACTTTCCTTCAATTAAATTCCCCCTTCAGTATCCGAAACTAATGACACAACTAATCTCACATATGGTACTTCATCGACACTATAATCTGTCGGTGCTGCGTAGATCGAAATATATTGGCTTTGATAAATATCATAATTGGATAATGATACGGCATCAACATATACATCAAATAAATAATCTGCTAAAATCTTTTCATTCTCCCAAGTTGTCAGATGAACATCCCCGGCGGAGATGTAGAGTTCATATAAATTCTCACCTAAGCGATACTCTGCATCCGAAACACTTGGAAATTGGGCTCTAAAATCAGCTCCATCAGCCGTTATAGAGCTTAAATAATGATACTCCCCCATCTCTTCCACTCGCCTCAAGACACCTTCTTCAAGATGCTCGCCAAATTGAATTTGCTCCCAACCTTTCGTTCCTCGCAAGTGATTCATTTGTCTTAAAAATGCATCATTCAATGCACGATTATCTAACGCCGCATTAAATTGATTGGCAGATTGTTTTGCAATCGCATAATTATCATCCGACAATATTTTTTCGTGGATTTGATAGGGAACTTGATTTCCTGGTTGGGCGTATCCTGAAATATATTCGGAAATAACTTCGTCATTTTCAACGTTGTTTGGTAATTTCATTACCTCTCTCATAATGAGATTAAAAGATTCGTTCACATTTAATGATTCATCATTTAAAGTCGCTTGTATAAAATTTTGGTTCTGAAAATAACCAAATAACACTAATAGTATAATAAAACTTAATTTAAAGTAAAAACTCTTTGGAAATTTATTTGTCATGAATCTCTCCTATCATTCAACTAATACCTATAATATCAGAATCATAAGTAAAACAAAAAAGATTTAAACTAGATTAATGTCTAACTTAAATCTTTTAATACCAATTATAAAGGTTCTGTACTATTCTGTTGGTGTTGGATCAAATACGGGTCAACGATATGGTAGCCCAACTCGCGGTAGCCATCAATCATTGTTGGTAAAGCATCCAACGTCCACGAACGGTCATGCATTAATATGTTTGCTCCAGGTCGAATATATGTATTATCCAATGATACGGCTGCTAATTCAGGACCAGATAAATACTCATCCATCCAGTCATAACCAAATGACCATGTCATTAATTGTAAGCCTAACTCATTACAAATTAAGATAGTATCCATATTAAACAATCCGAAAGGAGGTCTAAACCAACGTACGGGTGCGCCAGTAATCTCTTCGACTACTTGATTCGTTGCGACAATCTCATTGTATTGTTCTTCATATGTCAATTCACGTAAATTCGGGTGAGTATGTGTATGGTTTCCAATTTCAAAGCCCATATCATGCACTTGTTTGGTAATCTCTCTGCCCCACTCCGACTCTAGATACATACCGTTAACTAGGAAAATAGCATTAACATCTTTTTCTTTCATAACTTGAGCCATCTCGAGCGCATAGCTATCTGGTTCTTGTGGCGCATCATCAAAAGTAAATAATAAGACATCTTCAGAAGAATTTCCATCTAATGGGAGGATTTCTGAAGAAATATCTGGATCTGCATGCATATAGTAGGCATATCCTTCTTCATTCGGTTGAGCGTAGTTTCCATAATCAGTCCAAGCTGCACGGACATTATCAGATTTGACAATATTATTCTCCGTTGCCACCGCTTCTTCTGTAATCTGGATTTGTGGTATATCTTCGGGTATCTCTTCAGCCTGTACCCAAGAAAGAATTGGCATATTACCAAGCAATACTGTACCTAAAAGTACCTTCAAAAAGACCTTCTGCATCGACTTACTTCCTCCTGTTAATTGTATAATTATTTTATAAACGCAATATCAACGATATTTATGTCATATAATCCCATTCTACAATAACTTTAATAAGTTTAAAAGCAGATAGTATAAACAATCCAGGTAATTTTAATAAATAGAGAAAGATAAACTCTCTGTTGGCAATACTTCAGATTGCTCCGGCTCTGCGACAAGTTTTTTACCAAACCATTTAACATCATGCCATTGGCCGAATTTGTAGCCTGCCTGAGGGAATGTACTGAGCAATTGAAAGCCATTCTTTTCATGGAAGCGAATACTTCTTTCGTTCGTTGCTACAATGTTCGCAATTATTTGTGTCATACCTAAAGCAGTTAATGTTCTTTCTAAAGCTGTGAATAGTGATTGGCCGACACCTCGAACAGGTGTATCTTCAGCTACATAAATACTCAAAGCGCACGTATTAACTAGATTCAGCATAAATGAAATTTCACTCACATAAACAAAACCAACGATGACTCCTTCGTATTCTGCTACTAAAAAAGGCAAATGACTTTGAGCTTCGATAATCAATTGTTCATAATACGAAAGGGTCCCTACTGTTTCCTCTAAGTTAAACACAGTATTCAATATATAGGGTGTATAAATTTGTTGTATTTGCTTCGCATCCTCAACCTGTGCGGGACGAATCATTAATTGTTGTGACTGAAATTTCATATAAACCTCCTTGTATACTTTTTTAAAACAAAATAATTATAGCTAATTATTTGAAATAAGCAATCACTTTTTGTCACTTTTATTGTAAAGTTTATATACAGTTTCAACCTCTCACAAAAAGTTGATATTACGGTCTTTATTCACATTATCTTTCCACCTTATTTCTCAATAACTGTCCGAATTTTATACCCCTTTAATGGGTGATATGTGAGTTGAACAGCGCCAACCATTTCAGTACTTAAATAAGGAACACTGTGTTGGTTTAATAAATCTGTCACTTCGGCATGGGGATGACCGTACTGATTATTAACACCAGCTGAAATGAAGGCGAGGAACGGTTGAGTATGCGTCAGTAATTCTTCAGAAGTACTCGTATTACTCCCGTGATGACCTACTTTTAAAATATCCGCTCGAATTTCTGGATAGGTCGCTAAGATTTTTGTTTCAATTCGCTTAGTCACATCTCCTAATGATAATACCGCGAGACCTTCTATATCGATTTGAGTAATCAATGACGAATCATTGGATTCACTTTGCGAATATTTAATATCAGAGAGTGCTGGGTTATACAATGTCAGCGGAATAGTTGGATGTTTATAGCTTTGACCCATGTCTAGACTCACAACGGTATTAACTTTAACTTGAGCTGAAATCTCTTCCCAAATATTACTCTTCAAAGTATAATCACTCACCCATAACTCCTGAATGTTGATCGCTTGAGACAAAGCTTGTAAATTCCCAATGTGATCAATATCGGGATGGGTAATAATGACACCATCTAATTGATTCACACCTAGAGCTTTTAAAGCGGGGATTAAATTCCACTCAGCAAAACTATGGTCGATATTCGATCCTTCCACTGGTTCCCAAAGTCGCTTGCCGCCGGTATCAATCAACCAATTCCCCTGTTGATGACCTAATTGAAATAACATCGCATCTCCCTGCCCCACATCAATCATCGTTAATTTAACCGTCGGATCCAAATAGGGTACCCCAAACAAAATAATTAAATACATCAGCAAGAATACACCATAACTTAAAAATGGGCGAACATGGATGAACGCAATAAAAAATACAGCGACAAGTATAAGTAAATAAAAAATCACTGGCGTCTGCTTCCCGACTATCAGATTAAAGGCATAAAATACGTCAGATTGGCTTAACAGTTCATTAATGAAGACAACACCTCTATCTAACATTGCACTCACTGTTTCTAAACCCGGGAAAGAAAATACAATCCATAATGTCGTTAAAAAGACGAGCGGCATAATCAGATGAGTAAAAACGACTGTAAACAAAATAACTATCACTACTTGAATTACATTCCATTCAAATGACGTCTGCATGATAATTGGCCAGGACAATAACAAGCAAGCAAAAGTCATTTCAATAATTTGAATGGCAGAATGTTTATTTGGGGTAGCTTGGTTATAACTCATCACAACAAAAGTCATCATAAAACTTAATGTATAGCCTAGCGATAAGACATTTAAAGGGTCAAAACAAATGAATAAAATTCCCACGATGGCAAGGCTATCTAAAGAAGCGATGGGTAAACGATACTTTGTTTTTAAAGAATTTAAGGCACTCGTAGATAAGACACGAATGACCCCAATCGGCCAACCGACTAACCACGTGTAAAGCCATAGCACAACTGTAATTAAAATCTTCGCATATTCAATTGGCATGCCA
Organism: Ruoffia halotolerans; assembly: GCF_014049385.1. GTDB lineage: Bacteria > Bacillota > Bacilli > Lactobacillales > Aerococcaceae > Ruoffia > Ruoffia halotolerans. Next base: position 82,470 of record NZ_JACAOA010000006.1, on the reverse strand, counting down.
AATCTGAGCAATACACTATTTAACAAGCGTCTAATAAAATAAATATGAAAACCAGAGATTGCAAAGAAGTGTGCAACTCCTAAAGCAGTAAAGTTTTCTTTGTAGTGCCTATAAGTGTCGGAGTCAATATTGAAAAGTAGCTTATTATGAATCGCAATCCACTCATGATGGTTTAGCTTAATAAAGGGCTCCAATATCTTATATCTGAATGTATCTAATTTGCCAACAAATGATGGGTCCGATTTAAGCTGATATATGTTAGTAATTTCAAATTCCCAGGCGATATTTTGGGTAGCTAAGTAAGCTTTATAATCAAATACATCAAAATTTCTAGCCACATCCGGCTTTTCAAACTTACCTTCAACGAACCAAACAGTTGATTCTTCAAGTATGCTTTGATTTTCAGGTTCGTCATCTTCTAACCAATGAACAAAATTTACTCTTAATTCGATCTTCTCGGATTGATGAACGATTTGAACTTTCCCGTCACCACGGACTGAGTCCTCATCACTTTGTACATCAAAAGGATTCGTATATAAAATTGCACGCATTTCTTGCGAGGCAATGGGTAATTCCTCGAGTTTTTGAAACTGAAATGTTTGAAAGAATGCATATCCAAGAACTAAAATAGACAAGACAGTAACGGTTATGACTGTCTTCAGATTACCCAAACAAATTATTCTTAAGGCTATGAAGATAATAGGTAGCATTAGCCAAAAACTAAAGTAATAAAAGGCCTGTAACACGACATAAATAAGCAGAAAAATAAAGGGCCATTCATATCGTATGTGTTGTAAATATTTTATCATGGCGAAACCGTAATAAGGTCAGTTAGGTTCTCGAATGTCTTCTCACCTATCCCAGAAACAGCCATAATATCTTCAATGGCAGCAAAGCTTCCATTCTCTTCTCTAAATTGAATAATTGCGGCTGCCTTTTTGGGTCCAATATTCGGGAGAGTCATCAACTCATCTACGGTGGCGGAATTTATATTTACTAGACCAGGTACAATGTCATTAATTGAATTAGACCCTTCAATATAAGCCGGTTCAACTGACCTTGTTTCCGGTATCGTCTCTGCTTGTTCCAATTCTGAATAGCTATAAATGTATAACAACATCTGATCTTCAAGTAGTTTCGCCTGGTTTAATGTTTCTGTGGCGGCTTCTTCAGTTAGTCCCCCTGCCATTTCTATCGCATCATAAACTCTACTTCCTAGAGGCAAAGCATACATATCTGGTTTGGCAACTGCTCCTTTAATATCGACATAAACCACTTGCTGTTCATTATCTTCTGCTCGCTCTTCCGTCTGTTGTTTTAGCCCAGATATTGCTGCTAAATCCGTATTAACTTCAGGTTCTTGGGTTGATTCCGCCGAATGAGTTGAGTTACTTTCGAACAGTTTGACATAATCGGTTGACGATTGTTGGCTAGGTAGGATAGCCGATAATAAGACGATAACCAACACCGTCAGTACTAATATCTTAAAAATATTCTGTTGAATATGAGTCACGATTGTCTTAAAGGTCACATTTTGAAAATTCATATTATTCCTCCTAAAAATTTGTCTATATATATATATACAAAAAAAAAGCCGATTTTCATTTTTTAAAATGAAAATCGACCAAATAATTTTTTTATGATCTAATTTATGTGAATATTTACTTAGAAGTAATTTTTTCGTGCATGGCTTCTTCAACATTTGGTGGTACCATATCACTGATATCCCCATCGAAAAAGGCAATTTCTTTAATAATCGTCGAACTTAAGTAGCGATACTGATCGGCAGCATATAATATCATCGTTTCTAAACCATCTACTTGTCGAGCATTCGCAGAAGCGATGGCGTACTCGTAATCTACATCCGTTGTATTACGTAAGCCTCTGATAAGCGCAGTCGCTTGTTTTTCTTCGTAATAATGAGCAATCAGCCCATCCTTTAAAGTATCCACTGTTACGTTACCGATATGTTCCACGCTGTCTTCAACTAATTTAATTCGCTCATCAACCGTAAACAATGTTTTCTTATTTGTATTGATTGCGATTACGACAATGACTTCATCAAAAAGTTTACTACTTCGTTCAATTAAGTTTAAGTGCCCTTTAGTTAGGGGATCAAATGTTCCAGCAAAAATACCAATCTTTGGTTTATTACTCAACACTATTCTCCTCACCTTCATAGATATGAATGCGGGTTGCACCATAATCTTTTACTTTAATTAACTCATGACCTTCAATCCAATCTGGAAGGGTTACATCTGAATCTGTTTCACAGACAATGGTCGTTTGTTTATTAATGACTTCTAATTCCCAAAGCCATTGTATATCTTTTTCAATTTGTTGTTTGTGATATGGCGGATCTAGAAAGAGTAGTTTAAATGGCTCAGCCAATTGACTCGTTGCATAGTTTCGTAAACTCTTATGATTATCACCTTTTAATAAAGTGAAGCGCTCTTCCTCTTTAGTCACCTTTAAGTTTTCGTTGATTGTCTCGATGGCTGGTCTGTATTTCTCACACAGAACAGCAGAATCCATCCCTCTAGAAACAGCTTCAATGGCTAAAGCACCACTTCCAGCATATAAATCTAAACAAATACCACTTTCAAAGTACCCACCAATTAAATTAAACATACTTTCTTTAATTTTATCTGTTGTCGGCCGTGTATTTTGACCTGGGACGGCTTTTAGTCGTCTACTTCCATAATTTCCTGATATTACTCGCATATATTACCACCAATTATCCATTATTCATTTTTTTGTTGCTAAGTGACTCTGCAATTGACTCGATTAATGACTCTTCTTCATCCTCTACAGAAAAAGGACCCGATAAAGAATTGTCTGTTGAAGGTTCAATCGCATTTGCAAACGTCATGTCAATGTCATCTCGGTATGAATACTCGACTTCTCTGACAAAGTAATAGTCATTCACTACTTTCTCAACTTTTTCTGCATCTTTTTTATTCACATACATAATCGCATACTTCATTCTACGACTATAGTAATGAATATAGCCATGCTTTCTTAATTCTTTAATCTGCTTTGTTGAATATAGCCAAATAACCAGCGCTTGTCTTTCAATTATATTAAATTCCATATTACTCCCCTTTCCGCTTAGAATAAACTAAGTTGATATTTGGTTCTTTACCTTCTTCAATTATCATTCTTAAAGCCAGTCCAATCGCACTTAGCATTGCAATCATACTTGTTCCTCCATAACTAATAAATGGTAAAGTGACCCCAGTTAATGGCAGAATACTCACGACACCTCCGATATTAATGACAGTTTGAACGAGTAGTAAAGATGCAACACCTATTAGAACTGATTTACGGTATAACTCTGTACTTGCTGCCGCGCGTTGATAAATAATTACGATGAGGCTAAATAGTAAGCCTACCACGACTAACACACCAATTAAGCCAAGTTCTTCAGCGATATTTGCCAATATATAATCGGATTCAATGACCGGTAAAGCCCCTTGCTTCGATACACCTTCGCCTAATCCCATTCCAAACCAACCACCCCGACTAAATGCCATTAAGCCTTGGATGATTTGGTATCCTGAATCGGATGAATATCTGAATGGATCAATGAATGATGCAATCCGTTCAAACATATGGAAATCTTTTGACACTAGCCAATCTCCAAATTGCCGACCAATGATCGTTAATAATAAATAACCAACAAATAAAACACTATAGGCTATGATGTTCCACTTTAAAGACCCTTTCGTCAACAGAAAAATAAGTCCCAGAGTCGCTGATAGAATAATCAACATTCCTAAATCGGGTTGTAGAAAAATTAGCACACAGGAAACTACTAATGTTGCAATAGCTACATTATTCACGTTAAACCAGGAAGGAAGTTTCTGATTAGTCAGAATGACTTCCCTATCATAATACTTGATTAACCAACTAATCACTAGAATTCCAATGACTTTAACGAACTCACTTGGTTGAAAACTCACTCCAAATACGACAAACCAACTGGTTGCCCCCCAGACGCTTTCTTGAGTGGCCAAAGTATATAGTAGTAAGAAAATTAATATGACCATCATAATTAGAATGAGCTTGATATTTTTAAATAATTCAAAAGGTACAACAACCATTATACCGATGATGATGACACCAATAACAACTGAAAGACTTTGTGTCGTGATCGCGCTCATTGGATTATCATACATTGTCGCACTAAAGACTGAAATCAACCCAATGACCACCAATAAAGTTGTAATTAATACGATGGATTTGTCAATCAACCTAAAATTCTGTGCCATTTCTTTTTTTGAGAATAATTCTTTGAATAAATTTTTAAGCCTCATACTTTTTGAAGCATCATGATGTTCCTCATTGTTTGCCATCAAACGCCTCCTTATGGATAGATAATTACACTCAGTATACCACTTCAAAAAGTGTATTGAAAAGTGTATGATTTTTCATATAAGCTATTATAACATGTATCGCTTAATTAAAAATGACTATTTATTGAATCCTCAAATGACTCACTAACTACAATAATCCAATTTACAAGCAAAAAAATAATGCCACTGAGATTTCTCTCAATGACACTATCAATTCAAACTTTAGTTTACGCGTTTAAACGTTCTACAACTTTCGACCAGTTAACAACTTTCCAGAAAGCTGATAAGTATTCTGGACGACGGTTTTGGTAGTTTAAGTAATAAGCATGTTCCCATACATCTACACCTAATAGTGGTTTTTTACCATCTGTAATTGGGTTATCTTGGTTTGGAGTTCCAACAACTTCTAATGTTCCGTTGTTATCAACAAGCCATGCCCAACCAGATCCAAACTGACCTGCACCTGCTGCTTCAAATTTCTCTTTAAATGCATCTACTGATCCGAATGCATCTTCTAATTTTTTAGCTAATTCAGCAGGAACTTCATTATTATCTGAAGGTGCTTGTAGAGATTCCCAGAATAATGAGTGGTTTAAGTGTCCACCACCGTTGTTACGTACAGCTGTACGTTTTTCTTCTGGAATATCGTTTAAGTTTGCAACAACATCTTCGATTGCTTTATCAGCAAACTCTGTTCCTTCTAATGCATCATTTAATTTTGTTACATATCCGCTGTGGTGTTTGCCATGATGGATTTCCATTGTTTCCTTATCGATAACTGGTTCTAAAGCATCACTTGTATATGGTAAATTCGGTAAAGTAAAAGCCATAATTAAATTCCTCCTATTTATTTCATATAATACATTCATATTACCATCTAAGAATGGAATCACACAATAAAACGCTCTCTTAATGTGAGCGTTTTGCAAAATATTATTTCTTATCTTTTTTAGATGCTTTTTCACGAGCACTTTTATCTAAGATTTGTTTACGTAAACGAATACTTTCTGGTGTTACTTCGCAGTACTCATCTTCGTCCATGAATTGTAATGATTCTTCTAATGTTAAAATCTTAGGTTGTTTGATCACATTAGTTTGGTCTTTATTCGCTGAACGTACGTTAGTTTGTTGTTTAGCTTTAGTGATATTAACTGTTAAATCATTCTCACGGTTATGTTCCCCAATAATCATACCACCATAAACTTCAGTACCTGGCGTGATATAAATTTGTCCACGTTCTTCGATGTTCATAATACTATAAGTTGTCGCTTGACCAGAGTCTAGTGAAACTAGAGCACCATTACGACGACGGCCGATTGATCCTCCTACAGCTGGTCTATACTCATCAAAAGTATGGTTCATAATTCCGTAACCACGTGTTAATGACATAAATTCTGTTGCGAATCCTATTAATCCACGCGCTGGAACTAAAAAGATTAGACGAACTTGTCCGTTACCTGGGTTAATCATATCAGCCATTTCAGCTTTTCTTGTACCCAAAGCTTCAATAATAGATCCCATATATTCTTCAGGAGTATCAATTTGTAATCTTTCAAACGGTTCACTTGCGACACCATCAATCTCACGAATGATTACTTCTGGTCTTGATACTTGGAATTCGTATCCTTCACGTCTCATGTTCTCAATTAAGATTGATAAGTGTAATTCCCCACGTCCTGATACAGTAAAGGCATCAGGTGAATCTGTCGGTTCTACGTTTAAAGAAACGTCAGTTTGTAATTCACGTGCTAATCTATCTTCAAGATTACGAGCTGTAACGTATTTACCTTCTCTACCTGCAAATGGTGAGTTGTTCGTTAAGAACTTCATTTGTAATGTCGGCTCATCCACGTGTAGTAATGGCATCGCAATAGGGTCAGTACTACTTGATACTGTTTCCCCAACAAAGATATCATCCATACCTGATAGAGCAATTAAGTCTCCACCAATGGCTTCGTTAATTTCAACTCTGTTTAAGCCGAAGAAACCGAACATTTTCGATACACGGAAGTTTTTAGTGCTTCCATCTGTCTTCATTAATGTCACGCTATCTCCAACTTTGATTGTTCCTTGGAACACGCGACCAATACCGATACGTCCAACGTAATCACTATAATCTAACATAGATACTTGGAATTGTAGAGGCTCGTCACGATTATCTTCAGGTGCAGGAACGTGTTCCAATACTGCATCAAAGATGGCATCCATATTATCTTCTTGATCTTCTGGATCACTTGAAGTACTTGAAGTTCCGTTTAATGCTGAGGCATATACAACTGGGAATTCAATTTGATCGTCATCGGCACCAAGTTCGATGAATAATTCTAAGACTTCATCTACAACTTCTTCAGGTCGTGCAGATGGTTTATCAATTTTGTTAACAACGACAACTGGAACTAATCCTTCATCTAATGCACGTTTCAATACAAAACGTGTTTGTGGCATTGTTCCTTCATAGGCATCGACAACTAATACTACACCGTCGACCATCTTCATAATACGCTCTACTTCACCACCGAAGTCCGCATGTCCTGGTGTATCCATGATATTTATGCGAGTCCCTTTATAATCTACAGCCGTATTTTTAGCTAAGATTGTGATTCCACGTTCTCTTTCAATATCATTGTTGTCCATCGCACGATCGTCAAGTTGTGTATGTCCATCTAAAGTGTCCGATTGTATTAAAAGTTCATTAACCAACGATGTTTTACCATGGTCAACGTGAGCGATTATTGCGATGTTTCTTATATCATTACGTAATTCCATTATTTTATTCAATCCTTATCTATTTATGACTTAGCAATTCTAATGCCTCTTGATGCACATTCGGATGTGCAAATAATATTGGTGACCGAGTTAATATATCCGGCCGACTTCCATCTATTGTCGTTACTTTATATCCCATTGACTCGCATATAGCATAACCAGCAGAAAAATCCCAGGGTTGTAAACCAGCTGAGAAATAGAGTGCCGCCTCGCCTCTAATTAAGCCAATGATTTCTATCGCAGCTGATCCATATGATCTTGCGCCGAGTGAAACATTTAGTAAGGCTTTCATATTATACACGTTGTTGGAGAAAGATTCTACATTTCCGAGCACTAAAGATTCATTTAATTGAGAAATTTTTAGTGATTCGAGCGGATGATTATTTAAGTAAACGTCTTCACCCACAATACCATAGTATAAATCACTATTCATTACATCATAAATATAACCAGCAACTGGTAAACCATCTTCAAAAATACCAATCATAATTCCAAAGTGATTTTTGGCTTTAACAAAATTTAAAGTGCCATCGATGGGATCAATCACCCAAACAGTGCCTTTTACATCGTTCACGGTATCCCCTTGTCCTTCTTCACCAATAATTTGATGCGATGGATAATATTTACGGATTTTGTTAATAAAGAATTGCTCCGTTGCTTTATCCATCTCAGTGACTAAATCACTCGGGCTTTTCTTCTCTTCAACTTGTAACTCGCGCTCTAAAGAATATTTTAATGTTTCAGCCGCTTGCTCCATCCAAACTAAAATACGATGATGTAATTGATAGTCCACTTATTTTCTCCTTTGTTCCATAGTTAAATGCATAATTTGTGTTTTTTTATTTAAATTCTCTTCTTTTAATTTAGTTCGCATCAATTGAACCGCCCTGTATATTGAATATCCACTTATGTCTTCAAATTTTTTCCCTATTTGCTTTTCTTGACTCTTACTTGGAACCACTTCTTTGAATTGGTTATAAGCTTGTTGGAATTTTTCAAAGAGAATACCTTGTTCATACGTTGATTCAACTGCATTAAGAAAAGTGATGACATGAACGATGTCTTCATTTGACCAATCTAGGTCGATTGGATATTGATAGTTTTTCAAATAGAATCTCCTTACTATATTAAATTGCTGAAAATAAACTTTAGTTGTCTGTATATAGTTTATTTACTATCGCTAACACTTCATCATTAAATTTCTTCTGAATCGCTGTTACCGGTGTTTCGTTATTGATAATTAAGCTTGTATACACTTTTGGTGCATCTTCAATAGGAACCCTAATTAAGTGGTCTTGATTTCTGATAATAATATCTGTCATGAAACCAGCATAAATTCCTGAATCAATCATTGAATTAATTGTTTGAATTTCATTCGAATAACGAACTTTCTTTAACTTCAGACTATTATCACTTACCCAATGATTCATAATTGTATTATGTGTATACCCATTACCTAACGTAATGAAGTCTAACTCTTCAAGTTCTTCTACTGAAAGATTCTCACGGTCTGCTATTTTATGATTTTTATTTACATAAATCGCAAACTCATGTTCTTCCATAGGAACTTGAGTTAACCATTTTTCCTCAAAAATAGGTTTTTCACTTGAAATAATGGCTGATGAAACTTGATTGTTTCGAATCATTTCAAACATCACTTCAGAACTTTCTTCCTCAATAAAATTCAGTAACATACTATACTCTGCTAAGTCTGGAAGAATCTTTGGTAAGTAATAACCACCGATCGTCGGTAAGAAGCCAAACGATACTGTCTCTGCTTGAGAATTGATAATTTCTTGCTTAGTACGGTCAAGTATTTGTAATATCTCATGAGCAGATCGATATAAGATTTCACCTGATTCTGTTAATTGAACATTTTGAACGGCGCGGTTACGTTGGATTAATGTTGTTTCGAAATTCTCCTCCAATCTCTTTAACGCTATAGAGATAGATGGTTGCGATACATAGAATGCTTCGGCAGTCTTAGTAAAGCTCAAACTTTCTGCTAAATGAATAAAGTATTTTAAATCTCTAATATTCATATATTATTCCTCACTTCATAAATTATATTTATATTTGATAATAATTTGGTATTTATTTGTTTTATATCTATATGGTATTATACTCCTATGAAACGCTTTCATATCTTATGGATTTTGCTCCATATTGATTATATCATAATTGAAAAGGATGACATACATGGATAAGTTAAAACAGTTATTTTGGCTACTTATTTTCTCGTATTTAGGGGAAATATTGTCGCTAATTATTTCGCGGTTTGTTACAATTCCAGGTAGTGTTATCGGAATGGTCATATTATTCTTAGCTCTCCATTTCAATATTTTACCGATTGAAAAAGTAGATGACGTAGGAACTTGGCTGACTGATAACATGGCTTTCTTGTTTGTCCCAGCCGGGGTGGGATTAATGACTCAGTTCGAAGTACTGGGCGGGAACGTTTGGTGGCAGCTACTTATAATTTTATTTGTTACGACTGCATTAATGATGTGGTGTGTGGGTACAGTTGTTCAAAAACAGATCGACAAACGTCAGAACAAGGGGGCTAAAAAATGATAAGTACTTTAGTTGCAACACCATTTTTTGGTTTTATGGTTTCTATTGGCTTTTATTTACTTGGAAGTATTCTTTATAAGCGGATTAAATTACCACTTTTTAATCCTTTGGTATTCGCTATCATATGTGTCATTATTTTATTACTTCTAACGAATGTGTCATATGAAACTTATAATGAGGGAGGAAGATATATTAGTATCTGGGTTACTCCAGCTACGGTTGCCTTAGCAATCAAGCTAGAGAAAAACTTCAAGTACTTAAAAGAGAATTACCCAGCAATCTTAACAGGGATTGTATCCGGTGTGGCATTCCATACTGTATTGATCATTCTGTTTAGCTTGTTGTTTAGATTCGACTATCCATTAGCAGCGACATTCTTACCTAAACCGGTAACGACTGCAATTGCAATTGGTATATCTGAATCTGTTGGTGGCTTAGTACCGTTAACTGTTGCGGTCGTAGTATTCACTGGTGTTGTGGGGGCTTTAATTGGACCTACTCTATTTAGAGTAGCTAATATTACTAACCCGGTTGCTCAAGGGATTGCCTTTGGTTCAAGTGCTCATGCTATGGGGACTTCAAAAGCGATTGAAGTTGGAGAAGTTCAAGGAGCAATGTCTGGTTTAGCGATTGTTGTCACTGGTATTGTTATTGTTGTGTTCGCACCTATCGGTGCTCAAATATTACAATTATTATTTTAATTAAAAAAAGGAGAAGATTAATATGACAGAAGAAAACAAATATAATGCACCTCAAGAGGTAAAAGATTTAAATATTATTAATACGATTGAATTAGAGGACTTTGCTAAAGAAATCGTTCCTAGTGGCGGATTTGATTACATGGCTGGTGGATCTGGTGATGAGTTTACATTGCGTCGTAACGTTTCAGCATTTAACCAAAAAGGAATCTTACCTCGTATAGCAGCTGACGTTGAATTCCCTGATACACAAACAAAAATCTTTGAACATAATTTAAAAGTACCATTCATTATGGCTCCAATCGCTGCTCACGGTTTAGCTCACGAGTCTAAAGAAGCCGGAACAGCGAAAGGAATTAGCGAATTTGGCGGAACAATTATGTCAATTAGTGCTTATTCAGGTGCTTCATTCGAAGAGATTGAAGAAGGTCTCGCAGGTAACCCACGTTGGTTCCAAATTTACATGAGTAAAGATGATGAATTAAACAAAAATATCTTAGACGAAGCAAAAGCAGACGGTGCATCAGCAATCATCCTAACTGCTGATGCAACAGTAAGTGGTAACCGTGACCGTGATACACGAAATAAATTTGTATACCCATTCGGTATGCCAATTGTTTCACGTTACTTGACTGGTTCAGGGGAAAACATGTCATTAAACAATATCTATGGCCAATCTAAACAAAAAATTGACTTAAAAGATATTCAATTCATTAAACATTACTCTGGCCTTCCAGTATTCATAAAGGGTGTTCAAACCCCTGAAGATGCTATGGCAGCAATTGCTGTTGGTGTTGACGGAATTTGGGTTTCAAACCATGGTGGACGTCAACTAGATGGCGCTCCTGCTTCATTCGAAGTATTAGAAGAAATTGCTGAAGTAGTTGCTGGTCGTGTGCCAATCGTATTCGATAGTGGAATCCGTCGTGGAGAGCACATCTTCAAAGCGCTAGCAAGTGGTGCTGATATCGTTGCTATCGGTCGACCAGTATTATTCAGTTTAGCTTTAGGTGGATGGAAAGGCGTTAAGAGCGTATTCGAATACTTCGAAAACGATTTAAAACGTGTCATGCAACTTGCAGGAACACAAACAATCACTGACGTTAAAAATGCTCGCTTAAAAGATTTAAAATAATCACATGATAAAGGCCACACTAGAAAATTAAATCTAGTGTGGCTTATTTTTTTAAATTATTTTTCTTCTGTAGTTAAGCGAGTAATAATTTCTTTATGTTCGGGGTATTTTTCTAGTAGAACTTGTCGTTCAAATAATTCAAAGTCTTCAAATTTAAAGCCAGGACTCACCATACAACCTACAAGCGAATAACCGTCTTTCTCTTCAACCGTCGATCCAAAAATCGTATTTTTAGGTACGACCGCTTGAAGCACTTGGCCTTTTTCGATGTCCGTCCCTAAATAAACTTGTTGATACTCCCCTTCTGGAGTAATCATATGAACTGTTAATGGATTCCCATAATGATAGTACCAAATCTCATCAGAAGTTAAACGATGAAATCTGGACGGATTTGAATCAGTTAACAGAAAGTATATACTCGTATAAAGTGCCGTTGGAGATTGATTTTCTCTTTCAAAAGTTTCGTCTGACTTTAACACTTGATGAAAATAGCCACCCTCAGGATGGGCTTCCATATTATAATAATCAATCCATGTTTGTTTTTTCTGCATAATTTACTCCTTTTCAAGTTAGAATCATCATTCTTTTTAGTATATCTTGTTACAATGAATGTATCAATGAAGAAAAGGAGCAAGATGCAATGGATATAAATGAAATGACAAGAGAAGCTTTACTCCAAGACTCAAATGATACGGATCTAACGCAACATATTCGCGATTTAAGACGTTTAGCTGATAATGGCATGCTTTTACTTGATGATAAGAAAAGACCAGATGCACGTCGTAATTTATCGCTTTTAAAGAATGTTATTATAAAAGAAGCTCAACAGCTTAAAGGCACTGATAAAGCATCAATTTCTACTTTAGCCTCGAAATACATTGCAACAATTAAGAATCTGTCACGGACCCTTTCGAAGGAAACAGAAGATTCTGATTTATATCAAACACTTAATCAGATTTATAAACCTCTTCACAAATTAATTAAATAAATATAAAAAATATCCAGACCTGACTTTAGTAAGTAGGTTCTGGATATTTTTAAATATTTTTTGCCTTAACGTTAATCTTATTAATTGCTCGATTCAAAGCAATACGAGCACGACGGTGAGCAACTGTATCATTATTTGATAAGGCGGTTTCTAATTCTGCCTCGGCCTGTTGTTTCTCAATAAGTGCTTTCCCTTCGTCAATATCTCTTGAACGAATCGCATACGTCGCAGTAATTTCAACAACATTATCATGCATTTCGAGAATACCACCATTTATCGCAATATAGTTATCCGCCATCGATTCCTCACGTCGGCTCACTTTAATTGAACCAACCGTTAACGATGTGATCACTGGAATATGATTGGGAAGTATCGTCATCTCTCCGTCTGTTGTCTTCACTACAATACCTCGTGAGTAGTGAGTATAAATTAATCCTTCAGGAGCATAAATATTCACTTGTAATAGTTCGTGTTTTTTAGCCAATGTTACTTACCTCACTTCCTGAATCGAATTATTTATTTATATTGGGAAACATCAATACCTAATTCTTCAGCTTTATCAATCACTTGATTAATCGCACCCACGTTTCTAAACGCTTCTTCAGGTAGAGTGTCGTATTTACCTTCTAAGATACCTTCAAAGCCATCTAATGTTTCTTCAACTGTTACAAACGAACCTGGAACGCCAGTAAACTGTTCAGCTACATGGAAGTTTTGTGATAAGAATAATTGAATACGACGTGCACGTGTCACTGTCACTTTCTCTTCATCACTTAATTCTTCAATACCAAGAATTGCGATAATATCTTGCAATTCATTATATCTTTGCAATGTTTGTTGAACTTGTGTTGCAATTTGATAATGTCTATTACCAACAATATCTTCAGATAAAGCAATCGATGTTGATTCTAGCGGGTTCACTGCTGGATAAATACCTTGTGACGTTAACTTACGGTCTAAATTTGTTGTTGAATCCAGATGGGCAAACGTTGTCGCTGGCGCCGGGTCAGTATAGTCATCTGCTGGAACATATACAGCTTGAATCGATGTAATCGCACCATCAACCGTAGAAGCGATACGTTCTTGCATGGCGCCCATTTCACTTGCTAATGTCGGTTGGTAACCCACAGCAGACGGCATACGGCCTAATAGAGCTGATACCTCAGATCCTGCTTGAGTGAAACGATAGATATTATCAACGAATAGTAGTACGTCTTGTTTCATTGTATCTCTGAAATATTCTGCCATAGTTAAACCAGTTAATACAGTTCTCATTCTCGCTCCAGGTGGCTCGTTCATTTGACCAAACACTAAGGCAGTATTCTTATCAACACCACTCTCAGCCATCTCCTGAATTAAGTCATTCCCTTCACGAGAACGTTCTCCAACACCAGCAAAGACGGAAATCCCATCCCGTTCTTGTGCGATATTGTGGATTAATTCTTGAATGAGTACTGTCTTACCCACTCCTGCACCACCAAAGAGCCCGACTTTCCCACCTCTTAAATAAGGTGCCAATAGGTCAATAACTTTAATTCCAGTTTCCAATACTTCAAAGTTACTTTCTAAGTCTTCATACTTTGGAGCATCATTATAGATACTTTTCAATTCATAGCCAGTTTCTAATGGACCACGGCGATCGATTGTCTGACCGAGCACATTAAATACTCGTCCTAAAACTTCTTTTCCAACAGGAACTTGGATAGTTGAACCTGTATCAACCACTACCATATCACGACTTAAACCTTCAGTCGCATTCATAGCAATAGTTCTAACAGTCCCTTCACCTAAGTCCAATGATACTTCGACGACTGTTACATCATCACGATTTAAATCCTCTTCAGTAACTGTCTCTTCTGTTACATTTGGAATGATCACTAAAGCATTCTGAATATGAGGGACGCCATCGTCTTTAGGAAACCGAACATCGACGACTGGGCCGATAACTTGTTCTACTTTTCCAATTCTCATGTTATCTTGCCTTCTTTCCTTTAATTTTGTGCATTCGCACCACTCGTAATCTCGATGATTTCATTCGTTACGCGTTTTTGTCTTTGTTGATTATAGACATATTGTAAATTCTTAATTAAATCAGTAGCATTATCAGTTGCTTGAGTCATTGCTTGCATACGACTTGCTTGTTCTGCGGTTTTTGCATCTAAGATTGTTCCATAAATCATACTTTCTGCATATTGAGAAAGCAGTATATCTAACACATCTGGAACATCAGGTTCTATGGCATAATCAACATCTGTTTTTTCTTCAGTTGGAAGATTTGTCAGAGGTAATAATTGCTCACAACGAAATTCATTCTGCAAAGCATTTATTGAGTGATTATAAACTAGATATAATTCATCGAAAATCTCATTTTTAAATAACTCAACACATTTTTGGATTAAACTTTGAACTTGTGTAAATGTCGGAAAGTCAGGTAAATGATGCAACTCGTGTGCAACATTAAAATTTTCTTTTCGACATAATTTCATAATCGGTTCACCGACGGCCATCACAACGATATCTTCTGCCCCTTGATTTCTTTCGTCCAATAACGCTTTAAATTCTTTCAATATCGTTGAGTTGTAACCTCCAGCTAATCCTTTGTCAGAAGTAATCACTAAGTAACCTGATTTCTTAACTGGTCGATTAATCAATAAATCATGAAAATCGACAATACTTGTTAAATCACTATTCGTAACATAACCCGCATTACTAATATCGCCCACGTGGCGCATTAAGTTCGCAACCGTTTGTTTAATTTTCGTTGCATATATTTCATAATTACTTGATATGTTAACTATTCGGTTATACTTAGTCGTAGAAACTAAACTCATTGCTTTAGTAATTTGAGATGTCTTATTGATTGAATCAATTTGTCTTCTAATTTCTTCTAACGCCAATATATATCACCTCGATTAATCTACTGTTTGCGTTGTTCGAAACATTTCTCCAAAGTTACTTAATAAATTATCTAATCTTTCTTGATCCGGTAAATCACCCGTATCTACAATTTCTCTCAAGACGTCTGAGTATGTTGTCTCGATATAATCGTATAATTGCTCTTCATAGTATTTCACTTGATCAACAGGGATATTTTCTAAATATCCGTGAGTTAAAGCAAATAACATAATGACTTGATTCGCTACGGGTATTGGTGAATGAGACGATTGTTTTAATACTTCAACCGTTAATTTACCTTGATCTAATCTTCTTTGAGTGGACTCATCTAAATCTGCTCCAAATTGAGAGAATGCCTCGAGTTCTCGATAACTTGCTAAGTTTAAGCGAAGTGTCCCGGCAACTTTCTTCATTGCCTTCAATTGTGCTGATCCCCCTACACGAGATACTGATAACCCTGCATCAACGGCAGGTCTTACACCAGAGAAGAATAGATTTTGATCCAAGAAGATCTGTCCATCTGTAATCGAAATAACGTTTGTTGGAATATATGCAGATATATCTCCAGCAAGTGTTTCTACAATCGGTAAAGCAGTCATTGAACCGCCACCCATTTCTTTATTCAATTTAGCTGAACGTTCTAATAAGCGTGAGTGTAAGTAGAATACATCACCGGGATATGCTTCCCGTCCGGGTGGTCTTTTAAGTAATAAACTCATCTCACGATAAGCTGCTGCTTGTTTTGATAAATCATCATAAATAATTAATACGTGACGTCCGTTATACATAAACTCTTCACCCATAGCTGTAGCCGCATATGGAGCTAAATATAATAAACTAGACATAGATGAAGCACTCGCAGAAACAACGATCGTATGATCCATCGCTCCGTGACGTTCCAGTGTTGTCACTAAGTTTTTAACAGTAGATTCTTTTTGACCAATCGCTACATAAATACAAATCACATCTTCATCTTTTTGATTAATAATTGTATCTACTGCTAAAGTTGTCTTACCCGTCTTTCTGTCTCCGATTATTAATTCACGTTGTCCACGTCCAATTGGAACTAATGTATCAATGGATTTAATCCCAGTTTGCAATGGCTCAGCAACACTTTCTCTATCCATAATTGCTGGTGCTTCTGCTTCAATCGGACGATTTTTCTTAGTGATAATTTGTCCATTCCCATCTAAGGGTTCTCCCAGTGGATTGACAACTCTTCCTAATAGGGCTTCTCCTACTGGAACCTGCATCACTCGATTCGTCCGACGAACTAAATCTCCTTCGTCAATATCAACATATTCTCCAAGGATAATCACACCGATATCATCTTTTTCTAAGTTTTGTACCATTCCAATAGTACCGTTAGCGAATTCAATCATCTCACCGTTCATGGCATTATCTAAGCCATTGACTCTGGCAATACCATCCCCAACGAAAGAAATGATTCCAATCTCTTCAAGGTGATGTGATGCATCAAATTGTTGGATTTGTTGACGTAACCGCGTAGTTAATTTTTCAGTTTCCAATCATTTCACCTCTATTTCATATTGATTTGTTTGTGTAGATAACCATTTAAATCATTTAGTTTACGTTTTAAGCTGTTATCGTAAAAGTAAGTTGTACTTTGTACTCTGATTCCAGCTATCATGGATGGATCTACACGAAAATCGACTTTATCATTGTCGAAAGGAATGACATGACTCACCGCATCAATCACTGTTTTTCTTTCTTCATCAGTTAATTGTTGTGCACTTGTTATTCTCACTTTTTCATTCGAACGATAATCACCTTGCTCACTTGCTTGTCTGATTCGTTTTTTGTTGATAGAAGATGAAGCAAGTTGTCGTAGTAATTGTTCTTCATTAAGTGAATTATTTATATTATCTACTTTCATTTATACTCGCATCCATTTCTAATACTAATTCTGATATCAATTGTTGGTGGTCTTTCGAATTTACTTCACGTCTTAATACTTGTTCAGCAATTTCGATAGATAATTTACCAATTTGATCTTCCATTGATTCTAGCATTTGTCTACGTTCGCGTTGAATAGATAGTTCTGCTTGTGTGCGCATTTCTTCTATCTCTTCTTTTGCTTGTTCAATTTGATCAGCTTTCATCTTTGAAACTTGCCATTTTGTATCTTGTACTAATTTGTTGGCTTCAGTTCTCGCGTTAGTAAGCATTTCCCTTGCTTCATCTTCCGTTGCTTCAGCATTTTTTTTCGCTGTTTTAGCATCGTTAATATTACTTTCAATCATTTCTTCACGTTCTTGTAGAATCTTTGATATGGGATCCCAAGCAAATTTAGAAACGATAAATAAAAGAATAGCGAAGGATATAATTGTCATTAAGAAATGACCTACTCCTGTTTGAAGTATTGATTCAAGCATTTAATTCCCTCCATTTTCCGTAGTTAATTCTTACATGAATATTAACATGAATGCAATAACGGCAGCCATAATTGGGATAGCCTCGATCATACCTACACCGATAAACATTGTCCCTCTAATTTTACTTTCCATTTCTGGTTGTCGAGCCATCGACTCAATTGCTTTTGAAATAACCATACCGTTCCCGATCGCAGACCCTAAAGCAGCGAAAGCAATCGCTATTGCAGCACCAATTCCGTTCATAATTACATGTCTCCTTTATATTTTAAAATTTTAATGATCAGTAACAACTTTTTGTGATAAATAAACCATGGATAACGTTACAAAGATATATGCTTGTAATGCCCCAATGAATAATGAAAATCCTTGCCATACCATTTGTAATGGTATCCCAGCTAACCAAGTAACTAAGCCGAAACTGTTACCTAATTGAGCGATTAATGCGAGTAGTATCTCACCTGCAAAGATATTCCCAAATAAACGTAATGACAAAGTAGCAATTGAAATAATTTCATCTACAACTTTAATCGGGAGTACGGCTACATTAGGTGTAGCATAATTCTTTTTGAAATATTTGCCAAAACCAAATTTCTTGATCCCTAGAATATGCGAAATGAAATTCATAGTAAGAGCTAATGCAATACAGACGATTGGATCCGCTGTCGGACTTTTCCAATACGAAATCTCATGAGCTTCCACTAAAAATGGTAAACCAAGCACATTTGATACGAAAACGAATAGAAATAGCGTCAAAGCTAACATGACGTAGACAGGTTGAATTTGATTACCAAAAGATTCCTCAACAATCCCATTAATAAATGATATTAAATACTCAAAGACAGTTTGTGTCTTTCCAGGATTCTCAACCTTCAGTTTACGTGTGAAAAATAAAGATAGAAGAAATACAATAATCAAAGTAGCAATCATTGCAACTAATGTATTAAATCCAACATTAATACCGAATATATTAACTAATTTTGTCTCACTCAAAAGCGACCCCTCTTTCTTTAAAAATATTGTGCACAAACTTTTTATAGTTTGTATCACGTCAAATAATAAGCTAATAAATATTTATTCAACATTTTTTATTTTACCATGGAAATTACATTAACACAAATACTTACTAGTCAGTAATCACAGCGTTTTTTTGTGTAGGATTATATTGACCTTGAATATATTTAACATTATAGTTTTTATTTTTTTGCATTAAGTTTACTAACAAAAAATATTTTATTTTTTATTTTAATTTTTTCGGGCGATTATTTTTATATATTTCATAATGATTGCGCTACCACCTAGATTAAATCCAATGCATACAAAAAAATAAAAACAATTTATTTTTCAATATTTCAAGTTTTTTTAGTGTTCTTTTGTACTTTATACACACCCACATGTTGTTATAGTTTATAAAATATGCAAAAAAAAGAGAGAGTAAGTTTTTTACTTACTCTCTCAAAAATTAAATTAAATGTGGATGGGTTGTCCTAATGCTAATTCAGCAGTATCCATTACAACTTCACCTAATGATGGGTGAGAGTGAATAGTTAATGCTAAATCTTCTGCATTTAAGCCACCTTCTACAGCAAGGATTAATTCAGTTATTACCTCGGATGCGTTCGGACCTACTACTTGAGCACCAACAAGAATATTATCTTCTGTTGTAGTTACTAAACGAACGAATCCTTCAGTTTGGTCTAATGAAATTGCACGACCGTTACCACCGAATGGGAATTTAGATGCTTTAACTGATAATCCAGCATCTTTAGCTGTTTTTGCAGTATGACCTCCAGAAGCTAATTCTGGATCTGTAAATGCTACAGCTGGCATTGCAACGTAATCTACAGTATCAGCTTCTCCACTGATTGCAGCTGCTGCAACTTTACCTTCGTATGAAGCTTTATGTGCTAATGCCGCACCAGCAACGATATCACCAATTGCATAGATGTTAGGTAAGTTAGTACGACCTTGGTTATCAACTTCGATTAAACCACGATCAGTCATCTTAACGCCTGCTAACTCTAAGCCCATTTCGTCAGTGTTTGGACGACGTCCTACTGATACTAATACGTAATCAGCATTTACTTCTTCTTCTTTACCGTTAACTTCAAATTTAACAGTAACTGAATCTCCGTTATCAACTGCTTCTTTAGCCATTGCGCCTGTATGAACAGTCATATTACGGTTTTTCATTTCTTTCTCAACAACTCTTACCATGTCTTTTTCAAACGATGGTAATAATTGAGGTGAACCTTCAAGGATAGTTACTTCAGAACCTAAGTTAGCATAAGCCATACCTAATTCCGAACCAATCACTCCACCACCAATAACAACTAATTTTTTAGGTACTTCTGTTAAGTTTAAAGCACCAGTTGAATCGATAACACGTCCACCAAATTTGAATCCTGGGATTTCAATTGGTCGAGAACCTGTGGCGATGATTGCATTTTTGTATGAATAACTTTCTGCGCCATCTTCATGAATAACACGTAAATGATGATCATCTTGTAAGAAAGCTTCTCCCTTAATGATTTCAACTTTATTCTTTTTCAGTAACATTTCAACGCCACCCGTTAATTTGGCAACAACTGTGTTGTCTTTCCATTCTTGTGTGCGTTTGAAGTCTAATTTAACTTCGTTAGTTGTTACACCAAATACTTCACTGTTTTGTGCATTGTGGTATGCATGTCCAGCACTAATAAGTGCTTTAGAAGGAATACATCCTACGTTTAAACAAACCCCACCAATATGTTCACGTTCAATGATGGTAACTTTTTGGCCCAGTTGTGCTGCACGAATCGCTGCAACATATCCACCAGGGCCTGAACCGATAACTACTGTATCTAATTCAACTGCGAAATCTCCAACTACCATTTATTTATTCACCTTATCCTTCCATTAACAATAATTCTGGATCTGCTAAGTAACGTTTGATTTCGTTCATAGCGTGTTGTGCTGTAGCACCGTCAACGATACGGTGGTCAAAACTTAATGACAATTTAACAACACGTCCAACTGCTAATTCACCTTCGTCATTAACAACAGGTTGTTGTACAATTGAACCGAAACCTAAGATAGCTACTTCTGGATAATTGATAACTGGTGTGAACCATTTACCACCTGCAGAACCGATATTTGAAATTGTAACAGTTCCATCTCCCATTTCAGTAGCAGATAATTTACCTTCGTGAGCTTTACTTGATAAATCAGTGATTGCGTCAGCAATATCAAACATGCTTAATGCGTTAGCATCTTTAATATTTGGTACGTATAATCCACGATCTGTATCTGTTGCAATTCCGATATTGAAGTAGTTTTTGTAAACTATTTCGTTAGTTGAGTCATCAATCGATGCGTTTAATACTGGGTATTTCTTAACAGCTGCTACTAAAGCTTTAACAACATATGGTAAAAATGTTAATTTAGTATCGCGTTCTGCAGCAACATTTTTGAATTTCTTACGGTGATCCCATAATTTAGAAACTTCAATTTCGTCATGTAATGTAACATGAGGTGCTGTATGTTTAGAGTTAACCATTGCACGAGCAATTGCTTTACGCATACCTGACATAGGTTCGCGAGTTTGACGTTCTGAAACTGGTACAGAAGCTGGTTCTGCTGTTTTAGCTGGTGCTGCTTTAGCTGGAGCTGCTTTCACTTCAGAAGCTGTTTCAGTTTGTGCTGCTACTGCCACTGGAGCTTGAGCTGTTGTTTGATTTGGATCAAAGTTATTCACGTCATCAGCTGTAACACGTCCACCTTTACCAGATGGTGTTACTGATGTGATATCAATTCCTTTGTCACGTGCTAATTTACGTACAGAAGGCATTGCTAGAACGCGTCCTGTTGCGCTATTTACGCCTGCAGTACCTGTAGATGCTACAGGTTGAGCGTTAGAATCAGCAGGTTGTTGTGCTGGATCTTCGCCTGCTTCACCTGTTGGTGATGCTGGAGTTGATTGAGTATCTTCGCCTGAACCTTCGTAGTCCGGTGCATCAATTTCAACTAAGATATCATCAACGACTGCAACTGTTCCTTCTGATGCATGGATTTTAACTACTTTACCAGCGTATGGTGATGGTAGTTCTTCTACTGCTTTATCGTTTTGAATTTCTACAAGAATTTGATCTTCTTCAACTGTATCGCCTTCAGCTACTAACCAAGATACAACTTCACCTTCAACAATTCCTTCACCTAATTCTGGTAAACGGAACATGAAGTTAGATCCACCTGCTGCTGGTTTAGCTACTGGTGCTGCTGGAGCTGGAGTTGCTGGTGCTGCTGGAGCCGCTTCTTCTTCAGCTTCATCTTCGTAACCAGGTGCGTCAATTTCTATTAGTACTTGACCAACTGTTGTTACTTCACCTTCTTGTGCAACAATTTTTGAAACTGTTCCACTTACTGGAGAAGGTAATTCTTCTACTGCTTTATCATTTTGAATTTCTACTAAAATATCGTCTTCTTGAACTTGGTCGCCTTCAGCAACTAACCAAGATACAACTTCACCTTCAACGATACCTTCGCCTAATTCAGGTAATTTAAATTTAAATGCCATTGGGTGTTTACATCCTTTCTCGTTTTCAGATATGTTTAACAAATAACCAAAGAGTAGCAGTCCTACCCTAAGTATTTATATTTAGAAATCAGTAGCTTCTTTTACTTTTGCTACGATATCATCAGCATTTGGTAACCAGTCTTTTTCTGCCATACCGAATGAGAAGACAGTGTTTGGAGCTGCTACGAATCCAATTGGAGCTTTTAGTGAAAGAATTGCACGTTGTGAAATTTCAGAAATTACTTTCTCACCAACACCGGCTTGACGTTGTGCTTCTTGCACAACGACAACACGTCCAGTTTTTTCAGCTGAAGCAACGATTGTTTCGATATCTAATGGGTGAACAGTACGTAAGTCAACGATTTCAGCTGAGATACCTTCTTTTTCAAGCGCTTCTGCTGCTGAAATTGCTTCACGAACCATTGCACCGTAAGTGATGATAGAAACGTCAGTTCCTTCTTTAACAATGTTCGCTTTCCCTAATGGAACTGTATATTCTTCTTCTGGAACTTCCTCACGGAATGAACGGTAAAGTTTCATATGTTCTAAGTAAACAACAGGGTCATTATCACGAATTGCAGAGATTAATAATCCTTTAGCATCATATGGGTTAGATGGGATAACAACTTTAATACCAGGTGATTGTGCAATTAGACCTTCTAATGAGTCCGCATGCATTTCTGGTGTTGCTACTCCTCCACCGAAAGGTGAACGGATTGTGATTGGCATAGTGCGTGATCCACCTGTACGGTAACGAGTACGCGCTGCTTGTCCTACAATTGAGTCCATAACTTCGAAAACAAATCCGAAGAATTGGATTTCCATAATTGGACGGAAGTTTTCAAATGTTAAACCAACGGCTAAACCACCGATACCAGATTCTGCTAAAGGTGTGTTAAATACACGTTCCTCTCCAAATTTATCTTGTAAGCCTTCTGTGGCACGGAATACCCCACCGTTAGCTCCTACGTCTTCACCGAAGACTAAAGTACGGTCATCGTTGCCTAGTTCAATTTCTAAAGCGTTTGTGATCGCTTGAATCATTGTCATTTGAGCCATGATTATTTATTCTCCTTTGCTTCGTAGTATTCAATTTGTTCTTGTGTTACATAGTCAGGAGTTTCGAACATATTTTTCAAGAAGTCCGAAACTTTTTGTTTAGGAGTAGATTCTGCTTGTTTGATTGCCTCTTTAGCAGCTTCTTTAGTGTTCTCTACTACTTCATTCTCTTTTTCTTCTGACCATAATCCTTTTTCAGTTAAGAATTTACGGTACCGGTTTAATGGGTCACGTTGACGCCATTCTTCTTGAGCACCTTCTGGTTGGTAACGTTTTGGATCATCACCTGATAGTGAGTGAGGCCCGAAACGGTAACATAATGTTTCGATTAATACTGGTCCGTTTCCTGCAATCGCATATTCACGAGCAGCTTTCGTTACAGCATAAACCGCTAAAATATCCATACCATCAACTTGAATACCTGGAATACCTGCAGCCACAGCTTTTTGAGCCAATGTTGGTGCTGCAGTTTGGAATTCACGTGGAGTTGAGATAGCCCAACCGTTGTTTTGAATTACGAAGATTGCTGGTGCTTTATAAGCTCCGGCAAAGTTCATACCTTCATACACATCACCTTGAGATGAACCACCGTCACCCGTCCAAGTCATTGCTACGGCTTTACGACCATTTTTCTTGATACCCAGAGCTGCACCAGCAGTTTGAACATACTGAGCACCAATGATAATTTGTGGTGGGTAAGCTCGGAAATCTTCAGGGTAAGTACTTCCTTCTACATGTCCTTTAGACCATAAGTATGCTTTGTAACTAGGTAATCCATGTTGCATTAATTGAGGTATATCGCGGTATCCTGGGAAGATAATGTCATCTTCAGTTGTTGCGGCAATTGTTCCTAATTGAGAAGCTTCTTGTCCAGTTGTTGGAGCTACGAATCCTAAACGTCCTTGACGACTTAATGCTTGTGTACGGTTATACCACTCGCGATAGAAAACCATATCTTCCATAAATGTTACTAATTCTTCGTCTGAAAGTTCAGGCATTAATTCCTCATTAACTACCTTTCCATCATTATCTAATATTTGAACTGTGCTAAAATCAAAGTTGTCTGCTCTTAGCAGATCTTCCATTTTTGCAGGAGCTTTTTTATTTGCCATGCTATTACACATTCCTCTCTTAAAATTATATAGAATAATACAAAGCACAATAAACTGTACTATTCAGTTGCTTCTAATTTATCACGCTCATTAATTAATTGCAAGTATTATAAATATTATAAAACGTTTACAAAACTTGATTTTAAGCTTGTTGAGAAAACATTCACAATATGTCGATTGAAATTTGAAAATTTTTTTGTTGTTATATTTTCATTGAAAATGTGTTTCAATAAGGAAATTCTGTTGTAGTACAAAAAATCGACTGTAACATTTATTATAAGCAAATTAGATATTTCAAACGAGTTTGTTATAGTGTTTTTTTTATAGTACTTTTATAAATTGTTTCTATTTAATGTTTTGAGTGAATTTATATATAAAATTTTATTTAAATACTAGCTATAACTTAATTGTAAACTGTTTATTTTTAATATATTAAAGGCATTATTATTTTTGGAATTAATAAAATATTTTTATTCATTTCGTCTTTTTTTCACCTAATCGAATTATTTTGTCACAAAAAATAAGAGTCAGTGAACTATTTCACTAACACTTATTTATTTTATCTCTTAAAAAGATCTAAATCGTTTATTACGATTGGCTAATCGTGTTTCTACATCCAGCTGATTTAATTCCTTAAACTTCGCTTTAATATTATTTATAGTCCGTTTTAAGATGACATCTCGGTTTAAAGGAACTCCATGATTTATCTCTGGAATGATTTTTTCTACGACTTTTAATTCGTGTAAATCAGATGCAGTAAGTTTCATAACATCCGCTGCTTTTGAAGCCAGATTCGCATCCTTCCATAAGATAGATGCAAAGCCTTCTGGAGAAAGAATAGAGTAAACGCTATTCTCAAGCATCCACACTTCATCTGTTAATGCCAAAGCTAGCGCTCCCCCGCTTCCTCCTTCTCCGAGAATTATCGATAAGGTAGGAACTTCAACTTTCGCAAAAGTTAATAGTGATTGAGCGATTGCTTCCCCTATACCTGTCTCTTCTGATTCTGGTGAGGCATGTGCTCCAGCTGTATTAATTAAGGTTAATATTGGACGATTAAATTTATTCGCTTGTTCGACAAGGCGAATTGCTTTTCGGTAACCGCCCGGCCCGACTGACCCAAAGTTTCGTTCTATGTTCTCACGGGTTGTACGGCCTTTTTGAATACCGATAATCGTTATAGGTTGCCCGTCATACATGCCTATACCTCCAATAATGGATTTATCATCTTCCATATGACGGTCTCCATGTAATTCAATAAACCAATCAGTTAAATTCTCAATGATATCAATGGCTGAGATTCTTTTTAAATCTCTCGCTTTTAAGACTTTTTCATAGGCTTGGCTCATAATTACACACCACCTTCATATGAATGAGCTTGGACTAATTGGTTGATGATTTGTTTCTGGTTTGATCTTGGTACAATTGAATCGATAAAACCATTATCAAACACCCATTCAGCTTGTTGAAAGTCTTTCGTTAATTTACTTTTAATTGTTTGTTCAATCACACGTTTCCCTGCAAAACCTACGACTGCTCGAGGTTCTGCTAGTGTTACGTCCCCTTGCATCGCAAAACTCGCGGTGACACCACCGGTGGTTGGATTTGTCAACACACTACAATAAAATAAACCTGCGTCTTGATGTTGCGCAACCACTTGCGTGATTTTCGCCATTTGCATTAAGGATAAGATCCCTTCTTGCATCCTAGCTCCACCAGAAGCAATGTAAAGAATAACAGGTAGTTTATGCTCCGTCGCATGCTCGAACAGCCGTGTAATTTTCTCACCGACAATTGTTCCCATACTTGCCATGACGAATCGTTTATCCATCACACCAATTGCTATTGCTCTACCATCAAGTTCTGCTTCACCTACGACGACTGCTTCTTTCAATTGTGTATTATCTTGCGCTTTTTCTAACTTGGCACTATAGCCTGGAAAATCTAGTGGGTTCTTCGCATTTAGATCGCTATCCCATTCCTTAAATGACCCTTCATCTACTAACCATTGAATACGTTCATAAGCTGGAAAATGTAGATGTTCACTGCAATGTGGGCAGCAGTAATCTTCTGTAATATGATTTTGTAATATAATTCGATCACAATGTGGACATTTTTCTGCAATATTATCTGGAATAGATGATCTTTGTGTGGCTACTTCAGCGGGACTAATTGGATTTATTCTTATTGTTTTTTTTCGCCTAAATAAAGCCAAAACATCACCTCTTATTCTTCAGTGTTTACTTCTGTTTCTAACCATTTTGGCATATAGTGGGTTTCTAACCACTTCGTATGCACTCTGTCCCAATTAATATATTCATCACTTACAAGTGCTTCGAGTAAGTCGATATTTGTCTCAACGCCTTCAACCGTCACTTCATATAAAGCGCGCTCCATTATCTTCAAAGCATCTTCTAAAGTATTTGAATGCGTAATTACTTTCGCCACCATTGAATCATAGAATGGTGGTAATGTGTAATGAGGATAAAGAGCAGATTCAACTCGTAAACCTAGACCGCCTGCGGGAAACATTAATTGATCAATGTGACCAGCGGAAGGTCTGAAATTGTCTCTTGGATTCTCTGCGTTCAAACGTACTTCAACCGCAAAGCCTTTTACTTGAATATCCTCTTGCTTATAAGTTAATGGCTCACCCATGGCTACACGGATTTGTTCTTTTACTATGTCCACACCTGTAACCATTTCAGTTACGGGATGCTCAACTTGTAAACGTGTATTCATCTCCATGAAGAAGAAGTTATTGTCTTTATCAACTAAAAACTCAATGGTTCCCGCGTTCTGATAGCCTATGGCTTTTGCTGCTTTTACAGCTGTTTCACATATGTTTTTTCTGACCTCTAGGGGCAGACTGACTGCTGGGGAGATTTCTAGAAATTTTTGATTGTTACGTTGGAATGAGCAATCTCTTTCTCCTAGATGAATAACGTTACCGTATTTATCTCCTAACAATTGAACTTCAATATGTTTTGCTGGAGCAATAATACGTTCAATATATAGGTCTTTATTTCCATATATTGCTTCCGTCTCATTCTGTGCTTGACTAAACAATGCATCTAATTGTGAAGCATCTTCTACACGGCGCATCCCTTTACCGCCACCACCATCTGCGGCTTTAATCATCAAAGGGTATCCAATATCAAGCGCAATATCACGGGCTTCTTCAATTGAATAAATTAACCCCGCACTACCAGGAGTAATTGGAATACCAGACTTACGCATTGTATCTCTGGCATGTTGTTTATGTCCCATAACATCAATAATATGACTATTCGGTCCAATGAATTCAATACCTACATCTTCACATAAAGTCACAAAATCACTACGTTCTGATAGAAAACCGTAACCAGGATGGATTGCATCCACTCCTGTTGCTAAAGCAGCACTGATGACAGCGACTGGATTTGCATATGAATCCAAAGATTTTGCTGGACCAATACAAATAGCTTCGTCCGCTAATTCAGCATGCAAGGCATTCCGATCTGCTTCACTGAAGATAGCCACTGAAGTTATATCCATCTCGCGGAGCGCACGTATAATTCTAACCGCGATTTCTCCACGGTTTGCCACGAGAACTTTCTTAAACATCTTATTTCGCCCCTATAATGAATGTCATTTCACATTCACATACAACTTTATCTCCAACATATGCTTTACCAATTCCGATACCTGCATTACTTTTTAGTTTTTTAATATTAACTTCAAGACGTAATACATCTCCAGGAACAACTTTTTTACGGAATTTAACATTATTTAAACCACCTAAGTAAGCTGTCTTTCCGTCAAATCCTTCTAATGATAATAATGGAATTGAGCCTGCTTGTGCTAATGATTCTACAATTAGAACACCTGGGAATACAGGTTCTCCAGGGAAGTGTCCTTGGAATACTTCTTCGTTAATTGTCACGTTTTTACGTGCGACAACTTTTTCACCCGGTATTAATTCATCCACTGCATCGATAAAGAAAATTGGGTAACGATTTGGAATAATTTCCATTACTTGAGTTGCTGTTAATAGTGTCATTGTTTTCCTCCTAGTTAATTCTCATAATTGGTTGACCAAATTCAACAACAGTTTCATTCTCAACAAGAATTTCTACAACTGTTCCTGAATGGTTCGCTTGAATTTCATTCATTAATTTCATTGCTTCAATAATTACGACTGTATCTCCCTCTGACACAGTGTCACCAACCTTAACGAATGCTTCGCTATCTGGGTTAGGTTGTAAATACACTACCCCAACCATTGGTGATGTAATTAATACACCTTCCTCAACGTCGGTGTCGTTTGTTACTGGTTTCGCTTCATCGATTTGATTTGGAGCTGTTTCTTGCTCTACTGTCGGTGTTTGTGCTGGTTTACTTTCTTCTTGGTGTCCGTAGAAAACCGGTGCTTCCTTGGGCATTTCTTTTGAAAGAACGAGTTTTACATCGTCTGATTCATAATTTAAGAAAGCGAGTGATGATTGATCTAATTTATCGATTAATGATAATAATTGTTCTTGATTCAAATTACGCACCATCCCAACGTTTAAAGCAAAGGACTGCATTATGTCCACCGAAGCCAAGTGAGTTAGATAGAGCATATTGAATATCTTGTTTACGTCCTTCACCAGGTACATAATCAAGATCACATGCATCGTCTGAATTTTCTAAGCCTAATGTTGGTGGGATAAAGCCTTCTTGTAATGCTTTAACCGTCATAATTGACTCAACACCACCAGCTGCTCCTAATAAGTGTCCAAAGTGTCCTTTAGAACTTGAAATTGGTACTTTATGTGCGTGATCTCCTAAAGCATATTTAATCGCTGTTGTTTCACCTGAATCATTTGTTGGTGTACTTGTACCGTGAGCATTGATATAATCAACAGCTTCGGCTTCAATCCCTGCCATTTTGATTGCAGTTTTCATCGCTTCTCCAGCACCACTTCCGTCAGGTAATGGCGCAGTCATGTGATAAGCATCTGAGTTTGAACTATAACCAACAATTTCACCATAAATCGTTGCCTTACGTGCTTGAGCTGATTCTAATGATTCTAAAAACACAATCCCAGCCCCCTCTCCCATAACAAAACCGTCACGGTCTTTATCGAATGGACGAGAAGCTTTTGCTGGATCTTCATTTTTTGATAACGCAGTTAAGGCAGCAAAACCTGAAATTCCTATTTCATTAATTGTTGACTCAGCACCACCCGCGATACAAGCGTCTAATAGCCCATTTTGAATCTTAATAAACGCTTCACCAATCGCATTCGTGGCACTGGCACAGGCTGTGACGATATCTAAACTGATTCCACGTGCACCAAACTGCATTGAAATATTCCCAGCGGCCATGTTTCCGATAGTTAATGGCACGAATAATGGTGGGACTCTTTTAGGTCCTTTTTCTTTCATTTTTAAAATACCGTTTTGAATAGCGTGTAGTCCACCAATTCCTGAACTCACCATTACCCCTACATTAAAGGGATTACTTGAAATATCATAACCACTCATCTCAACAGCTTCTTTACTTGCTGCGACACCAAATTGTGAGAATTTATCCATTCTCTGACTATCTTTTCTTCCCAATTCTTCTCTTGCATCAAAACCTTTGACTTCCCCAGCAACAGTTATACCAGTTTCAGAAGCATCAAAACCTTCAATTGGTGCTATACCTGATTTATTTGTTAATACACTGTCCCAGAATGCATCGACACTATTACCAATAGGTGATACAGTTCCTAGACCTGTTATTACGACTCTTCTCATAGAATCCTCCTTAAATATGTAATCCACCGTTAACTTCGATTACTTGGCCAGTTATATATCGGTTAGTAATCAAGAAATCAACGACTGAACTAATCTCTTCAACTTGACCAAAGCGTTTTAATGGAATGTGACTTAACATTGTTTTCTTTACTTTATCACTCAAAGCGTCAGTCATATCAGTTTCAATATAACCTGGTGCTATGGCATTGACAGTGATTGATCGACTGCCTAGCTCTTTCGCTAAAGACTTAGTTAAACCGATTACGCCCGCTTTACTGGCAGCATAATTTGCTTGCCCTGGATTTCCTGTTACACCTACAACACTTGACATATTAATAATCGTCCCCGATTTTTGTTTTAACATTATCGGTGATACAAATCTTGTTAAGTTAAATGTTCCTTTTAAGTTTGTATTGATTACATTATCAAAATCTTCTTCTGTCATACGAAGGAATAATCCATCGCTTGTAATACCCGCATTATTAATTAAAACGTCGATTCTACCATATGTTTCGCGTACTTCTTCAACAAGTTTTTTCGCTCCATCAAAGTTACTAATATCTCCAATGGCTTGACCTACTTCCAATTCATAGTCAGCAAATTCTTGAAGTACTTTCTCAGCAATTGGTTTACGACTATTTAAAATTACTTGATGCCCAGCTTCTGCTAAATGTTTAGCGATGCCAAGACCAATTCCTCTTGAGCTACCGCTGATTAAACATGTTAATGTCATTATTTCCCTCCACTACTTAACCATTGTATTAATTCTTCAATATCTTCAACTTTATCCACAACTAAAACTTCTGGAGCCAATTCATCCTTCGCCATTAATTTAGCTAAGGTATTTCCTGGTCCAATTTGGACAACATGTGTAATTCCTTCTTCTTTTAAGCGATGAACCGTTGGGAACCATTTCACTGGTTTGACCAAATGGTCACTTAATAAAGTTCGAATCTGATCTGTTGAATGATTCTCAACGGTTACATTACTAATTACTGGAACTTTTCCTGCTTGAAAGTTTGTGTCGACAAGTACTTTTTCGAAGTCTGCTTGCATCCCTTTCATAATCGGAGTATGGAAAGGTCCTTCTACTTTTAAAGGTATGACTTTACGATAACCTAAACTTTTTGCTTCTTTTCTAAAAGCAGTGACTGCTTCTTTTATTCCAGCGACAACAATTTGTGTCGGCGAGTTATAATTAGCAATATATAAAGGCGTCTCTTCGGTACGAATACTTTCAACAAGTGTCTTAATTTCATCGATGGGCATATTAATTACAGCTGCCATAAGATAACTTGCATCCTTTTCGATGTGTTCACAGTACGCGGACATAATATCTCCACGTTTTTTGATTAAATTTAATCCTTCGTCAAGTTCTAATACGTTACTGGCAATTAAAGAACTATACTCACCTAAACTTAACCCAGCCATATATTGTATGGCTGGGAGTTTAGTTTTAATCGATTCATAAATAGCTAAGCTTGTTGTAACGATTGCAGGTTGAGCATTTTTTGTTAAAGCCAATTGATTGATATCAGAATTGATCCACGTTTGAATCGGTAATTGAGTGATGTCTTCTGCTTGAGTGAAGATTTCTTTTGCTTCTTGAAATGCTTCGACAAAATCCATTCCCATTCCCTCATAATGTGCACCTTGACCATTAAATATAATAGCCAATTTCATAAAATCACCCTTTCAATTAAGCTTCAAAATAATTTGCTTTTTCCTTATATGTTTCTTTCGCTACTTGAATATAATCTTCAATAATTTCTTTAACAGTTTGTCTTTCTTTAATTAAACCGGCAATCTGGCCAGCCATCATTGATCCACCTACTGTATCACCTTCCACAACGGCCTTTCTTAGAGCACCTTGAGCCATTTGCTCTAAGCGTGAAAAGTCTTGACCTGGAAGACTTGTGATTTCTTTCTCGACTTGTAAATATTCTTTTGTTAGTTGGTTTCTCAGTACGCGGACTGGATGTCCTGTAATCTGACCTGTTACAACTGTATCAATATCACTTGCTTTAAGGATTGCATTCTTAAAGTTATCATGCGCATTAGATTCTTCTGCAACAACGAAACGAGTACCCACTTGAATACCCTCAGCACCTAGCATTAAAGCTGCTGCTAATCCACGACCGTCTCCGAATCCTCCTGCAGCAATGACAGGAATCGTTACAACTTCTGTGACTTGAGCTAAAAGAGCTAAACTCGTTAATTTACCGATATGCCCCCCAGCTTCCATCCCTTCAACAACAACAGCGGCAGCTCCGATTTTCTCCATTCTTCGTGCAAGAGCGACTGAAGCTACAACTGGAATCACTTTAATTCCTGCATCGTGAAATCTTTGCATGTATTTTGCAGGGTTTCCTGCACCTGTTGTGATGATTTTTATTCCAGATTCGATTAAGTAATCAACAACCTCTTCGGTATTTGCGTTTAAAAGCATGACATTCACTGCAAAAGGTTTGTCAGTTTTTGACTTCATTAATTCAACTTTTTCTCGAACTAATTCTACAGGGTCATGTCCTGTTCCTAGAACGCCTAATCCACCAGCATTGGATACTGCGCTCGCTAAATCTGCATCAGCAACCCATGCCATTGCACCTTGAACAATAGGATATTCAATGTTTAATAATTCTGTAATGGCTGTCTTCATATATACCTCCCTTTATCTAACGAGAAAAATTATTTGTCTAATCCTTCTACGTAACTAACTAAATCTCCAACTGTTTTTAAGTCTTGGTCAGTATCAATTGTAATATCGAATTCGTCTTCGATTTCATTGATTACTTGGAAGATATCTAAGCTATCTGCTTCTAAGTCGTTTTCAAAGCTAGTTTCTAAAGTTACTTCACTCTCTTCTACACCTAATTGATCCACGATAATTTCTTTAATTTTTTCAAACATAATATTCTCCTCCAATGATTTTTATAATTTTGTGTGTACTTCGCCCCATGTTAAGCCTGCACCAAAACCAGTCATAACAACACTTTGTGTGCCATCCAGTCTGATTTGTTTTGCTTCAACCAATTCATTTAATAAAATTGGAATACTTCCAGCAGATACATTCCCAATACGGTCTATATTTGATGGTATTTTTGATAAATCCATCTTTAGTTTTTTGGACATCATCTTTATAAAGCGGTAATTCGCTTGATGACTAATAATATAATCCAAAGATTCTTGTTTGTTTGCAAATTGATCTAATGACGGAAGAACTGTTCTTTGAACGAAATTGAACACATCGCGTCCATTCATCGTCAAAGTAATATTTCCTTCTTCATTAGGAGCTACTGCGATGGATAGATTTTCGTCACCTTGAGAATACAAGCTACTATCATATTCAGGTAAGCCTTCGCCGTCATTGGCAATTAACATTGCCCCAGCGCCATCACCGAATAAGATAGATGTACCTCGATCATTGAAATCTAAAATCTGACTCATCTTCTCAGCACCAATCACTAATGTGTAGCCAGATAAAAATGATTTTGACATTTTCTCAGCTACATCCAATGCATACACAAATCCACTACATGCGGCATTAATATCAAAACTAATAGCATTGTGACAATTCAAATTTAACTGCACTTTATTGGCTGTTGAAGGTGTATATTCTCTTTGTGACATCGTTGCTACTATAATCAACTTAATGTCTTGTCGAATATCTTCATCCAGTTTACTGAGTAAATCGTCTACGGCATTTGTCGCGATACTCGCCACTGTCTCTTCATCATTTGCAAAAAAACGTTGTTTTATACCAGTTCGTTGCTCAATCCATTCTGTGGATGAGTCTAACTGATTTACCTCGATTAATTCTGTGTTTGATACAGCTTTCGCCGGTAAATACGCTCCTGTAGCAATAATACGACTCATATCATCTTCCTTTTTTACAATTTCTCTTTGATGTCATTTAAGAAATTATGTAGATTACCTAATCCCTTAATTAACATTTCCGCTTCTTCTTGATCAAGACCTGTGATTGTATCTCTTACCATATCTAGATGGAATTTGCGGTGTAAGCGAAAGAGTAGTTTTCCTTTTTTAGACAACTTAAGTCTAACAACTCGACGATCTTCTTCTAAACGCACCCGTTCAACATAGCCTTTTGTCACAAGATTTTGAATGGACACAGACAAAGTACCTTTAGTGACAGATAATTTCTCTGCTACTTGTGATGAACTTAAATCTCCTTCAAGACCAATTGCTTCAATAGTATGCATCTCTTTAATAGTTAAATCTGAAAACTCACTTTGTCTAAGCGAGTTTTCTTCAATTAATAGTACTTCATTAAATATCTGGACCAAATAATCGTTAATTCTTGTAACGGTCCCCTTATCCACTCATTATCACCTCTCACCATGTTCGTTTGATAATCAAACTATTTGATAGTCAAATAATAAATGATATTAGTTTGGTTGTCAAACTATAAAAGTTTAAAGTTTTTTTAAGATGTTAAAAACCGTTAGGAAAGCCGATTATTCAAATCTTTATTGTTATATTGTGTAATCGTTTTATGTATTATTATAGGTTTGTTTTGTTGAGGAGGTGTTTGGGGTGTTATTTAAAGTATGGAGTATATGAAAAATGTCCTTGAGTTTTTTCAAGGACATAAAACGCCTTTATATGTCCCTGAAAAAATATCAGGGATATTTAAATAATAAAAAAGCTATCAGATGAAAAAATCATCTAATAGCTTATTATTTCGTGTGTATTATACGACACCATTCATAATCATTAATTTAGCAATACTTTCAAATGACGCAATATCTGCTCCGGCAGCATAATCATGATCTAAGTCATAAGCATTACTTGCATCTAATGCTTGTTTGAAGATATCTTTCATAATGACTTTAAGTTTCTCATCAACTTCTTCCGTTGTCCATCTCAGTCGTTGTGAGTTTTGACTCATCTCAAGCGCAGATACCGCAACCCCACCAGCGTTAGCGGCTTTACCAGGTCCATAGTATAATTTGTTTTCTTTAAATACTTTTACTGCATTTGTATGACTTGGCATATTTGCACCTTCAGCGACAAATTTTATTCCATTATCAACTAAACGTTGGGCTTGTTCTTCGTTAATTTCATTTTGAGTTGCACATGGTAAGGCAATATCTGCTTTAATATCATGATCCCAAAGTGAACCTTCAAAATACTCAGCATCTGAATCAGCATCAATATATTCTTTAATTCTTCCACGGTTATCAATTTTAATTTGTTTTACCGTATCTAAATCGATACCATTTTGAGCATAAATTGCCCCATCTGAGTCACTTAATGAAACAACTACACCACCAAGTTCCATGGCTTTCTTAGCAGCAAAATAAGCTACATTCCCAGATCCAGAAATCATCACTCGTTTACCTTCTAGTGATTCATTCACTTCAATCAACATCTCTAATAAGAAGTAAATTAATCCGTAACCCGTTGCTTCAGTACGTCCTTGACTCCCCCCAGCTGGAATTGGTTTCCCAGTTAATACACCCGGTGTCTTAGCGTTTAAGCGTTTGTATTGTCCAAACATGTACCCTATTTCTCGTGCACCTACACCAATATCTCCAGCAGGCACATCTTCGTCCGCACCAATGTATTTTTGTAATTCAGTCATAAAACTTTGAGTAAAGTTCATAACTTCATTGTCTGATTTCCCTTTAGGATCAAAATCAGCACCACCTTTACCTCCGCCGATTGGTAGACCTGTTAAATCATTTTTGAAGATTTGCTCAAAAGCAAGAAACTTCATGATACTTTGGTTTACTGATGGATGGAAGCGTATACCACCTTTATAGGGTCCATTTAAGGAATTAAATTGCACACGGTAACCACGATTCACTTGAACTTTCCCTTGGTCATCTACCCAAGGAACACGGAAAGAAATAATTCTTTCTGGCTCAGTGATTCGTTCAAGTATTGCCAAATCTTCATATTCAGGATGTTTTTCAATCACTGGTTCAATTGCATCAAGAAAATTTTTCACAGCTTGTAAAAATTCTGTTTCATGCTCAAAAGTTTTTGATAATTTGTCATAAACACGCGTCATGTAATTATTTACCATTATGTGTCACTCCTCTTTTCGTATATGTCATTATAACACAGCTTTGTTTTTCATGATAATATTTTAATAAAGGTCTCTAATTTCTCATCTCATTTAAATAGAAATATATATCTGATTTACCCTCTTGCTGAGTAAAATCATAATCGTAATTGTTAAAGCCACCAATCTCAAAACCTTGATTTAAATAAAATTTACAAGCGCCTAAATTATTATCTTGTCCAATAGTGAATACGCCTTTATAACTTAGACTTTGGGCTTCTATGAGACCCTGTTTAATCAATGCTTGACCGTGTCCAAATCGGCGGTATGCTTTCATTACTTTTAAATCAGCTAAGTACATATACTTATTCCAGTGATTTTCAAAGATTGCTAATGCGACACATTTTGAATCTTGAAAAGCTCCAATGGCAAATCCTTTTTCAACAATCTCTTCATATATATAGTTCTCTTCAGGAAAAGTTTGTTCTTCAACTTGCTCGAACATTTCTTCTTTATAAGTCCATTGTTTATTATTCAATGAAACAACTAACTTGCCATATAATTCAAACGGCTCATTCGGTAAATTCAATGCTGCTTCTTCGTCTTTAGCTATGAGTTTATATTCCATGCCGATCACCCTTTTTTTGATATTTACTACTATACACCTTTCGGGAAAATGTTACTATTCTCAGATAGATGTTCTATCTAAAATTATCAAAAAACAAAAAACCTCCTACTTTAATAAGTAAGAGGTTTATTCAGTCAACAACGTAAGTCTATTCCAGCATGATACGACAAGCTTATAATAGGCGATTTTTAGGGGGGTTTTTCATAAAAAAACTTACCTCAGTTAGAACGCCACGCTACAAACCGCATATTATCAATGTTTCTTTACGATCTAGGCAGGATTCGAACCTGCGACCGTAGAATCGCTCTTAGTATGGCTGTTAGGCTCTACTGAGAGCTGATTGCTGACCTTTCAATAGTTTATAAGAAAGGGAATCGAAAAACTGATTGAAATTATTTTGAACCCTAATAATATTTTATCAATATTCTATCGTACTTGAATTAAAAACAGTTTCGCTCTTCTTTAAAAATGAATCAAAAATCTTTTGCAAATTTAATCGATGCAACAGTTTCAGTTTTGAGTAGTTAGGAAAATGGACGTAATGCCCCTAATGATATTTGGCTAAAAGCAATTGCTGATAACACCGGAATATCGGTAGACAAGTTAAAATATGGCAATGAATTAGAAAGAAAGATAAGAAATGAAGATATTGAAACATGGAAACGTACCCTTGAAAAGTATACGGATATGTTAGAATCAGTGGAAAGTCTTCATAATAGTAATTACCATAAAAATCTAATTGAGTATATTAACGAAGTAGAAGAGAAAGTGAGTGATATACTCAGTAAAATCGATACCGGTCAGGTCACTCTTGTTGATGTGACGACTGAACTACATTCATTAGAAGATTATTTAGAATTTTCAATTAATAACATCTTTGGGGAAATGGAAGAATTATTTCATATTATTAAAACTGCTAAATATGAAATAGATTTAGATAACCGTAAACTAAAAGAACTCGGTTAGGTTCCAGCATCTGATATTAAATTGAATCCCCCAGATTCTGACTAATATAATCCTATCCATAAAAATAAGCCCTACTCATAATAGAATGGGCTTTTACATACCTTCTATTTCTCACTAAAAGGTTGATAGTCGTTTATATATTCAATAATGGAATTACTTTATTTAGGTGTATATGTACTTATTTGAGCTATTTACAGCAAAACACTGCTGATTTTCGAATACTTCATAATGGTACCCGGTATGAAAACTATTCTCTAATGGTATCATGGTTTGTAATTAAATCTATATTTTACAAAGAATATTATAAAAAACTTGTTACTATGTTATCATTACTGTAGGAGCTATAAATTTATAGGAGGTTAGATATGACTAAACTTACAGATATAACCACAAGAGTTGAATGCCCTAATTGTCATAAGAAATTCACTGGTACGTGGGATTCAGAAATGTGTCCTCACTGCGCTTATAAAAATAACCAAGAAAACATAAGATATAGAATATCACAAAATATGAATACTTAGAAAATAGTACATTCACCAAAGTTGGTCGAGGGTTGGATTACACTAGTAAGAGTATGAAGAAAACTGGCGAAGGGATGCAGGGTTGTGGTTGTGGTTTAATGATATTGGGTATATTGTTTTTCTTACTCATGTCTATGTTATAATCTCAAACACAAAAAAATTCTATCCAACACCCCCGACAGAGGCAAGGAGTTTTATCAACACTACCGTTTAACTGAGGAGCTCACTGGGACAAAAGTTTATTCCCCTGATCCTCATACTCCATGGCAACGAGGGACTGACGATAATACCAATGCTTTATTACGGGAATATTCACCTAAAGGTGAGGATAGTTCAGGTGTATTAAGTATCCAAATTCAAGAGTGGGCAGACAAGCTGAATACATGACCCAAAAAATGTTTAAATGGGAAAACTCCTTATGGAGTTTTTTTAATGAAACGTTGCACTTAATTTGACAATTCAAGCCACAATAACAAAATCCTCTCTATCCAAAGCGAAGAAAAACGAAGTGTTGATTATAGTGACAAGAACAGACTGGCGTACATCAGTCCGTAAAGTTTTGTCTTGTACGGAATAAGTAGACCGCTGAGTCTGGTGACCTTGGTTCCTAACGGTTCCACTATAATCAACACTTCGTTTTTTCTGAACACCTCTTAAAAAGCAAACTCTTCAATCCTCACATGTTCCTCCGGAACACTATTATCCTCCAACATTTTCTTAGCTGCATTGAGCATCGGAGGTGGCCCGCAAATATGCCAAGTCGCCGATTGGAAATACTCTTCTAACCCTTCTGATTGAATATAGTCCTTATCGACAAAACCATAAGCAAAGCCTTCCACTTCTTCATTACTGAAAATGATATGGTGACTAAAATTAGGAAACTCAGCCGCAAACTTCTCAAATTCACTGTAATACATCAATTGATTTTCAAAGCCAACACCCCAAATAAAGATAATTCGGCGATTAGAATTTCTAGCCACTTCTTCCCTCAGAACACTTAGACTAGGAGTCACACCAATCCCGCCTGAATAAAGAACCATCGGCTGATTGGAATCACGAATATCCTCAGTATAGAAGTCCCCATAAGGTCCTTCAATCGTAAGCTGATCACCCACCTTGACTTGATCTAACGTGCTCGTGAAATCCCCATCCTCTTGAATCATTACTGTCATTGTGTTTGAGTCCTCGCTTGGTGCACTTGCGAAAGAGAATGGATGGGCTTCGCTATCTACTTTGGAATCTACAAAACGGAAGAAACCATACTGCCCAGCATCAAAATCCATTCGTTTTCCTTTAACCGGTTGAAACTTAAATTCATGAATTCGCTCAGATGGCTTAGATATGTTAACAATCTCATATTTCGGTAATCGTGCAATCCCGATTTTATATACTGCATACCAACCAAGAATCACAACCGTATAGAAAGTAGCCAAGCCTTTATAAGCCACATTTTCGGCTAAATACCATACATTATAAACATGAAAATGAATCGCAATTACACTGATAATGGCTAACCGGTGCAACCACAGATGCATATTTCGATTGGCATTTGCTTTAAAATTCAATAACTTTTTAGACTTATTAATCAGTGTGTCTGATAATACGAATATTCCAGTTAACATCACAACAATGAGAGATAGTAGACCCACATAACCCCAAATGGAAGCGGTCGTTAAATCGAAATCGAGAATATTTTCCAATCCACTCCAACGAATAAAAACGTGAATTAACAAAGTGAGAGGAAGAACCATCGCCATCCAGGCATGAATTTCATACATATGTGTGAGTCCCAAACGCTTCTCAACCCCTTTAGGACGCACTGAAATTAAAACTAAAGTTAGCATAATACAAAAAGACAAGGTCCCTGTGACATTTGAGAGTAACTCAGACAAATTCGGCGGAACATAGGTAGTTAACAGGGCAAAAAAGAACGTCAAAAACATAACTAGCGTAACCCCAGGGAAAAACCATTTTAAAACTTTACTATTCATTTTTCTCTTCCTTTCTAAATATTTCTAACAAAACATAATCTATCTAAGCAACAAAATGACTTCTCAATAAACAACAATTTATCTATTTTAAACAAACCTTAACACGATATTTTTATCGACACAACTGATATCCCCTGACAAAGCAAAAAAATTTTATAGTCAATTAAAAACTCGTCAAATGTTAAAGTAACTATTATAAAAATAATTTTCTACATCAAATAACATTGAGATGACGCTATTCCTTTTTATAATAAAAACTAAAGACATTCATTAATTAATCACAATCCATTAACAAAAATATTAATATTATTTATATGAAAACAAAAAAACACATACTAATGATCAGATAAAATCTGCATTCATTCATATGCGGTGATATAAAAGATAGCTAGTGTGAACAATGACACGCGAACTGACA
Organism: Ruoffia halotolerans; assembly: GCF_014049385.1. Lineage (GTDB taxonomy): Bacteria > Bacillota > Bacilli > Lactobacillales > Aerococcaceae > Ruoffia > Ruoffia halotolerans. The sequence goes on along the minus strand of NZ_JACAOA010000006.1, from coordinate 41,613 downwards.
CCATTCAGTGAGACAAAGATAAAAACACTCCCGTTGAATTCATGTAAAATGGATCTGAAGGGAGTGTTATTTGTTATGAATAGAATCGCATATTCAGCTGAGACAAAATGGAAATGTATCGAGATGAAGAAAACGGGTTACACCAATAAAGAAATACAAGAGGCACTTAACATTAAAAATATTAGCCAGGTCAAAACTTGGTGGAGATGGTATAGAAAGGGAGAATCACATCGCTTTGACCAACAAGTAGGTAAACAATATAGTTACGGTAAGGGACAGGAAGAATTAAGTGAAGTCGAACAACTAAAATTGGAAAATTGTAGACAGGCAACAGAGTTAGAGATACTAAAAAAGTACAAAGAAATGGAAAGGAGTTGGTACCAGAAGTCGTTGTAAAACTTGTTGAGGAACTGAAAGAAACATACACGATCTCACTGTTACTTGAAACGCTAGATGTGGCTCGTGCGACGTATTACCGTTGGAAAAAGAAATACTTAAATCAAACTGAGGATCCGATTGTGAAGCGAATCGGTGAGTTATGCAAAGCAGAAGGCTATAAATATGGCTACCGCAAAATTCATCATGAATTAAATAAAGAATTAGACGAACCTATCAATCTTAAACGTGTCCAACGTATCATGCAAAAAAATGGTTGGAATTGCCGTGTACGACCTAAAAAACGAATGCGGTTAGGGAAACCTTACTACTTAACGGAGAACCGATTAAATCGACAATTTCAAGCAGACCAACCGATGACGACATTGGTCACAGATATTACTTATTTACCATTCGAAAATTCCATGTTGTATTTATCATCGATTATGGATCTATATAATGGAGAGATTGTAGCTTTTACAATTGGAGATAAACAAGATACTGCTTTTGTTATCGATACTCTGAATCAGTTGGAATTATCTGAAGGCGTGATGCTTCATAGTGATCAAGGAAGTGTTTATACCTCTAAAGACTATTATTTATTAAGTAAAGAAAAAGGCATTATCCGAAGCATGTCCCGTAAAGGAACCCCTGCAGATAACGCCCCCATCGAAAGCTTCCATTCCTCGCAAAGTGTGAAGCTTTCTACATAAACACAGAGCAAATTTGCTCTAATGACATTGTAATAGATATTGTCAAACATTACATTAAGAATTATAATCAACATCGAATTCAACAAAAATTAGGCTACCTATCGCCGGTAGAATACCGACTTCGATGCAGCCTAACAAACAGTGTTTTTATTGTTGTCTCATTTTATGGCGCAGTACCTAATATGGCTAGGGTTTTTATTATACTTTTTATAAGTCTCTTAGTGCTGCAATCACTTCTTCATTCCAATATGTAATTGCCTAGTTGTTGTGTAAATTCTCTTATGATTCAATGCCTTGCTGATTGTTGCAATATTTACACCTTTATCTAATAATCTTTTAGAAAATCCACATCTTATAGGGTGTGAGTTAATATTCTTAAAACCTGTTAACTTCTTATATCTATACACTCTCTTACCAAAAGAACGACTATCCATAAGATTGCCTAATGAACTAATAAATAAGTAATGCTGATCTGGCTCAAGTTTATTATGCTTTAATACTGTCTTATTTACTCTCATGAGTACTCTCAGCATCTCTAATAAAACGTCTGACAAAGGTAAGGATAATCTTTTCCTATTCTTCATAGATTCACCAGTATAATGAATCAATTTATCTTTAAAATCCACCATATCTTCCGTTACTCTTGACACCGTACCTAATCTAATTCCTGTTTCCCAGATTAATAAAAAGATACAACCATCTCTTAACTCAACAAAATTAGTAAAATCAAGATGTTTTAATGGTATTCCAAATTCAAGTTTAGTTAACCCTTCTTTAATATCTTCATCAACTCGTATGGTGATATCTTTCCAAAATTCAAACTCAATTAACCCTTCACTATACCCATCTGTTCAGTAATGCTTTCATTAACTTCAATCGTATCAACTTTTTACTTTGAGATACGTTATTATGATTAACATTCAAAAGAAGTGGGTCCTTATCCATTTCAGATAATAAACTCACTTTAGTAACTTCAATATATTTCTCAATGAGATAACGGTAATCGCACAGTGTAAGTTCTCTATACCCCATTGCTTTAAGTTGCTTGATGTTCTAACAAGTTGGTAAATGATATGATCAGGATCAGGATCAGGATCAGGATCAGGATCAGCATGATGATTGCTTACACCTTCATAATTTTCACCTAAATGTTTACTAATTCCTGTATCAAACTTCTTAATAAAACGTCTCGTCAAAAGTATTACTTTCCTAAATTTAGGGATAAAACTAGGGATATTTTCGGTTTGACCGAACGCTTTACTTCATTATTTCCATAGAAACTTTGATAAGTCAACGATCTAGGCAGGATTCGAACCTGCGACCGTTCGCTTAGAAGGCGAATGCTCTATCCAGCTGAGCTACTAGACCAAATCAATACTGACAACTCTTATAGTATAGCCCATGATTGACTGATTTGTCAATAATATTTTTAAAAGAGTTGCCGTATTTTTTCTCACTAAATCAATGTTGTATCTTCATCTGGTTCCCAAGGTGTTTTTTCATCAATATGATCGTAGAATAAGATTCCTTTTAAGTGATCAATTTCGTGTTGTACAACCACTGCTTGATAATCTCTTAAACGAATTTTCTTTTCGTTACCTTCTAAATCATTATATTTAACCGTTACACGTTTAGGTCTTGGAACGATTCCTGGTACTTCACGAGGAACTGAAAGACAGCCTTCGCCCTCTTTCAACGCTACTTTTTGAACCGCATGGCTTATGATTTTTGGATTAACAAAAATTTCATCAATCAGAGGTTCAGTTTCATTTCCCTCTTCATCATAATCCATTAAATATACAGCAAATATTTGTTGGTCGATACCAATTTGTGGTGCTGCTACTCCTACACCTGGACGCAAGTTATATTTTTCAGCCATTTTTGGATCTTGGCTGTTTATTAAGAATTGTCTCATCGCTACAGCTGTTTCTTTCAATTCTTCATTGATTGGAAACTCTACTGGCCTAGCTTGTTCTCTTAAGATTGGTTCTTTTTCAGGAACAAAATCTTTCATTGTTATCATATTATTCCTCATTTCTTATATCAGTTAGACGTCGTCGATATCCCGATAGTATATAATACTGATATTCTTCATTAAATTCAATGTCTTTTATTAAAGTTTTTTGTCGGTATAGCGCTAATAATTCAGCTTCTTCAGGTTGAATTTCTACTTGGAATTCTTCTGCATTCGATATACAGATATCCCAAATCGCTTGTTTTAAAGTTTCAATACCTTTTTTATCCAGTGCAGAGATAGTTACGTTTGGTTGCAATGTCGGTTCAATACCTGTATCTGCTTTATCTATCTTGTTGTAGACAGTTAAGACTGGGATATGATCCATATCTAAATCTTTTAACAACTCTACGACGGTATCTTCATGCATATTGCTTGCTGGATGAGAGGCATCTACGACGTGGATTAATAAATCCACAAAGCGAATCTCTTCCAATGTTGAATTAAATGCATGAATTAATTCTGTAGGTAGTTCATCGATAAAACCTACCGTATCTGTAATAGTGAAGGCATCATGACCGTTAATTTCTAACTTACGCGTTAAAGGGTCTAAGGTTGCGAATAATTGGTCTTGAACATACGTCTCACTTTCAGTTAATTCGCGTAACAAGGTTGATTTCCCTGCGTTTGTATAACCTACTAGACCAATATTAAATTCTCGCCCAGACTGTCTTCTAATACGCGTTCTTTCACGGTGTTCTTCCAATTGTTTCAAGTCTTTCTCAATCGTATGAATGCGACCACGAATGACACGACGATCTTGTTCTAGTTTAGTCTCACCGGGTCCTCTAGTTCCAATCCCACCGGCTAGTCGAGATAATGATGTCCCTTGACCGATGACTCTTGGAAGTAAATATTGGTATTGAGCTAGTTCAACTTGAAGTTTCCCTGCTTGGCTTCGCGCTCTTTGAGCAAATATATCAAGAATCAATTGTACTCGGTCAATGACTTTTACGTCAAGTTGTTCTTCTAAATACATATTTGTGTTTGGTGATAATCTATTTAAAAAGATAACTAAATCAATATCAGAGTTAATGACAAAATCACGAACATCCATTAGTTTTCCACTACCTACGACGGATTTCTGATCGATGCGTCTTAATTTTTGAGTGATTTCTCCAACGGGTAGACCATTAGCTGTCTCCGTTAGTGCCTTCATTTCTTTCATGATCGTTTCAAATTTTAAATCTGAAATGTTTTCTGTTTGTACTCCGACTATAAGTACCCTCTCGGGGTGATTTTCAGTCTCAATCATATTTTTTTATCAACCTTTCAATTATTCTCTAAATGTTCTTTCACTATACGTGAAGCTTCGTTTATTGCGTCTTCTTCATTCGTCATATCGATCCATTGTGGGTGATTCATACGGTTTCTAAACCACGTTAATTGTCGTTTTGCATAACGTCTGGAATTTTGTTGTATTGTTACAATGACTTCTTCTTTATCCATTTGATTATTGAAGTAAGGCCACCATTCTTTATAGCCGATACCTTTCACACTTTGCCAATCGGCACCTTCTGCCTGATTATATAACCATTTTGCCTCGTTTTCTAAGCCGGCTTTGACCATTTCATGCACTCTTAAATTTATTCTATCATATAATGCTTCTCGTTCGCGATTTAATACTAATAAGCATTCATTAAATACCGATTTTTTTGTGTCGTGTCCTGTTTGACTGGAAAAAGACCTTCCCGTTACTTGAATAACCTCAAGCGCACGAATGGTTCTGCGAAGGTTTTGGTATGGGATTTTCTTGGCTGCTTCTGGATCGAGTTCGTTCAATCGGTTCCACATGGCTAAATTACCTAATTCTGACGCTTGTTCTTCTAACCCCTTTCGAACTACCTCATCTTGGCTATCGTCTCTCCCAAATTCTAAGTCGTATAACAAGCCTTCTAAGTAGAGTCCTGTTCCACCAACGATGATCGGTAGTTTCCCTCTATGATGAATTTTGTTGATTAATTTTGTAGCTTCATGTTTAAATTCACTTGCGTTATAAGGTTCTGAAACTTCAAGAATATCAAGCATATGGTGGGGAACACCGTCCATTTCAGAAGCTGTAATTTTTCCTGTTCCAATATTTAAGTGCTTATACACTTGCAGACTATCGCCATTGATAATCTCACCATTAAATTCTTTCGCTAAATCAATACTCAGTTGCGTCTTTCCTACACCCGTAGGTCCTGCTATGACGAGTATCGATATTGATTTTAAATCCATGTACATTATCCTTTATACTTCTATTTCATTGGGTGATATTCTTTTAATAATTCTTTAGCCATACGAAGTGACGTTTGAGTCATATCTCTTCCTGAGAGCATGAGTGCTATGGCTTCAATACGTTCATTCGGTGATAACTGCTTCACATTTGTGACTGTCTTTTGATCTTCGACTTGCTTAAAGATATACAATTGTTTATTCGAAATCGCTGCAACTTGTGGGAGATGTGTAATACAAAATACTTGATGATATTGGGATACTTCGCGAATCTTTTCAGCGATGGCTTGTCCAACTCGGCCAGAGACCCCAGTATCTATCTCATCGAATACCATCACTTTTGGTGATGTTTCGCGACTAAATACGGTCTTCAATGCCAACATAAAACGCGATAACTCTCCCCCACTAGCGACTTGAACTAATGGTTTTTTATCTTCTCCCACATTAGTTGCGACATAAAACTCCACACTATTAAAGCCAGTTGGTGTTAATCTCACAATTTCATCGATATTAACCATGTTTAAAGCCGTATCAATACTAGGTTCACTAAATCGAACTGTAAAGCGGCTATTCTCCATATATAAATCTTTTAATTCTGCTTCAATGGCTGAAATTAAATCTTGGGCAATGGATTGTCTTTTGTCATTAAGTTGTTTAGCTTTATCTAACGCACTTTGATAAGCTTCACTCAATTGAGCTTCAAGTTCTTCAAGATAACTTTCCCGATGAATAATTTGATAAACTTCTTCAGATATTTCGTTGAAATAATCTAATATCTCACTTAATTCCATCCCATACTTTCGCTTTAAGCGACTTAATTCGCCTAATCGGTCTTCAACTTGATCAATGGTTTGATTTTCTTCATCGAAGTCATTATCAAGTGCGGCCAATTGATGACTGTATTCTTCTAAGTCATATTTAGATGACGAGAGTTCGTCATGGATGTTTGAGAGTTGAGGTTGATAATCTTTAATCTCTTCTAATAGTAACAAGATTTGATCTAATTGCGTGATGACACTTTGATCTGATTCGCTAAGTAAACTATTAATAGTACTCATATTTTGATTAATTTGTTGAGCGTGTTGCAATTGTTTACTCATCTCTTCGAGTTCTTCATCTTCACCAATAACTATTTGAGCTTCTTCGATCTCATTAATTTGAAATTCAAGGAAGTTTACTCGTTGGCGGTCATTCGTATCAGATTGCTGAGCATCTAGCCATTCTTTACGAAGTTGGCTATAAGTCATATAAGCTTTCTGATAGTCCTCCAAGTCTTTTTTAATTCTTTTATTGCCATAATTATCCAATAAAGATAAATGCTTTGTACGGTCCAACAATTCTTGATGTTCATTTTGTCCATGAATATCTACAAGATAGTTCCCTATTTCTTTGAGTAAGGTGACGTTAGCTAATTGGCCATTAATTCGAATGGTATTTTTTCCTGATTTATTAATTTCTCGTCGAATAATCAGACCATCCATAGCGATATCAACATTTAAGCCAAATTCGACTAAGACATTTTCTAAGTCTTCTGGTAAATAATCAAAAGAAAATAAGCCTTCAATTAATAATTTATCGTCTCCGTGTCGAATATAATCACTTGACCCACGACCACCACAAAGAATACCTAGGGCATCAATAATAATTGATTTCCCGGCTCCTGTCTCACCTGAAAGAACCGTCATCCCTTCGGTAAAATCAATATTCACTGCTTCAATAATCGCAAAATTCTCAATTGTTAAACTTTGTAGCATAACTTCACCCCATTGGTTTTTATAAATTATCGTGTGCTATTTGCACTATCTCTTCAATATTTATGTTTGCTTTACTATCATTGTTCAATTCTTTTGAGTTTTTAATATGGGCGAGAAATTCAATGTTTCCTTCGCCACCAGTAATTGGTGAATAAGTTAAATTCTCGATGGTATAGCCGATACGGCACATCATATCGATGACTTCATGTAAGACATCTTTATGAACAGTCATATCCTTAATAATCCCTTTTTTACCGACACGCTCTGGTCCTGCTTCAAATTGTGGTTTAATAAGCACTAGTACCGATCCGTCTTGTTCTAAGATTGGAATAAGTGGTGGTAAAATTAATCCAAGTGAAATAAACGAGACATCAATACTCGCGATCGTTGGTGTTCCTTCCGTGAAATCCTCAGGCACTGAATGACGGAAGTTTTGACGCTCCATCACTACCACTCGCTCATCTTGACGTAATTTATAAGCTAATTGATTATAGCCTACATCCAAGGCATAACTTAACTTTGCACCGTTTTGTAAGGCTGCATCCGTAAAACCACCGGTAGAAGAACCTATATCAAGTAATATATGATCAGTCATATCGATACCAAAATGTTTAATCGCTTTTTCTAATTTTAGGCCTCCGCGACTCACGTAAGGAATTGTCTTGCCTTTAATGTGTAGTTCTTTTGTAATATCAATCTTCTCGCCAGGTTTATCATAGCGCTGGTTATTCGCATCATAAATTTGCCCTGCCATAATTAAGCGTTTCGCTTGTTCACGTGTGTCTGTTAGTCCTGATTGAACTACTAATTTATCTAATCGTTCTTTTTTCATATGACTCCTTAGTCTATATCTGTAAATGAGAGAAATTTATTTAAAATACTATAATCCGTTCCACTCAACTTTGTAATTTTTTCAATAATTTTTTCGGCTTTTTCACGTTCTTGACCTAAAACTTCTTTAGATTCTTCTAAACCAAGTAAGTTTGGATAGGTTGATTTCTTGTTGAATTCATCACTTGAATGACCTTTTCCTGACAACGAACTGTCATCAATCACATCAAGTAAATCATTATGAATTTGGTATAAAACGCCAAAGGTTTCACCAAAGTTTACTAATAACTCTTCAACTTCAGGAGTGAATTCTCCAATAATGGCTGCGGCTTGTGTCGCAAAGGTAAATAATTTCCCCGTTTTAAATTCATGAATTTGATTTAATTCTTCTAACGTAATTTCTTTATTCTCCGCTTGCATGTCCCCTAGTTGACCTGCGACCATCCCGTGTGAACCTGCGGCAGAACTCAGTAAAGAAATAATTTTAACTTTTTGTTTGCTCTTTAATTTTGAATCATCACTAATCAGGCAGAATGCATCCGTTAGTAATGCATCTCCTGCCAAGATAGCTGTCGCTTCATCAAATTTAATATGAGCGGTTGGTTGACCCCGTCTTAAGTCATCATTGTCCATCGCTGGTAAATCATCATGAATTAAAGAATACGTATGAATAAATTCTAAAGCAACAGCTGTAGTCGCTCCTTTTTTCATATGTTTCTCAGATTCTGCGTTTAAAATAGCCAGTAATAGTAACGGACGTAGTCGTTTGCCGCCACCTTTTAATGAATAAATCATTGGTTTTAACATTTCGATTGGCGTTTGAAGAAGGCGAATATGTTTGTCTAATTCAGTTTCAAATACATTTCTTAAATCGTTTAAATCTTGTTTAGTCATTCATAACCTCTCTATCTAATTCAACATCACCTTTATCTGTCATCATCTTAGCGACTGTGCTTTCTGCATCAGTTAAAGATTTTTGGCAATATTGGCTTAATTCTACACCGCGTTGGAAAGATTCTAACGCTTTTTCTAAAGGTAAATCGCCTTTTTCAAGTTGAGATACAATTTGTTCTAATTCTTGTAATGCTTCTTCGAAATTTTCTGGTTGATTTATTTTTGCCATTGTTTACTCCTTCTCTATATCAGAAAGCTGTTGAAATATATTGTCTGTGGATGTTTTTGTTACTTGTGCTTCAATTTGTCCGTCACTTAAATTTACCTTAATCATATCATCTTTTTCAACTTCAGTGATATGTTTTACAATGTTATCTTTTGAAGTCACGACAGCATAACCCCTTTGAACGCTCTTTAATGGGCTATATGCGTCAAGCAATTGCATGAGATTGCCAAAGACAACTTTCTTATTGTATTGATATTGTTCCATATTACGATTTAATTGTTTCGTAAAAGCCGTTAAATCTTTTTGATATTGATTAATAAGCCCTTGCGGTTGTTGTAAGGACAGTCGTTGTTTTAACACATTTACTTGATTTTTTTGCTCTGTAAAGTAATTATCTTTGTTATTATTCAGTCTTTCAATCGCTAAGTCTAGCTGTTGCATGTATGGTTGATATAATCTCTCTGGTTGAGTCATGACATAAGATTGAGCAAAGCGGTCATAATACTTTCGCATATATTGAATGCGTTGATTCATTGAATAAAATACGCGCTCTTCCATCTGAGTTAAGTAAGTTAATACTTCTTGTAAGACTGGTACAGCAATTTCAGCCGCAGCAGTCGGCGTAGCAACTCGAATGTCAGCCACAAGATCAGACAAGGTTGTATCTGTTTCGTGACCAATAGAAGATATTACTGGAAGCGGACAATTTAGAATAGCCATCGCGACTTGCTCGTCATTAAAGCACCAAAGATCCTCAATAGAACCTCCCCCACGTGCAACAATGACTGTGTCAAATTCGTCTTGTCTATCTTTCACTTTATTGAAGGCTGTCACGATTTCTCCAGCGGCTTCTTTCCCTTGTACTCTGGTTGGAATGACAATGATTTCAACGATGGGATAGCGACGATTGATGGTCGTAATAATGTCGCGAATCACTGCTCCACTTGGACTCGTGATAACGGCAATTTTCTTAGGAAAGCGTGGAATTGGTAATTTAGGTCGGTCAAATAGACCGGCTTTTTTGAATTTTTCTTTTAATTGTTCAAGTTGTTGATATAAAGCACCAATACCATCTGGTTGAATACTATCAATCACGATTTGATATGCGCCAGAGGGTTCATATAAAGTAATCTTTCCGGTAACGAATACTTTCATCCCTTCTTCAATATTAAACTTGACGCGTTGAAAAGCCGAACGATACATCACTGCACTAATTCTTGCTCCTTCATCTTTCAAACTAAAATATTGATGGGAATTGGGTCTCAAGCGAAAATTTGACACCTCTCCTACAACAAACACTCGTTGTAAATGTGGATCGACATCAAATTTTCTTTTAATATATTTGGTTAACGCTTGTACTGTTAAGTACTCTTGATTTTTTTCACTCATAAACTAACTCCGTCTATATAATCCTCGCTATTTAATCCATGTTGAATGCAAGCACATAGAATCGTTTGTTCCATTAACATCGCGACCGTCATTGGTCCAACGCCACCAGGTACTGGAGTAATGGCACTCACTTTATCAAATACCCCTTCATAATCAACATCCCCGACGAGTTTCCCATCATCTAAACGATTAATCCCAACGTCAATGACAATCGCGCCCTCTTTTAAATCCTCTTCGTTTACCAGATGCGGTGAACCGGCAGCGACCATAACAACATCGGCATGAATTAAATGTTGATGCAATTCTCGCGTTAAGAGATGTGTAATTGTGACAGTACTGCCCATATTAGCTAATAAAATCGACAATGGTTTCCCAACAATTTGGCTGTAACCTACAACAGTAACGTCTTTCCCTTTAATATCGATATTGTAACGGTCAAGTAAACGTAAAATTCCTCTTGGTGTACAAGGATATAAATCGCCAGTGCCTTCGACAATTTTCCCCATATTATAAGGATGAAAGCCATCAACGTCTTTATCTGGTCGAATAACTTCTGTTACTGCCACTTGACTTAAATGTTTTGGTAGTGGGAATTGAACAATCATCCCAGTGACTGTTGGGTCATCATTTAACCCTTCAATCGTTTCATGTAATTCAGCTTGAGTAATCGAATGTTTTAAAGTGAGCCACTCAAAATCAAAGCCAATATATCGAGCCGTTTTTTCTTTTTGCCCAACATAAATTTTACTTGCTGGATCTTCACCAACAGTAATTACGACTAATTTCGGGGTGATATGCTTTCCCTTCAGCTTTTCTACCGCATGTTTATATTCTTCACGTAGTTGTAACGATAATTGCTTTCCATCTAAGACTTGAGTTTTAGACATCGGATCGCCTTCTTTCTGCAATTTAATTTCTAGATTAACCGATATCTATAAACCCCATCGGTTACTTTAATTCGTAGACTCAGTATAACTGAAATCGTAAAATCTAACAATCTTAGTCGGCATTTAAAGTAAGTACCCGACCACATCATCCGAATTGTTTAGGACAAACGTTTTAATCACAAAAACGAACTTTAAATATCATACTCAGCAAATTAGCTGAGTTCATAATATTTAAAGTTCGATGCTTATTTATTGAATTGTCATTGAGAATCTAACTGGTTGATTATTCAACAGTATCAGTTAATTCCTCTACAGGTTGTTCTTCCGTTTCAGTTGCTTCACTTTCTGGTAAGTCTTCACCTGGCTCTTCTTCGACTGGAACTTCCTCAGAAGGAACGTCTTCTGGAAGTGACTCTTCAGATGAAACTTCATCTTCACTTGTCTCTTCTTCTGAACTTGTTTCTTCTACTTCTGATTCTTCTGGAACATAACCAGGAAGAGTGTAGTCTACTGGAATTTCAACTTTTGATTGGTATAAGTTCTCTACAGAAACTCCGTAGATAGCGTTAAAGTCGTAAGCAGCTTGTAATGGAACCATCTCATTCGTTACAACATCTAATTCACTCATCTCGTCTGTCGCAACGTCAAATGAATATATTGTGAAATCAGCTTGGTTACCCGCTGGATTATCCCACATGTTTTCTAATGAAATAACAGTTCCTTCTTGAGTTGGATTCACATAGTTATACACTTGCGGTGCGCGACCAGTAGCAATCGCTAAGCGTGAAATAATTTCTGCTTGAACTGGATCTGATGCTTTTAAGCCTTCAAAAGCGTTTAATTTGTTTGTCCAGTTTTCTTTAATGCTTGTAAAACCAGGTTGATACTCACCAGATGCAATAAATTCATCTTGGTTCGCAGCGTATTGATACATTACTGTTCTTAAGTGGTTTAAAGCAGATTTTTCTTCAGATGTTAAATCTGGAGACATTGCTTCAAAGATAAATGTATCGCTATAAACACGGTCAACAACTTCACCGGCTTCAATCACTCGATATAGTTCATCCGAGAATGCTTGTAAGATTGGGTGATAAGTTTCAGTGTCCGAGAAGTCCACACGTTCAGCAGCTAATAATTCCTCAGCTAGAACTGAACCTTCTAAGCCAGCTAACACATCTGTCCAATCTTCTTGGATACTTTGTTCAAGTTGGCCAATTGTATCTTCAGATTGTGCTGCTTCAGTATTAGCAAACTCTTGTGCGAATTTTTCTAAAGCAAGTTGTAATTCTTCATCCGATACGCCGTAATTGTTTGTAATGTTGTTGACGATATTATTAATATTTGTGTTAGTTTCTTCACTGTTATCAACATTGACGTCTGAGTTTTCAGCATTAATATTAGTATTTACAATTTCTTGTTTAATTTCTGAAATCATTTGGTTGACTTGTGAATCAGAAATCGTTGCTCCTTCGCTCTCAATAATTTCATTTACTAACGAAATTTCTTTTTGAGCTACTTGAACATCTTCAGGATTTAATGCAACACCTTGTTGCTCTAATAACGCATAAACACCTGCTAAAGCTCCTTCACCTGTTACAGGAGATACTGTTGCGATACGGATTTGAGCGTTACGCGCACCGGCAGTAATTGCAGCATTTTGGTAAGTTGTTGCTGATACGCCAGTAATGTTTTGCGGTGTGACGATTTGAACTTGAACACCGTAGCCTTCGTTCATACCTTGGATGTATGCACTTGAGTATACAACTGTTCCTGGACCTGAACCATCTTGTAAGTATTGGTTAATCATCGTTCCATCAACATAGATAATGTTGCTTGAATCAACGCCGTTTGCACCTAACAATTGTAATGTTTGTTGTGCTTGGTTTTGATCTAATGAGCCACCTAAGGCAACTAATTGTGATTCTTGTGCTTGAACGTGTTGAATACCATCTGTATTAAAGTTTAATACTGGTTGAGCTAATGGTGCACCGACTAAGGCAACCATTGCTGATAATAGTAATCTTTTTTTCATTTATATACCCCATTTATAATTTTTATGTACTTTTATTATATCACAGAATATTTCATAATTTTACTCTGAGGCATTTATGCAAATATTATTCATACATTTTTCGTAAATGTGAATAATATTTAGTATTAGATAGCAAAAAACGCCATCCAACTGAATGGATCGCGTTTTTCTGCTTATTCATTTTCGGCTTTAGTATCATCTAATACTTTTGCAACAACACCACTCACGAATTGACGTGATTTGTCGTCACTAAAGAATTTACTTAATTCAATCGCTTCGTCAGCTGCTACATTATTTGGAACTTCTTCTTTTGAAACGAAAAAGATTTCATAGAATGCAACGCGTAAAATAATTAAATCAATGCGTGCGATTCGATCTAAACTCCAACCTGTTAAATAAGGTTCAATGAGTTTATCAATTTCGGTTTCTTTTGAACGAACACCTTCGATGAGCTCATAAAAGTATTCATTGTCGATTCCTTCATAGCCTTCTTCAGGAAATACGCCCGCTTCCAATACATAAGCCACAGCTTCGTTGATATCTAAATCTTTGTGTGCTGAAATCATCTGATAAAGTGTTTGGACAACAACTTGACGCACTTCGCGTCGCTTCACAACTTTCTTACTCAAAAGCTTCACCAATTGTTTCAAAAGCTTCTTCAACAATACTTGCATCTGACTCTGTAGTTTCAGTTTCAACTGACATAACGTGAACATTCACTTCTGTCACTGCTAAGTCGGTCATGAATAGAATTTGTTCTTTCACTTTATCTTGGATTGCGATAGCAATTTCAGGTACTGAGTACCCATAAAGAACACGGATTTCAACGTCGACAACGATTGAATTGTTTTCAGTTTTGATTTTTGTGTTAATACGGTCACGGTCCATCCCTAAGAAATTTCCTACTTCTTTTTGGAAGCCAGTTACTTTAGAGGCAACACCTTCGATTTCGCTTGCTGCTTGAGCGGCAATTGATTCTAGGACACCTGTGGTAATTTTAATTTCACCTAAATTTTCTTTCGCTTGAGTTTCAAATGGTACTTCGGTTATTTTAGCCATAATAGCCCTCCTTTATATACTTTACTCATCTATGTTCGCATTTTCCTTATTGTAGCGGAATTTCTTAGAAAGTGCTATACAATTATTAATTTTTTAGGACTACGGTTTAAACTTTCTACTCCGTCTGCTTTAACGATTAAGTCATCTTCAATACGAACGCCACCTAAACCAGAGACATAAATACCAGGTTCATTGGTAATGATATTGTTTTCAACTAATGGTTTTTCATTTCGGCTAGCAACCGCTGGTCCTTCATGAACATCTAAACCAATCCCATGACCTGTTGTATGACCAAAGTTTGGTCCATAACCTTTCTCGGTAATGTAATCACGTGCAAGGGCATCGACTTCTTTACCAGTCATCCCTGCTTTAGTTCCAGCAATTACACGGTTATGTGCTTCTAGGACGATATTGTAAATCTCTTCTAATTTCGGATCTACTTCACCTACAGCAATTGTACGAGTCATATCTGAAGTATAACCTTTGTAGTAGCAACCAAAGTCAAGTGTTACTAAATCACCGTGTTCAATTACTTTATCACTGGCAACACCGTGAGGCATTGATGATCTTACGCCACTGGCAACAATTGTATCAAACGACATGCCTGATGCCCCTTTACCTTTTAAGAAGCGGTCTAATTCATTCGCCACTTCAATTTCGGTAACACCTGGTTTGATAAACGTTAAGATATGTTCAAAGGCTTGGTCAGTAATGTCACAAGCTTCACGAATCGTTTCAATTTCGTCTTCGCTTTTAACTTCACGAATCGTTTCAATGACGCCAGATGTTTGAACTAACATTGGTTCGAATAAGTCACTTAAACGAGAATAAGTTGAAACATTCATATCATCGGCTTCTATTCCCATAGCTTTAACGTCTTCTGCGTTAAGAAGTTCGCTAATTTCTTCATACATTTTTCCTTGATGGATAATGACATCGAAGCCTTCAGCTTGCTCTTTCGCTTGGTGAGTATATCGGAAGTCTGTAATAAAGTATTCGTGTTCAGGCGTAATAACAATTAAACCCGCTGATCCTGTAAAGCTTGATAAGTAGCGTACGTTTTTAGGCGTTGTCACTAAAAATGCATCCAAGTTTTGTTTTTTCATTTCTGATCTTAATTCAGTTATTCTATTATTCATACTTTGCCCTCTTTCTAAATCAATAGTTGTATTATATCAAATAAAACATAGATGTTAAACTTGTTGCTATTATTAATTTAAATGAAGGGATGGCTTAAATATCCTCAGTGAACTCTCTCTCGAAAAGGTAGCCCCTCCAGCGAACAGAGTAGTTATATCGCATTTGTTCACTTTGTTCTCGTCGACTAAATTGCCGTGGCATTAATTCCGTTGACCGCATTTCAACCCCATTTGATCGGGAGTAGCTTGTGAGACCATGATTAGTTTGTATTTGTAACAATCTAATATCTTCTGGAGTCCAATCATATGTTCGTAGGAAGTCATCAACTTTACTCAAACGGAAACCTTGGTCTAATATAGATGCCTCAGTCGCTTTCCATAAAGCTTCAAGTTCTGGATTGGTTCCTTCAACTTGACCTGGTCGTGTAATCACGCCACTACAAACGATGGCATTGAATGCATCACAATAGTCTAGTGCTGCATCTTGCAGAAATACCTCTTGTGTATAGACATATAGTTGCTCGTATTGTTGGTTAGCTGTTAATTGTAAGACACCAAATTGCTTGTGTGAATCAATGTGGTCTAAGACTTGTTTCGGCATATAAGCTATAGCCTGCTCATTAAAGCGCATCTTAATGGCTTCTTCTAAGTTTTGTGCGTCCATCTGTTCAATCAGTGGCAATAAATTCATCACAAGTTCTTCTTGAATATTCGCTGTGTAATAATCATTAAAATTCAAATACCGACTTAAGTTGATTTGATTGAGTCTCAGTAAGCCCCAATAGATGAGTTGGCTAACGAGTAAAAAGACAATAACGTAAACCATTACCATTCCTTGTTTGTTATTTCGCATCATTATACTCCTCTAACTAGCTATTAAGTTTCACTGAAATGAAGCCTGAAAAGACTTGTCCATTATTAAAGGTTACCGTCACACTTACTTTGTTAGCAACTTGAAATACTTGCCAGGCATATACGTCGTACAATAAAGGTTGATGACCGGGGGCGATATAAATTTTATTGTTCTGGTTGATGATGCGACTACTTCTATTTGTTTCAGTACTTTGAATGCGAATAATGTTAGAATCGACCCCTGTTACCGTATATTTTTCCAATTCTAATTCAAGCAGCGTCATAAAGTGTAAGAAATCCGCACTGCGATCTGTGCGAATTTCTGTTTCAATTGTGTTGTAACTATTGTAAATTGTCATAAGGGAATGCATGAATAAACTCAATACGAATAGACTGATTATTACCTCTAACAAAGTAAATCCTTTTTTAAAAGTTGAGGTCTTGAATTTCGACATACAATTCACTCCCACCTTCTAACGATATGTAACAATAATTTAATTCACATGCGAATTCACTCACGTTATCTTCATTTAACGCTTCCCAATTTAGAATTAATTGTTCGCTTACAAGTGCTTTCGCCTCATCTTCTATCTGCTCATCCAATTCGATATCCACTAATTCAGAGAATAAGCGCCAGGCTTGACTCGTCTGTGCCGCATCCTCTATCCGCCTCAACTCATTATAATAAGCCGGCAAGTAGAGAAGCATCATCGAACTAAATAAGAAAAAGCCAATCACCGTTTCTATCATTGAAAACCCGGCTTTATGTTTGTAATTCAAATTGACCATTCCCTAACTGAAAGACTAAATAAATTCGTTGATTACGAGCATAGTCATAAAAACTAATCGTTCTAAATTGATCCACACCCCCACCTTGCAGATACATAAACATATAAGGTATTTGAAACTGTATGTGTTCAGGAGCGTCCAACGTCGCAATCCTTTCTTGACTATAAGCATCTCTAATTCTTAACTGATTTAAACTGGCGTGAAACTCAACTGAAATTAGTCGCTTTTGTAAGATTGCTATTTGTTGAGCTTGCTTTAAGTAACTCATGACTTCATCAAAGAAGATTCGACTTTCAATTTGCTTACTTAAGTTGACATTGGGACGAAACATTAGTAGCAAACTCATGGCTGAAAGTAAGACGAGTACTACCAGGGACTCCAAGAGTGAATAGCCTTGTTTATTCATACATACTAATTACCGGTATCATTCGTTAATAAATTTTGAGCTTCTTGGAGTTGTCGTTCAGTAATGTATCCTTCATCAAATAATGTTTGTAAATCTGGTGCCTCAGACCCATTCACCATTTGATACGTATTTGACTGTGTTTCAATTACTTCTTCGATATTTGTACGTGCCTGTTCATTAATACGCTCTCTTTGTCCTGCAACGTTTGGAATAATAATTGCCATAAGTAGACTTACTACGACCAACACAATAAGCATTTCGATTAAAGTAAACGCTTTTTTGTTTAATTTTTTTAATTTTTTCATTATGTTTTATATCCTTTCATATGCCTTGCATCGTTAACATAGGTAACATCATCAATAAATACATCGACATGACTAACATTCCGATTAGGATGAACAATATTGGCTGGACTAAAGTAAGTTTTGCTTGAAAATCCTTCATCAAATCTGAATAGACTTTCCTTGAATACAAATAACATTTCTGTGCTGTTTGACTCGTTAACTCACCTTGGTAAATTACTAATGGTAATTCCTTTGTAAAGATATCTAACTCATCTAGAATGACAGCTAAGTCTTCGCCCTTTAACATTCTTTCTTGTATTTCAATGGCTAGTTCACTTAAGAATGGATCAATCGGATAATCGACGATAACTGTCAGCGTTTGTTGAATGGAATACCCTCCAGAAAAGAAATGCCCAATCTCTTTTGATACTTTATAGGAACTGTAACTTCTTACCCATTTTTCGACTAATGGAATTTGAGTTAGTATTTGGTAGCGTCTCATTTCACTTTGTTTCAGCAAATACATGTCAACGCCGCCATAGATAATTAACACGAAGGCTAGTAATATTCCAAAAATCTGTGGCAAATAAGTAAAGAAATAAACTAAAACTCGAACCAAATATTGCTCATCATACACTTCTTGCGAAATAAAGCTAGCGACTTGCGGTAGAAGAAATTGTCTCATAGCAAATAACATCCCAACTAATCCCACTGCTAAAAATAATGGGTAGACTAAGGTTTTTACAAGTTTCTGCTTATAATGATGGGCCTCTTTTAATTGCTTACTCGCATCAGCTAATGACTCAGTAAATCTTCCTTGTCGTTGAGCGTAGAATAATTGAGCAATGAGTGAATTTGAATAACCTAAAGCACGTAAAGACTTTTCAAAGGAAATTCCCGACTCCAACTGCCTAATGATATAGTCAATCGCCGTTGTCTGTTTCCTCATCAGAACACGCATAAAAACTAAACTTTGATGAATAGAGAATCCTTCTAACAATAACTCACTTAAAGTTTGCAATAAGTAGGCTTGCAAGTTCTTAGGTATTTTTAAGTCCTTAGATAATTTCGAATTTAGTATACGTTGCTTCATCAATGTAACCATACGCCCAAGCCTTTCGTAATTTATTATTCAACGTATCGTACTGACTTAATGTGTGATTATTATGTAATACGCCGTTTAATGCTTCTTTAGCTAATATCTCAAAGATTGCTGCTCGTGAATAGTGCGTTTCCTTTTGAATTGCGGAAGGCACAAGTCTTTGAGAAATAACACCAATTAAGGTTTGTCTGAGTTGTTCATCGCTAATACTTAACTCCTGTAGTCTTGCGATAACTCCTCGGGCATTCTTAGCATGGATGGTCGCAATCATTAGATGCCCCGTTAACGCTCCTCGGATCGACATGCGTGCAGTCTCTTGATCACGAATTTCTCCTATCATCAAGACATCAGGATGGTGTCTTAGAGAAGATTTGATCAGCAAATCGTAAGTTATTCCGGCTTTTTCATTCACTTCCGTTTGCAAGAATCGCTCTTCAAATATCTCCACTGGATCTTCCATCGTTATAATTTGTAAAGCCTCATGTTGAATCAGCTCACGCAGTAATTGATAAATAGTCGTCGTCTTACCCGAACCCACCGGTCCTGAGAATAAAATCAGCCCACTCTTTCTTTTTGTGAGTTTCCGAAGTTCATCAATGTCTTGTGGAAAGTAAGTCACCACTTGATCATGATCAAACTTCTGAGTTTGTAAAACTCGAATAACCATTGACTCAAGTAATAAGACATTTGTGATGGTTGAAAACCTTAATTCTACCGATTCAGCATCAAGTTCAATGGCGGTGGATCCAGATTGCGGTCTTCGCTTCTCACCTACATCCATATTCGCCAAATACTTAAAGTGACTAATCAATCGCTTTCCCCACTCTAATGACTTCTCCTCAAATAACATTAACCGTCCATTCGCTCTGAAGTGAATCACATACTTTTCCTTCGTTGGTAATATGTGAATATCAGAAACCGATTCATCGATTGCCACTTGTATTAGTTTTTTAGCATCACCTTCAATCATCATCTCACTCCTTTAAACTAGCCTATATATATATACGTAAAAAAAGGCCATTTCCATTATTTTATTTTTACTTTTTTAAAAAAAGTGATTTCGCGTTAAAATATTTGACTATTCTGGATTTGAAAGGATAATATGAAGTATTGGAGTAAGTTCATCCGTTTTTTTCCTTTTTAAATGAGTTAACTAAATTGGGATATACTTGAAATAATGAATGTGATAAAATGGTTATAGCTGTGAATTCAATAAATTCACTACTCGTTTGAAAACAAATTAATGAAAAGGAGCAAATATTAATGATATTTAAAGTATTTTATCAAGAAACAAAAAATGAAGCACCACGTCGTGAATATACTAAAACTATGTACGTGGAAGCAAATGCAGTAAGTGAAGTGCGTGAATATTTATCTGAAACTACACCATACATGATCGAACACATCACCGAAATATCAGGCGATTTCTTAGAATATGAAAAAGAAAACAATCCTGACTTTGAGGTTGTGAAACCCTAGATGGCAGTAAATCTTAGAAACAATGAAGTCGGAGTATTCGCTATTGGTGGACTAGGCGAAATTGGGAAAAACATGTATGGTGTCCAATTCCAAGACGAAATTGTTATTTTAGACTGCGGAATTCTCTTCCCGGAAGATGAATTATTAGGAATTGACTACGTAATTAATGATTTTCAATATATCTTAGAAAATCGTCATAAAGTTAAAGGGCTTTTTATCAGTCATGGGCATTTAGACCATATTGGTGGAATTCCATATCTATTAAAACAAATCAATGTGCCAATCTATGCTGACCCTCTTGCAGCCGCGTTAATTCGCGACAAACTGCAAGAAAATGGCTTATTACGTGATGCGGAAATTACAGAATATAATGAAGATACAGTCGTTAACTTCCGTAAATTGTCAATTAGCTTTTACAGAACCGTTCACTCGATTCCTGAAGCATACGGTATTGTTGTAAAAACACCTGAAGGAAATATTGTCTTTACAGGGGATTATAAATTTGACTTTACACCTGTAGGAGAGCCTGCTGATATTCACCGTATGGCTGAAATTGGTAACGAAGGCGTTCTACTTCTATTAGGTGATAGTACAAATGCGGAAATTCCAACCTTCACCCTCTCAGAACGGGTTGTGGGTCAATCGATTCATAATATTATCCAAGGTGTTGAAGGGCGTGTTATCTTTGCGACTTTCGCATCGAATGTGTCACGTCTTCAACAAATCGTTGAAACAGCGATTAAAACAAATCGTAAAATTGCAGTCTTCGGACGTAGTATGGAAAACTCAATTAAAACTGGGACTGAACTTGGTTATATTGATGATTATGGCTTAGATATCTTTGTCGATAATCGTCAATTAGATCAATATCCTGCAGAAGAAATGATTATCGTATGTACAGGTTCTCAAGGTGAACCTATGGCTGCTTTAAGTCGAATTGCAAACGGGACACACCGTCAAATTTCAATTCAACATAATGATACAGTCATCTTCTCAAGTTCACCGATTCCAGGAAACACTTTAAGTGTGAATCGTGTCATTAACCAACTAGTTGAGACTGGTGCCAACGTCATCCATGGTAAAGTGAATAACATTCATACATCGGGACATGGTAGTCAACAAGAGCAATTGTTAATGTTACGTTTAATGAAGCCTAAATTCTTCATGCCAGTCCATGGTGAATACCGTATGTTAAGTATCCAAGCAAAACTGGCTGAATTAACTGGGATTGACCGTGAGAACACATTCATTATGAAAAACGGTGACATGCTTGCTTTAACTAAGAATAGCGCAAGACGAGCTGGCTTCTTTAATGCCCAAGACGTCTATGTGGACGGAAGTGGTATCGGAGATGTCGGAAATATTGTCTTACGAGATCGTAAAACACTTTCGGAAGATGGTTTAGTTATTGTTACAGCAACGATTGATTACGAAAACAAACAACTCATTAGTGGTCCAGATATTATGTCACGTGGCTTTATCTATATGAGAGAATCGGTTGATTTAATTCAAGAGATTCAACAAGCTATGAAATCTGCAATTAACCGTGGTTTAAATGAAAACGGAAATAACGTCAACGAAAAATTAATTCGTGATATTATCTTTGATCAAATCAAACCAATCTTATTTGAACGTACTCAACGTTCTCCTATGATTTTACCGGTTTTATTAGATGTTAATAAAGGTGTTCGTAAACGCAGTAGCAAATAATGTTTGAAGTGCCAATGTTAAATCATTGGCGCTTTTTTTGTCTCTTTCATTGTCTAATGATTCAATTGAGTAAAATATATAGTTAATAAAATAGAAAGAAAGTTAAAATAATGTATGATTTTATGCGAAAATTTCCTGGAGGCCTATTATTAGTACCAATGCTTCTCGCAGCTTTAATGAATACTTTTCTACCAAACTTCTTTACTAACCTCGGCGGTGTGAGTGAAGCCTTGTTTACAGCAAGTGGATTAAATTATGTCATTGGGGCAGCTTGTTTCTGTTCGGGTGCAGGCATTGATATTAAACGTTTACCCATTGTCTTTAAAAAACAAGGTTTATTATTAGTCTTAAAAACAATTATTTGTTTAGTCGTAGGCTTCCTTTACATTCAATTCTTTGGTATGGGTGGTGTTTTAGGTATTAGTGCCATTGCATTAATTACAGCCATCTGTAGTACGAACCCGTCATTATATTTAGCCTTAGAACAAGACTACGGAACACAAGATGATATGAATGCTTTTGGATTAGTAGGTCTATTCTGTGTCCCTGCTTACCCTATGCTTGTCTTCAGTATTGCACAATCTACCCCAGTTGACTGGACTCCTATTCTATCAACGCTTGTACCAATTATCTTTGGTATGATTGTGGGAAATCTTGATAAAAAAATGGCAGATTACTTAGCTCCTGGTGTAGTGGTGTTAACTCCCTTTATGGGTTGGGTCTTCGGTGCTGGAATTAATTTATTCGATGCACTTCAATCAGGACTACAAGGTATCTTGTTAACAGTAATCTTTTACGCCCTATTAGTCCCAATTTTAGTTATTTTTGAACAAAGAATCTTACATGAAGATGGTGTATCGTCTCTAGCAGTATCTTCAATCGCGGGTATGTCCGTGTCAGTTCCAGCTTTGATTGCCTTTTCAGCTCCTGAATATGCTATTTATGTGGAAAGTGCCACTGCACAAATTGCATTAGGTGTCGTTATTTCAAGTATTGTGACACCAATCTTAGCCCGTTGGGAATTCAAACATACACATCCGAATGCTTAAAGTTTAATCGTTTCAAACAAAAAAAGTGCTTAAGAATTTTCATTTCGAAAATCTTAAGCACTTTTTTATTACCTTGCTTTTAAAGCACGGTCGATATCACGCTTCATTTGTTGTTCTTTTAATGAATGACGCTTGTCATATCGATTTTTACCTTCAGCTAATCCGATAAGAACTTTCGCTCTCCCTCTAACAATGTATACTTTTAAAGGTATAATTGTTAAGCGATTTTGTTTAACTTCGCGTTCTAATTTTTCTATTTCTTTTTTGTGAAGTAATAACTTCCGATTTCGTAACGGATCATGGTTAAATATATTCCCTTGTTCATAAGGGCTTATATGAACATTTTTAAGGAAAGCTTCGCCTTGACGTATTGAAACAAATCCATCTTTTAAGTTTATCTTCCCTTGTCGGATCGATTTAATTTCAGTTCCTTGTAATACGAGTCCCGCTTCGACGGTCTCTAGTATAGTATAGTCATGCCGTGCTTTTCTATTCTGTGCTAATGGTTTGTCTTGCTGTTTCGCCATAGTCATCCCTCATTTGCATCAAAGGCTATTTTTTCCGTTTTCTAATTTGGAATTTCTTGCCTTTTTTATTATTCCCTTTAGACGATTGTTTCGCAACCTGTTTAAAGGATTGTCTGTTGTTACTTTGTCTTTTAGGTTTACGACTTTTCTTCTCACTACGATTCTTATTCTCACTAATCACATGTTCTAAATCTTTGTTATCCGTTGGATACGATTCAATAAGTTTGAAATCGATCTCTCGGTCTTCAACACTTACGCGTTCAACCTCAATTAAGACTCTTTGACCAATTCGGTACACGTTGTTTGTGTTCTCACCAATAAGAATTAAATGTTGTTGATCATAACGGTAATAATCATCTTTCAATTCTTGCAATGAAATTAAACCTTCAACCGTATTATCTAATTGAATAAACATTCCAAATGACGTCACTGAACTTACAGTTCCCTCAAATTGTTCTCCAACTTTATCTAACATGTACTCTGCTTTCTTGAGTGCGTCCGTTTCACGTTCGGCATCTACTGCGCGACGCTCCATCTTAGAGGAATGTTCTGCAATGTCTGGTAATTTTTCAGAAATCTTTCTCTTTTGCTCTGAAGTTGGTGTTGCTTTTAAATATTTATGAATTAAACGGTGAACCATTAAATCTGGATAACGTCGAATCGGTGAAGTAAAGTGAGTATAATCTTTAGCAGCTAAACCGTAATGACCGAATGGTTCATCCGTATAACGTGCTTGTTGCATACTTCTTAACATCATCATCGATACCACTTCTTCATAAGGTGTATCAGATAATTCATTCAAAGCTTCTTGTAATTGTTTTGGTTTAATTGATTCAGCGCGACCTCTTAAGACCACACCAAACGCAGTTATAAACTCCGCAAAGTGTTGCATACGTTCTTCATCTGGTTGCTCATGGACACGGTAAATCATCGGCCAGTCTTTCTCCGTATATGTTCTTGCGATTGTCTCATTCGCTGCTAACATAAAGGACTCAATTAGTCTTTCTCCGACCCCTCTTTGGCGGTGAACGATATCTATTGGTTTCCCATCTTCATCAACAATAATTTGCGCTTCAGATGTTTCAAAGCTTAACGCTCCACGGTTTTGACGCATACCTTCCAGAATAAAGTGTAATTCGCTCATCTGATCCAGCATCTCAGAAATCTCATGGTATTCTCTTCTTAAATCTTCATCACCAGCAAGAATACCATTCACATCCGTATAAGTCATTCGATATGAAGAATTAATCACACTTAGGAAGATATCTTGATCCACGACGCGACCATTTGAATTAATGGTCATCTCACAAGATACAGTTAAGCGATCTTCATTCGGTAATAGCGAACAAATCCCATTCGATAATCTTTGTGGAAGCATTGGAACCACTCTATCTGTTAAGTAGACAGATGTCCCTCTGGCTAGAGCTTCCGAATCAATCGGTGAATTCTCGGTCACATAGTGAGAAACATCCGCAATATGCACACCTAAACGGTAGTTTCCATTATCTAGTTTTTTTAATGATATTGCATCATCTAAGTCTTTTGCGTCTGCCCCATCGATCGTAATAATTAATTCATCTCTTAAGTCACGACGCCCTTCAATATCCTTTGGATTGATATCTTGTTCAATCGCTTGTGCTTCCTCTAAGACTTGTTCTGGGAATTCTGATGGAATATTGAATTGATATAAGATAGCGAGAATATCGACACCTGGCGCATCTTTATGACCAATTTCTTTCGCAACTAAACCAGTTAAATTGTTAGGCTTCTCCATCGTTGGGTAATCTTTAATCTTAACAATTACAATCGAATGATTCACTGGTTTCAAGCCATCAGGTAATACTTCTACTTTCAATTCATCGCTGAATTTTCCTTGTGGAATGACAAAGCCTAAAAAACCAGTTGAGTCGCGCATTTCTTTATCATAGGCAACAAATTCACCAACGATTTGAGTTGATGCTCTTTCAACAATGTTATCTACACGAGCTTCTGACCCTTTACCTGTTGATGGATTGACATGTTTAATAATTGTTGCTTCAACGGTATCGCCGTCCATGGCATTTCCAACTTTTCCAGGTGGTACAAATAAATCCGGTTGCTCTGGATCATAATCAATAAAGCCAAATCCACGATCATTTCCACGGAAAGTTCCGACAGCCGTTTCTTTTTTAGTACTTTTCGCTTTAAAACGGCCTGTATCTGTTACTTCTAATTCATTGATTCGCTCTAAAAATGCTAAAGCTTTGACTAATTTCTTGAAATTTTTACTTCCTTGATAATTAAAATGTTGGGCGATTTCATTTGTTTGATAATTCCTATCTGGGTTCTGTTGTAAAAATTCTAAAATTCGTTGTTCTAATTTTGATAACCTCATAGTGCCCTCCTTCTGTACAATATTAATTGTACGACTATTTAAAACTTGTTATAAAGTCGAATAGTGCCGCTTCAAAATCTTTGCGATTTCGGTTCACTGTAATCACATGTGTGTTTTCTGGGAACCAATTGAAGTCCACTTTCGCGTTTACTAACGCATTTTGTAATTTTTCTGCATCTTCTTCATTAATCATCTCATCTTTACCAGATTGAGCAATGAAAAAGGGTTGATCGATATTTTCTAGTTGACCTTGGAATTCGCTTTTGAAAGCTTCAAGTTGCTTCATTTGGTCTCTATGCTTAGTGAGGATGCCGTCGATCTCTTGATTGTAATTATCTTCAGATGAGAAGCGTTTGAAGATCGCTTTCACATATGAAGTAAAATGTACTTCTACATCAATCGGATTCTCAGTGTATACAGGTGAGTTAAATACGCCCCCACCTTGAATAGCAAGTTTTGGTTGTGTCATTAACCATGTCGCGAATATACCACCCAGTGACAAACCAAAGACAAGTATTCTATCATACTCACCTTGCATGGCTTCAACCGCCTTAAGGGCTTGTTGCTTCAATGTAGTAATATCTGCATCCAAAATATCATTCACATCTTTTGTGGCATGTCCTTCAAATTTTGGACATAAGACGCCATAACCGTTGCGATTTAACTCTCTCGCTAATAGATTCATATCATTTGGTGAACCGGTATAAGCGTGGAATAAAATGATTCCAATTTCTTTATCCTCACCTTCATAATACTTTGCATCTTTTATTTCGTTTAATTTCAAGTATGAACCCTCCCAAAAACTTTATAAACAAAGTTTACATGATATTGATTAATAGTTAAACTAAATAGATTAAAAAAAGAACAAGTCCATATAGCAATCCATCAAGCACGAATTACTTTGAACATTGTTCTGATTAATTAATATATAACTTATTTACTTGATAAATAAGCCAATGTAATTGTTAAGACAAAGAATAAAATTCCTAAAATAGTTGTTGCACGAATTAAGAAAACTTCAAATCCTCTTGCACGTGTCTTCGGTTGTCCGTCATCGCCCCCACCGAGCATACTTGCTGCATTACTCTTAGATGGTTGCATAACAACAAAAATAATCATTAAAATTGCTACAATAATCAAAGCTGTAAGTAAAACTTGATACAAAGGTCTTACCTCCTCTATAAAATATCCATTACTCATAATATCATTTATTATATATATTATCAATTAATGTTCCTGCTAATAATCATTATACTGTAAATCCTAATTAACAATCAACCGCAATCTCACGAATTTATCATTCAATCATGCGACTTTCTTTGACACAACAAATTCAAACATGATAAATTATCAGTATTGATAAAGAATGGAGTAATCAAATGCAAAATGAAGAAAACATATTAGCGGTCAGTCGCTACTTTAAAATACTAAGTGATTATAATCGCTTATCAATTCTTTACTTACTCAAAGAACAAAAACACTCAGTCTCTGAGATTGTTGAAGCCCTACATTTAGAGCAATCAGCAGTATCTCACCAGCTAAAGATATTAAGAGACTCACGCCTCGTCAAAGCAGAGCGCCAAGGTAAGTCAATGATTTATGAATTAGACGATGATCATGTATTCACCATCCTTCACCAAATTGTTGACCACGTGCAAGAAAACGAATAAATCTAGTAAACTGAAAGGAAACGATCCCTATGTCGAAACAATGGTTAGAATGGGCCAAAGAATTACAAGCCCTTGCCCAAACCGGTCTTCACTACACAAAAGATGTTTATGATAAAGAACGATTCCAGAGAATCCGCGAGATGAGTTGGCAAATGCTCGCTACCTTAAACGATAGCGACCTTGAGGGCATCAAAGCGCTATTCCATACTGAAGACGGCTACCAAACGCCCAAGGTCGATACACGAGCTATTGTTTGGAAAGAGGATAGAATTCTTTTAGTCCAAGAGAATGACGGTCGTTGGGCTCTTCCAGGTGGTTGGATGGATATTACAGAAACTGTCTCCTCGAATGCCGAAAAAGAATTATTCGAAGAAGCTGGTGTGGTTGGTAAAGCAGACCGAATTATTGCCATCCATGACCATCACCGGCATAATGCTGTGAATCAAATTTTTACTATTATTAAAATTTTCGTGGAATGTCACTATATTAATGGAGAATTCAAAACAAACAGTGAGACAATTGGAATGGATTTTTTTGATATGGACTATTTACCGACATTAAATGATGGCAAAACGACATATGAACAATTAGAACTATGCTGGCGTGCGCATAAAGATGCATCATTTAAAATTGAATTTGATTAAAAAAGCCTTCTTGCCTCAGCAAGAAGGTATTATTTTTATTGAGGTATATCAACGTAATGAGCGATACCTTTTTGAAACACGACCAGTTTATTAATACCATGATTTCTTAACTTATTAAAAGCTTCTTCAAAACCTAACTGATAATCTCCTGCCACATGCGCATCAGAACTCACTGTGAACATATCCCCCCCAACACTTTTAAATAAATCAATCGCATAGTCATAAAGATGGTCATTATCATAACGATACATACTGCGAGTATTTAATTCTAAGGCTTGTCCATTAGAAACCATAGTTTCAAAGATTTGTAGAAGTAACTCTTCACTATCCTGTAAATCTTCTACTTTCACATTATCGTAACCTCTTAATCCAAAATCAAAATGCGCTAAAACATTCGCATATGGAGCGTTTCTAACGGCTTCAAGCATCAAACCAAAGTATTCCTCTAGATGTGTCTTCAAGTCCTTTACATCGTGGTTTAAAGTCATAAAACCATGTCTTCCGTTATGATGGATACTGAGTAATTTAATATCGTAGTCTTTTCCTGCTAAAAACTGCTCAATCTTATCTCGATCGGCATAAGTAAACCCAATCTCAATTCCTCGAAGTAGTCGATTATTAAATTTTTGGTTCAACTCCGCAATCTTCTTCGAATAACCTTCATAATCTGGAATCACATCATCATGCGACTGATTCTGACTATAGAAATCAATATGCTCTGTCGTTACAACAGGCAATTCACTTTGAGATAAATAATTCTCAAATTCCTCTTTCGAATCGGGAGAAAAATAAGTGTGTAAGTGTTGATCGTAATATTGCATAATAGCTCCTTTTCATCTGAATATACTATAATACGTTTGAAATAAATCCTCTTTAATTATATCGAAAATAAGCCATACTTCCAAATTCTTGCACTCTATTTAGGAGTTAAAAAATGGCATAATAAAAACCCTAGCGTTAACTAGCGGCGTGAAGTTCATTAAGCTTCTTTATTATTCACAAAGTAGTCTCTTAATAAGAGAGCAGCTCCAACTAGTCCAACAAGAGCAATCATAATATATGTGCTATAACTTGGTCTAGTTTCACCTGTATTCGGTAATGTCGGTGCTGTATTATCCTCATCTTCATCAGGAACTTGAGTCGATGTTGTACACACTCCGTATTCCTGAACTAAGACGTGACTTAATGCTTCTAAATTCTCTTCACCGTTCTGTAACCAAACGGTATACTCTTCCCATAATAATTCTTGGTCAGATATACGTTCCTTCAATGAAGCTTCCTCTAGATTATAACGGTTGATTAATTCTCCACGAATGTAAGCAATCGTATCTTCGAATACTTCTGGATAATCACGCAATGCCCAGTTATAAGCAGTACTTGGGTCTCCACCTTCTTCATTAATTTGCTCTATATATGAAATCCAAGTTGTTGCCGGAATCGCTTCGAATTGGTCTGGTGTCATTGGTGTTGACTCAATCATCACCGTTCTAATTCTTTCAAGTTCAGTTTCACCAGGTGTCGCTTCGTTGTCATCTTTAATCACGTTATGCTCGTCAATGAGACGTTGTGCTAATGTTTCAAAGTCTTCAGTGTTACCTGCATCAACCCATACTGAATATTCTAACCATAGTAAGTCAATATCCGATACTGAGTTTAAAGATTCCTCATTTAAATTATAGTCTAAAACTAAAGTTCCACGAATATAATTTAATGTATCCTCAAACACTTCTGGGTAATCTTCTATAGCCCAGTAATAAACGGTACTTGGGTCTCCACCACCTTCATTCACTCGATCTGCATACTCTAACCAGCTACTTGCTGGAATGGCTTCAAATTGGACATCTGTTAAAGGTGTTGCATCAATCATCGAAGTTAGATCGCTTCTAGACGTTCATCACCAGGCGATTCTTCGTCATCATCTTCAAGCACGTCATGCTCGTCAATGAGACGTTGTGCTAATGTGTCAAAGTCTTCAGTGTTACCTGCATCAACCCATACTGAATATTCTAACCATAGTAAGTCAATATCCGATACTGAATTTAAAGATTCCTCATTTAAATTATAGTCTGAAACTAAAGTTCCACGAAAATAATTTAATGTATCCTCAAATACTTCTGGATAATCTTCGACAGCATTATTATAAACTGTACTTGGGTCGCCATCACCTTCATTGACTTCATCAGCATAAGCTAACCAATCTTGAGCAGGAATAGCCTTAAACTGTTCATCTGTTAAAGGTGTAGAAGCTAACATCATTTCTTTCAATGCTTCTAATCGTTCATTATCATCTTGGTCATATTCTACTCCGTGGTCTTCCACTAAAGCATTAGCCAACGATGGTAAATCTTCTTGACCGCCTGCAGCCATCCAAATTTGATATTCTAACCATACATAATAAATCTCGATCACTTACAGTAATTAAACTTTGTTCATCAAGATTGTAGTTTTCAACCATTGCTGAACGGTAAATTGTTGCTTCTGGTTCAAATACTTCTGGATAATCTTTGATGGCCCAGTCATAAACTGCACTTGGGTCTCCTCCTTGATTATTACCTTGTTCAACATAAGCCAACCACGCATCTTCAGAGATTTTCGCAAATTGATCTTCTGTTATAGGTGTTGCATCTATCATTGAATGTTTAATTGCTTCGATATCACTCGCATTTGTTTCACTTGAAGCTTGAGCTTCTACAAGTGCTAAGTTACTTGCTAAACCGTCATTTGGTGCCAAAGGAGCAACATTTGCCAGTGCAGAAAGGGACAGAATTGCGAGAAGTTTTTTATTGAATTTTGTATTGATTTTCATTTTTTATATCCTCTTTAAAAATAGATATATATTTTCTTACTTCTCTACTATCTTTAGTATGCATGACAAGTATGACTATTTTATGAAGGTTTACTTAAAATTGTAAGTGTTTTCGGCATAAAAATTATGAACCACAAAAAAAGAGCAACTAGCTTAGCTAGTCGCCCTTTTCAACCTTGCAAATAATTATTTGTTATCTAAATTGTAGAATGCGTCTTTTCCGTCGTATGCTGCAACATCAGCTAACATATCTTCGATACGTAATAATTGGTTGTATTTAGCAACACGGTCAGTACGTGATAATGAACCAGTCTTAATTTGACCAGCATTAGTTGCAACAGCAATGTCAGAGATAGTTGTATCTTCTGTCTCTCCTGAACGGTGAGAAACAACTGCTGTATAGCCAGCTTTTTTAGCCATTTCAATCGCGTCAAACGTTTCAGTTAAAGTACCGATTTGGTTAACTTTGATTAAGATTGAGTTACCAACGTTTTCTTTGATACCGCGAGCAAGAACTTCAGTGTTTGTAACAAATAAATCGTCACCAACTAATTGAACTTTACTTCCTAAACGTTCAGTAAGTAATTTCCATCCGTCCCAGTCGTTTTCGTCCATACCATCTTCGATAGAGATGATTGGGTATTTGTTAACTAATTCTTCTAAGTAGTCGACTTGTTCTTCAGCAGAACGTTTTACTCCGTTTTCACCTTCGAATTTAGCATAGTTGTATACGCCATCTTCGTAGAATTCTGAAGAAGCAACGTCGAATCCTAAGAATACATCTTTACCTGGTTCTAAACCAGCTTTTTTAATTGCTGCTAAGATTGTTTCAACACCATCTTCTGTACCTTCGAAACGAGGCGCGAATCCACCTTCGTCACCAACAGAAGTTTCTAATCCACGTTCGCTTAATAATGATTTAAGTGCGTGGAAGATTTCAGCACCCCAACGTAGAGCTTCTTTGAAAGTTTCTGCTCCTGAAGGAATAATCATGAATTCTTGGAAAGCGATTGGTGCATCTGAGTGAGATCCACCGTTAATGATGTTCATCATTGGTGTTGGTAATAATTTAGTATTAAATCCACCTAAATATTGGTATAAAGGAATATTTAAGAAATCTGCAGCTGCACGTGCAACAGCAATAGATACACCTAAGATAGCGTTAGCTCCTAATTTACCTTTGTTTGGAGTACCATCTAACTCGATCATTAATTTATCAATGGCTTGTTGTTCTAATACATCATAGCCTAATAATGCTTCAGCGATTACGTTATTCACGTTATCAACAGCTTTAAGGACACCTTTACCTAAATAACGGTCTTTGTCTCCATCACGTAACTCAACAGCTTCGTGTTCACCAGTTGACGCACCTGAAGGTACGATTCCGCGACCAAATGCTCCGCTTTCTGTATAAACTTCTACCTCAACTGTAGGGTTCCCACGTGAATCTAAAACTTCTCTTGCATAAATATCTGTAATAAATGGCATAATTTATTCTCTCCTTTAATTTGTTAGGCATGAAGTGACTCCATACCTTACTCTTCTATTCTATAAATTATTCGCTCAAAAAGCAAAGCATATCGGATGTTTTGCTTATTTAATTAAACTTGTTCCTGTCATGTCTTCAGGTTTCTCAACACCAACTAAGTCTAGTAATGTTGGAGCAAGGTCAGCTAAGCGACCTCCGTCTCTTAATTCAACACCTTCCTTAGTCACAATCACTGGAACTGGGTTTGCTGTATGAGCTGTCATTGGATTTCCTTCGATATCAATCACTTCATCGGAGTTACCATGATCAGCTGTAATAATCGCAGCTCCACCTTTTTCAAGGATTAAATCAACCACAGCACCCAGACACTCATCTACTGCTTCAATAGCTTTCACAGTTGGTTCTAACATACCACTATGCCCAACCATATCAGGGTTAGCAAAGTTTAAGATAATCGCATCAATCGTTTCTTCGTTGATTTTTTGCACTAGGGCATCTTTTACTTCGTAAGCTGACATTTCTGGTTGTAAGTCATAAGTCGCTACTTTTGGTGAAGGGATTAGGACACGTTCTTCACCTGCGTACTCTTTATGACGTCCCCCACTCATAAAGAATGTAACGTGTGGATATTTTTCTGTCTCAGCAATTCTTAGTTGTGTCTTATCAGCATCTGCTAATACTTCCCCAACCGTATTGACTAAGTTTTCTTTTTTGAATGCAACTTCTGCTACAACCGTATCACTGTAAGGTGAGAAAGTTGTCATATAGTTGTCTGTTGGAGTTTCTCCACGTTCAAAATCGTTAAATCCAGGATTTGATAAGGCTGTAGCTAATTGAATTGCACGGTCAGGTCTGAAGTTGAAGAATACGATTGAGTCACCATCGTTTACTGTTCCAACTGGTTTGTCGTTTTCATCTTTAATTGTAAATGGAACAACAAACTCATCAACAACATCTTCTGCATAAGAACGCTCTACGCCTTCTTTAGCTGAAGTCGCTGTCTTACCTAAGCCATGAACGATTGCGTCATAAGCTAACTGAACACGTTCCCAACGATTATCACGGTCCATTGCATAGTATCGACCTGAGATTGTTGCGAATTTACCTACACCAATTTCTTCAAAAGCTTTCTCAGTATCTTCGATATATTTCACAGCTGTTCTAGGTCCAACATCACGACCATCAAGGAAACCATGAACATATACTTCTTCTAGTCCATGTTTTTTAGCTAATTTAACTAAAGCAATTAAATGTTCGTAATGTGAGTGAACACCACCGTCAGATAATAGCCCCATTAAATGTAAAGCAGTTCCTTTTCTTTTTGCTTCTTCAACAGCTTTAACTAATTCAGGTACTACGTAAAATGATTCGTCTTCAATCGCTAAATTAATACGAGTTAAAGTTTGATATACTATACGACCTGCACCAATGTTTAAATGACCAACTTCAGAGTTCCCCATTTGACCATCAGGTAAACCGACGTCCCGTCCTGATGCTTTTAATTGGTTATGTGGAAACTGGTTCCAATAACGATCAAAGTTAGGTTTATTCGCTGCTTTTACCGCATTACCCCTAACTTCATCGCGAATTGCGAATCCGTCTAAGATAATTAAGGCATATGGGATTTTACTCATTATTTTACTGCCTCCAATAATTCGATGAATGAATCAGCTTCTAGACTTGCTCCTCCAACTAATGCACCGTCAATATGTTCTTGTGCCATATATTCAGCAATATTATTTGGTTTTACAGATCCACCGTATTGAATACGTACTTTTTCAGCTGTTTCTTCTGATGTAACTTCTGCAATAGCTTTACGCACTACGCCACAAGTTTCATTTGCTAATTCAGCAGATGATGATTTACCTGTTCCGATTGCCCAGATTGGTTCATAAGCAACAACTAATGAAGCAATTTGTTCTTCAGTTAATCCTTCTAAAGCTGCTTTCACTTGACCAGAGACAAAGTCAGCTGTTTCTCCAGCTTCACGTTGTTCTAAAGTTTCTCCACAGCAAATGATTGGTAACATACCGTTACGTAGGATTGCTTTTGCTTTTTTGTTGATGTCTTCATCTGTTTCTCCAAAGTATTCTCTACGTTCAGAGTGTCCGATAATTACATATTCAACACCTAAATCAGCCAATGCTTTAGGACTTGTTTCCCCAGTGAACGCACCTTCATCTTCAAAGTAGCTGTTTTGAGCAGCTGTTCTTAATTCAGTACCTTCACTTAAACGTTTAATTGTTTCTAAAAATAGTGCTGGTGCACCTACGACAGAATCTACAGCATCCGCTGAAGGGATTTTCCCTTTAACTGCTTCAACAAAATCTGCAGCTTCTTGAGCTGTTTTGTTCATTTTCCAGTTACCAGCAATAATTGGTTTACGTGACATATACATACTCTCCTTATTTTAAAGTCTCAGTGGTTATTTTTCGTCGATTGAAGTAACACCTGGTAATTCAGTACCTTCTAGATAGTTTAATGAAGCTCCTCCACCTGTTGAGATGTGTGAGAATTTATCTTCATAACCTAATTGTGCGACTGCAGTTGCTGAATCTCCCCCACCAACAATTGTTGTCGCATCTTCTAGATTAGCGATGGCTTCACAAACACCAATAGTTCCTTTTGCGAATGCTTCCATCTCGAATACACCCATTGGACCATTCCATACAACTGTTCTAGCATCTTTTAATACATCTTCGAATACTTTAATAGATTCTGGTCCACAATCTAAGCCTTCCCAGTCAGCAGGAATATCATCTACAGAAACAACGTCTGTATTTGCGTCATTTGAGAAATCATCTGCAATAACGACATCTACTGGTAATACAATTTTGTCTCCAGCAGTTTCTAGTAATTCTTTTGCTAAAGGAATACGGTCTTCCTCTAATAAGGATTTTCCAACTTCTTTACCTTGTGCTTTTAAGAATGTGTAAGCCATTCCTCCACCGATAATTACTTTATCAGCTTTGTTTAATAATGATTCGATAACTTTAATCTTATCAGATACTTTCGCACCACCTAAGATAGCAACGAATGGACGTTCAGGATTATCAACTGCGTCTCCTAAGAATTTTAATTCTTTTTCAACTAAGAATCCTACAGCAGAGTCTAAGTTTGAAGCAATTCCTACGTTTGATGCGTGAGCACGGTGAGTTGTTCCGAATGCATCGTTTACGAATAAGTCACCTAATGAAGCCCAGTATTTACCTAATTCTGGATCATTCTTAGATTCTTTCTTACCTTCTAAATCTTCGTAGCGTGTGTTTTGAACTAATAAGACGCCACCTTCAGATAAGTTAGCTACTGCTTCTTCTAATTCTTTTCCACGTGTTTTGTCTGAGAAAAGAACTTCTTTATCTAATAACTCGCTTAAACGTTTTGCAACTGGTTCTAAACTGTTGTTAGCTTTATCTTCTTCAGTTTTAATACGTCCTAAGTGAGAGAACAATACTACTTTTGCATTGTTTTCTATTAAATAATTGATTGTTGGTAAAGCCGCTTCGATACGGTTATCGTTAGTGATCTTTCCATCAGCCATAGGTACGTTGAAGTCAACGCGGACTAAGACTGTCTTACCGTTTACTTGAATATCATTTAAAGTTTTCTTTGCCATTATATATCCTCCTATATAAAGTCCTTAAAAAATAATAGCGGGGAAGCTTAAGCCTCCCCGCTATTTTGGATAGACGCTTAGGTTTAAACGCTATGCAATTAATTATAGTTTAGCGAAGTATTCTAAAGTACGAACCATGTTTCCTACGAAACCAGCTTCGTTGTCATACCAAGCAACAGTTTTAACTAATTGAGATCCGTCAGCTGCTTCTTGGATTTCAGTTAATGTAGCATCAAAGATTGAACCTGCATGAGTTGAAATAATATCTGAAGAAACAATTTCATCTTCATTATACGCAAATGAATCGTTTGAAGCTTTTTTCATAGCTGCGTTGATTTCTTCTACAGTTGTGTTTTTCTCTAATAATGAATAGAAGATTGTGTGTGAACCAGTGATTGTTGGAACACGTAATGCTGATCCATCTAATAATCCATTAACTTCTGGGATTACTTTACCGATTGCTTTTGCAGCACCAGTAGATGTTGGAATGATGTTTTGTGCAGCAGCACGTCCATCACGGAAGCTTCCGCTTGGTGAATCTTGTAAAACTTGTGATGCAGTGTAAGCATGAACTGTAACCATGTTACCAGCTTTAATTCCATATTCATTATGTAATACATTAACTACTGGAGCTAATGAGTTTGTTGTACATGATGCTGCTGAAATAATAACATCATCAGAAGATAAGATATCTTCGTTAACGCCGAATACAACTGTTTTAGTCTCTGCATCTTTAGCTGGTGCAGAGATAACTACACGTTTAGCACCTGCATTAATATGCGCTTGTGATTTTTCAGCTGAAGTGTAGAATCCAGTACTTTCGATAACGATATCTACTCCAAGGTCTCCCCATGGTAAGTTGTTAGCGTCTTTTTCAGCAAATACTTTAATTTCTTTACCGTCAACGACTAAACTTTCACCTTTTAATTCAACATCATGATCAAAACGACCGTGAGCTGTATCATATTTTAATAAGTAAGCTAAGTTATCGTTATCAGTTAAATCGTTAACTGCAACAACCTCTAAATCTGCGTTTGTTTCTAAAATACGACGGAATACTAAACGTCCGATACGTCCAAAACCATTAATACCAACTTTTACTGCCATAAAAAAATTCCTCCTTAAGGATTTTATTTCAAAGGGTCTCCCCATTTAAAACCATATTTGCTAAACCTTCATCACAGATTAACCATCCATGACTGGGGGCTTTTTGAAAGAACGCTTCTACAGCTTTCGCCTTAGAAGATCCTCCCACGATCGTAAGTAACAAAGGTATATTAGATAAATCTTTAAATTTCAACCCTATCCTAGGATATCGTAAAACCGTTTCTCCATAAGAATCGAAAAATATACCAAATGCTTCTCCAACGGCGTGTCCACTTTCGATAATTTCTTGTTGTTCGTCTGTAATCTCTCTACGTTCCGCCATTACATTAGCAGTTCCTATACTCAATAACAAGCAATTTGCACTTTTACTCATGTCAATGACATCTTTAATCATTGGATCTTTGAGAAGTATCTCCGATGTTTCTTTACCTAAGTTCTCAGGTATAAACAACGGAATATACTTAGAGCTTGTTCGCTGGGCCATTAAGCTTCCCACGCTATTTGATTGGATGTTAATCGAACTCCCCAATCCTCCACGTGAAGGAACGAATGTAATACTTCTTCCATCTGATAATTCTGGTGTGAATGATTCTGCTACTTTAGATAAAGTAAATCCACCTGTAACGGCAACCACATTATCACCTTTAGGTAAGTGTTTGTCCAAAATTAAATGAACGACTTGACCTAAGAACTGATAAACTGATGCATCTTTATCTGCATCACCTGGTACAATCCGACAATGTTCAATATTAAGCTTTCTCTTTACAGCTTCTTCCACTTCGTAAAACTTATGTTGTTGTTGATTAAGCACATGCTCATCAATCATCACAATAAGGTCTCTGCCTTGTTGTGTTAATTTTACACCACTACGGTTTACGGATACGAGTGATTGACTTTTTAGCATCTCTAATATCGTTCTTACCGTTCTTTCAGTGAAATTAGTCTGTTGTGAAATAAACTTACGACCAATTCGATTGTTTACATCATCCAAAACACGTAACACTGCGAGCCTCTCAGCTAACAAATCACTCATTTCAGGAACAATTGACTGAATAATTGTGAATATATCGGCCATTAATCCCCTCCTAGATGGTCAATTGACGACCATTAGATACAGAGCTACAACTCACTCAGAAAATCAAAATGAGTCTCACACCATGATTTTATCATAACATGACTTGAATCTCCTTGCAACTGTAAAGCTCTTTATCTTGGTAAAAAAGCACCCCATTAGGTCACTATGTGTCCAACGTGATTATTCAATTCTCAATTACTAAGGAAAAAACTAAAAAATACGCCCGTACAATGCTATTATCGCACGAAATACATACGTATTGCGAGTAATATCCATTGAACGGACGTATAAATTATAGATTATTTATCTATATCATATTTATTTTTTATTTAATGATTTGCTACTTTCCATGATTCCATCAATTAAGCCGTATTCAAGTGCTTCTTCAGCTGTTTTGAAATTATCACGATCAGTATCTTGCTCGATGACTTCAATTGGTTGGCCAGTTTTGTCACTTAAGATTTGATTTAAACGCTCACGAGTTTTAAGTATATGACGAGCAGCAATTTCAATCTCTGTTGCTTGTCCTTGTGCGCCACCTAATGGTTGGTGAATCATTACCTCAGCATTTGGTAAAGCCCAGCGTTTACCTTTCTCTCCAGCTGCTAATAAAACTGAAGCCATTGATGCTGCCATACCGATAACAATTGTTTGTACATCTGCATTAATAAAGTTCATTGTATCGTACATAGCCATCCCAGCTGTGACACTCCCACCTGGTGAGTTAATATATAGGAAGATATCTTTTTCTGGATCTTGTGCATCCAAGAATAAAAGTTGAGCAATCACTGAGTTTGCTACGTTATCATCGATTTGACCACTTAACATAATAATTCTGTCTTTTAATAAACGTGAATATATATCATAAGCACGTTCTCCACGTGATGTTTGTTCTATTACTGTAGGTACTAAATTCATAGTATTCCTCCTTCGCGAATTTAAAGCTGTTAAACAACTTTCTAACCAAGTATAACTCATAGGTCAATAAAGGTCAAGAATATAACTTCATAAGATTCGTTGCCTTATTTAGCCCTCATACAGACCTACAAATATTTCTAAATAAAGAAGCTGAGTTTTTATACTCAGCTTCTGACTACTTATATAGTTACCTTGATTATTCTGCAGACTCTTCTGATTCTTCTGAACTTTCTTCTGAAGCTGACTCTTCTGAAATTTCTTCGGTTGATTCTTCTTCTGAAGCTGCTTCTTCTGTACTTTCTTTTGTTGTTTCTCCACCTTTAGTAATTCCGAACGAGTGAACGATTGATACTTTACGTTCTTCACCTTCGTGTAAGTTACCTTCGATTTGATAGATATCTACTCTTAATTCATTTCCACTTACAGTATATGCAGCGAAGTTTTGAACTGCTGAGTCACGGTTGTTTGAGTGACTCGTTTCAAATGCATCTGATTCTTGTGGTTGTCCACCAAATGCGAATAAGTTGTTGTAGTAGTCAACATCTTCTTGAGTCATCCAATCTAACTTAGGACGAACAGTGTGAATGTGTTCTACACCTTTAGCATAGATATCGTCATACTCTTTAGTACCACCAGTGTTTGGTAATACGAAGATTGTTCCTTGAGGATTTACGTAATACTCTACGTCACCTTCTGTAGTAATTTCAGCTTCGTCCACAACACCGTTAGAGAAATTCTCATCAGTTGAAACATAGTTTAATGGTTTAGTGCGTGAAATTACGTGGTCATGACCTTGTAAAGCTAAATCGATATCTAACTCGTCAATTAATTCCATGAATTCTTCACGAACTAATTGAACATCTGTATCTTGTAATGAGTGATAAGATTTAGAGTATAGTGGTTTGTGGTAAGATAATACAACCCACTCAGCACCATTCGCACGAGCTTCCTCAACGTCATTTCTGATCCAATCAATTTGTTCTTGTCCTAAAGCTTTACCTTCTGAATTGTCTTCAGATTCTTTGTTGTCGTTTGTGTTTGCTACAACAAAGTGAACACCGTTGTAATCGAATGAGTAGTATGACCCACCATCAACTGCATCGTTTTCAGCTGGAACGTTAATATGTTCATTAAATTTAGTTGTTAATTGAGGATCACCATATGATAATGCATACTCATCGTGGTTACCTGCTGCAACAGCGAATGGTACTTGTAAGATAGACTCTTTAGATTGCTCTAAGATGTCAATCCACTCATCTTCAACTTCTGCAACTTCAACCACGTCACCTGTATGTAATACGAAATCTGCTTCAGTTTCTTCTAAAGCAGTAGCAACAGTGTCAGCACCAAATGCTGCTTCGTTATATACATGCTCATTCCAGTATGCGTTTTGAGTATCAGTATATTGTACGAATGTAAATTCTTCTCCTGCTTCACCAGCAGTTGTGAAAGTACCTACTTCACTTGTTTCTCCTACTTCACTACCTACTTGATAGTAGTAAGTTGTGTTTGGCTCTAAGCCTTCTGCCTTTGCTTTATATGAATATTCTGTCACTTCTACTAAATCCATCGATCCAACAGCTGAACCTGAAGTCCATTCTGGACCTGAAACATTCTCGTCAGTATAGTATCCGTTAACTTGTGGTTCGCCGTTTTCGTCAGTGACTACTTCGCCTTCTTCATCATATTCGATGTCAGCAAAGATAAAGTAACCATTCTCATCACGTTCACCATAAGTGTTTACTACTTCTTCTGCAGTCGCTTCAAATTCTAAGGCGTCACTTAAATCTTCATTAGTAGAAACCCAAACTTTAGCATCTTCAGCTAATTCAGTTGTGTACCAGTTGAATCCCATTTGCGTACTAGGATCACCATTAAATGTGGTAATAAGACGGTTTGGCGTATTATTAGGTGTTACCTCTGCTACAGTTGGCTTTTCTTCACTTAGTTCAATATCTTGTGCTAATGTCGCTACTGGTGAGAGTAATTGAGCAGCAATTAATGATCCAGTGATTAATTTCTTAAGACTTAAATTTTTCATTCTTTGAAATCCTCCTCATATATTTATAAGCTATCCACAGTGCTTATAAATATAGTTTATCAATCCATTGTAAATACAATGTAAATTCTATGTAAATGTGACGTAAACTTTACAAAGTTTTATAAATACAGTGTTTTATACTATT
>NZ_JACAOA010000005.1 GCF_014049385.1 Ruoffia halotolerans | reverse complement strand
CCTTAAAAAACGCGCGTAGAAAGCTAGAGAAGTCTTACTTTCTACGCGCGTTTTTGTTTTTAAGAATAACTACAAACGGTATCGTTTCTTGAAGTTGTGATGATCACAAAATAAATAATTAATTACTTTCATTCTCAAGACTTGCTTCGTATTCTTCTAATAATATCCAAGCAGGAATATGACCACCATTTGAAATTTCTTCAATATAGTCTGCAACATCGTCAGATTGATATAAATCTACAATATATTGGTATAGTGGGTTGTCTTGATCTTCTTCACGAACCGTAATGGTGTTTAAGCGATTATAATTGAATGTTTCTGTATTGTGGCCATAAGAATAGATAGCATCATTTGGTTCAAAGTCAGTACTTTCTAAGTAGACCTGATGAATCACTCCCATATCAACATCGGCCATGGCAGCTGGAATTTGAGCAGCTTCCAATTCTATGATTTCATAATTATTTGGATTTTCAACGATGTCATTCACAGTAGGTAAGGCATCAATTGATTCATCTAGTTTAATAAGCTCAGCATAATCTAAGATTTGTAAGGCGTAAGAGCTACTTGCCAAATCATTTGGAATAGCAATGATCGCCCCTTCAGGTAAATCATCAATAGAATTATGCTTTTCAGAAAAGAAACGCAAAGGAGTAGCAAAAGTATTTCCAATAGAAACTAAATTTGTTTCATTTGCATCATTCCACTCATTTAAGAAGTCGGTATGTTGATAAGCGTTCATATCCAATGAGCCATCAACTAAAGAAATATTAGGAGTATTATAGTCAGTAAACAAGACTATGTCTAATTCAATGCCATCTTCCTCAGCTTTATCAGCAACAAACTCCCATATATCAGCCAATTCTTCACCGACCGTTCCGATAGTCACAGTTTCACCTACAAATTCCTCGGAAATTACCTCAGCTTTAGCAGGGGCCATTGGTTCTAAGACTAAGAATAATAACAAACCAAAAAGCAACAGTTTTATAGTTTTTTTCATTTATATAAACATCCTCTCAATTCAATATGAATAGAATTATAGCACAACTTTTTAATCATAAGAAATAAAATTGGTCTTAAATAAATATAACAGATAATAAAAATATAATATAACAGATTGATGTGTTTTTTATTCACATGAAAAAGTTTCATATTAAATTTAAGTGAATTAAACGCTGATTTAATCACATGATTTAATTGTGAAAAAGATAACAAACTTCTGGACTCGTCAAAAAAATGTGTTATAATAAGTTTATAAGAAAACTATATAGCTTAAAGGGGAGAACTGTAATGGGAAGAAAGGTTCAGAAATTTAATTTTCATTTTCATAATGGTGGCCAATGGGAAATTCCAGTAGAATTAGTCGGCGACATGTGGATTAAACGCGTTTCAACAAGTTTAGGTAGAATTAATGATGGAGAAATTGTTGAGATTCATCCTTCAGAAGCTTTCAGAATGGAATTACTACCTGAAGCAGATACTTTTCAAACAACAGATATTAATCAAGGTGGTCTAGAAGCTGGTATGTTTGAGACAGTGATTAAAAATCAAGATATTGAACGATTGACAGTCGTATGGGACAATGATGAAAGTGAAGAAGTTTACTTCCCATTCGAAGTAACTGAAGAAAGTGGTACAGTGAATAGATTTATGTCAGGAAAAATTCAAGATGAAAAATTATACTTAGTAATCGATGTAAACAATCATGTGAATGATATTTACCCAAATTAACTTGAATTAAAACCTTTGATCATATTTTGATTGAAGGTTTTTTATTTGGAATGCTTTAAAGAAGCTGTTACTTGTACATTTTAAAGATTTGTGGTATATTGGTTAAGGAATTTAGAAGAGACGGGGAGGAGTGAGCGGCGACGCTTGCTCCTTTCATATTTATAACTAAGAATTTAATTTAAAGGATGAGGTGAAATATTGAGTAAAGTTATTGAGTCCGTAGTTCCAGTAATTGAGCCAATTGTAGAATCAGAAAATTGTTATTTGGTTGATGTTGAATATTTAAAAGAGGGACCAAACTGGTACTTGAGAGTCTATGCCGATAAAGAAAAGGGAATAGATATTGAAGATTGTGCGGAAATTAGCGAAAAACTAAGTGAGGCACTCGATCAGATTAGCCCAGATCCATTTCCAAAAGCATATTTTTTAGAAGTGTCATCGCCAGGTGCTGAACGACCATTAAAAACTGAACAAGATATCTTAAATGCAGTGGGCGAATATATCCATTTAGATTATTACGTACCACAATTTGGAGAGAAATTTCATGAAGGTACTTTATTAGAAGTCACAGATGAAATGTTCCAAATTGAAGTGACAATTAAGACAAGAAAAAAAGTACTCGAAATTAAACGCGATGCGGTATCAAAACTCCGTTTAGCAATTAAATTCTAAAAAAATAATAAGGTGATTAAGAAG
This sequence comes from Ruoffia halotolerans, assembly GCF_014049385.1. Lineage (GTDB taxonomy): Bacteria > Bacillota > Bacilli > Lactobacillales > Aerococcaceae > Ruoffia > Ruoffia halotolerans. The sequence continues at coordinate 108,965 of NZ_JACAOA010000005.1, read as the reverse complement.
ATGAGTAAAGATTTAGTACAAGCTATGCAGATTCTTGAAGAAGAAAAAGGAATATCTAGTCAGGTCATCAAGGAAGCTCTCGAATCGGCTTTAGTATTAGCTTATAAAAAAAGATACGATAATGCACAAAACGTAGAAGTAGAATTTGACGAAGAAAGTGGATCAATCAAAGTATTTTCAGTGAAAGAAGTCGTAGAAACTAAGTATGATCCTACTTTTGAAATTTCATTGGAAGAAGCTTTAGAAATTAATCGTGCTTATGAAATCGGCGACAAAATCAAATTCGAAGTAACACCAAACGATTTTGGTCGTATTGCCACTCAAACAGCTAAACACGTTGTAATGCAACGTATTCGTGAAGCTGAACGAGACATTATTTACAATGAATTCATTCAATATGAAGATGAGATTTTAACTGGGACTGTTGAACGTTTCGAAAAAGGAATTGTTTATATCAATTTAGATAAAGTTGAGGCAGTAATGCCTATCCGTGAACAAATTGCTGGAGAAAACTTAGAAATTGACGAACGTGTGAAAGTGTATGTGTCAAAAATTGATAAAACTCCTCGTGGACCACAAGTGGTCGTGAGTCGTTCACATCCAGATTTCTTACGCAGATTATTTGAACAAGAAGTGCCAGAGATTTATGATGGGATTGTTGAGATTGTCTCAATTTCACGTGAAGCAGGAGACCGTTCGAAAGTAGCGGTAAGATCTCGTGATGAGAATATTGACCCAGTTGGTACATGTGTGGGTCAAAAAGGACAACGTGTACAAACAATCGTGAATGAACTTAATGGTGAGAACATGGATATTATTGAGTATAGTGAAGACCCTGCAACATTTATCCGTAACGCTATGAGTCCTGCAGAAGTTATTAATGTAATTTTTGAAGAAGAAGGAAACTCTTGTATCGTTGTAGTGCCAGATTACCAATTATCGTTAGCAATCGGTAAAAAAGGGCAAAATGCTCGCTTAGCTGCGCGTTTAACATCACATAAGATAGATATTAAATCAGAAACAGCTTATGAAGAGTATTTATCAGAACAAAGTGCTGAAATCGAAGAAGATTACTTAGTTAACAATGAAGTAGAATTAACCGAAGAGTATGATGCATTCGATGAAGCTGAAATTATTGCTGATGTAGAAGAGATAGAAGAAATTGAAGAAATTGAAGAACAAGATAGTGTCAATGAACAACTTGAAGAGCAAGATCTAGATGAGAATAATTACGATGCTGAAGCTGTAGAGGACGCAATTTCTGAAGTTGAGCATGATCATGAGCAAGATTATGATGAATTACTTGAAGAGCAAGAAGAACAAGATGAATTATAATAAATAATAATTTTCATTAAAGGAGCGAACTAATGGCTGCTAAACAACGCAAACAACCAATGAGAAAATGCATTGTATCTCAGGAAATGTATCCAAAAAAAGAATTAGTGCGTGTTGTTAAATCCAAAGAAAACGAAGTTTTTCTTGATCCAACAGGACGACAAAATGGACGAGGCGCTTATATAGCACTTGAACCTGAGTTGGCATTAAAAGCAAAAAAAGAAAAAACATTTGATCGTGCATTTGGTGTGAAGATTAATGATGAATTCTATGATGAGTTATACAATTATATTGATCATCAGAAAGCTCGCAAAGAACTACTATGAAAAATGATTTAAAAAAATTAAATATGTTAGGTTTAGCTATGCGCGCCAGAGAGATTATTTCGGGAGATGAATTGGTCGAAAAAGCGGTAAAAAATAACCGCGTTCGCTTAGTATTATGCGCGAGCGATGCCAGTGAGAAAACATTAGAGAGATACCGTTCTTTAAGTGAACGAAAAGATATTCCCCTTAACACAGAATTTACTAAGTATGAATTAAGTCAAGCTATTGGTAAAAACCGTTCAATTATCGGTTTGACAAATCAAGGCATGACAAAGAAATTTTTATCTTACGATGTGGAGAGTGAGGAATCATATGACTAATTAATTAGGAAGGTGATTATATGACTAAACGCGTATATGAATATGCAAAAGAACATAATCTGACAAGTAAAGAACTACTAACTATGGCTAAGTCAAAAGGCATGGAATTCGGTAGCCATATGTCTTCAATTTCTGAAGAGCAAGAAAAGCAACTGAATAATATTATTAGTAATAAAAACAATAAGAAATCCGAAAAACCAGAAACAAACTCGAAAGAAGCAAATAAAGAAGGTTCAAACACTTCTCAAAATACGAATAAAAAAGCATCGGATAAAAACCAAGCAAAACAAAATCAACATAAAAAAGAGGAATCTAAAACGAATACTAAGCAGAATAACAACTCAAATAAGAACGCTTCTAATAACAATAAATCATCTAATCAAGCTGGACGCCGTAATCGACGCAACCGTCGCGGTAAAGGAAACAAGAATTTCAAAAACACTGAGTCTAAAGGGATTACACAACGTAAACATAAAGATTTACCAGAAAAATTAGTGTATTCCGAAGGAACAAATATTCAAGAAATTGCTAAAATGTTGCACCGGGATGCATCTGAAATCATTAAGAAATTAATGATGAACGGTGTTATGGCTAACCAAAACCAAGCACTTTCAAAAGATGTGATCGAATTAATCGCGCTTGAGTATGGTGTAGAACCAGAAGAAAAAGTTGTTGTTGATGTATCTGATTTAGATGTGTACTTCGAAGAAGAACAAGATGAAGCTAAATTAACAATTCGTCCAGCTGTTGTTACAATTATGGGTCACGTTGACCACGGTAAAACAACATTACTTGACCAATTACGTCATTCACGGGTTACAGAAGGTGAAGCTGGTGGGATTACTCAACATATTGGTGCTTACCAAGTTGAAACTGAAGACGACAATATTATTACATTCTTAGATACACCTGGGCATGAGGCTTTCACAACTATGCGTGCTCGTGGAGCGGATGTAACGGATATTGCAATTATTGTTGTAGCTGCCGATGACGGTGTAATGCCACAGACAGTGGAGGCGATTAACCATGCGAAAGCTGCTGATGTACCAATAATTATCGCTGTGAACAAAATTGATAAACCAACAGCAAATCCAGACCGTGTAAAACAAGAGTTATCTGAACACGGAATTATTTCTGAGGATTGGGGTGGAGACAACATCTTTGTCGAAATCTCAGCGAAATTCAATCAAAATATTGAAGAATTATTAGAAATGATTGTACTAGTAGCAGAAGTTCAAGAACTGAAAGCTAACCCAGATCGTTTAGCAATAGGGTCAGTTATCGAAGCACGTCTTGATAAAAACCAAGGTGCAACAGCTACATTATTAGTACAAGATGGTACTTTAAATGTTGGAGATCCGATCGTTGTTGGTAATACGTATGGCCGTGTTAGAACAATGGTTAACGATATCGGACGACGTATCCGTACAGCTGGACCTGCCACTCCTGTTGAGATTACTGGTTTACAAACAGCACCACAAGCGGGTGACTTATTCGTAGTATTCGAAGATGAGAAAACTGCACGTCAAGCCGGTGAACAACGTGCACAAGAAGCTCAAGAAGCTCAACGTAGTTTAACAAAGAAAGTAACTTTAGATAACTTATTTGAATCATTACAAGAAGGCGAATTAAAATCAGTTAACGTGATTATTAAAGCCGATGTGCAAGGTTCAGCTGAAGCATTATCTGCAAGTTTACAAAAAATTGAAGTTGAAGGTGTGCGTGTAAATGTAGTTCACCAAGCCGTTGGAGCAATTAATGAAAGTGACATTTCATTAGCCACTGCTTCAGGTGCGATTGTGATTGGATTTAACGTTCGCCCAACACCACAAGCGCGTCTACAAGCAGATTCTGAAGTTGTCGACATTAGACAATATCGTGTAATTTATGACGCTATTGAAGAAATAGAAACAGCCATGAAAGGTATGCTAGACCCAGAATATGAAGAAGAAGTTCAAGGTCAAGCGCTTGTACGTGAGACATTTACAGTGTCTAAATTAGGTACGATTGCTGGTTCATTCGTTACTGATGGCTACATTGCTCGTGATAGTCAAGTTCGTTTAATTCGTGATAACATTGTAATCTTTGAAGGTGAAATCGCAAGTTTGAAACGATTCCAAGATGATGCAAAACAAGTAGCTAAAGGCTATGAATGTGGTATCATGATTGAAAACTATAACGATGTTAAAATGGATGACGTTATCGAAGCATTCCATATGGTTGAAATAGAAAGATAACCTTTTAAGGAGGACGATACTATGGCAAAATACCGTGCAGGTAGAGTTAGACAAGAAATATTACGTGAAGTTAACAATATCTTATTATTAGAAATCAAAGATCCGCGTGTTGAAGGGGTAACAATTACCGATGTAAATGTTACTGGAGATTTACAACAAGCGACAATTTACTATAGTACTTTATCGGATAAAGCTGGTGAGAGACAAAAGACTCAAAGAGGTCTTGATGCTATTACAGGTAAAGTTCGTAGAGATTTAGGTAAAAAATTAACTTTATATAAAACACCGGAAATTAAATTTGAACGTGATCGTTCAATTGATTACGGTAGTCATATTGATTCGTTATTAAACCAAATTAAAGGTGACTATAATGAAGAAAGTGACAATGAAGCTTAAAGATTTAAACCATTCAAGTCACATTTGTGATTTGAATGGTTTTTTGCATTTCCAATCAGTTAATATAGAATAGCGGTTATGGTGGAAGTTTGATATAATCAAGTGTCGAAAAGTTTATATTAAGGAGTTAATTATGATAAATGGGATTTTAGCGGTTTGGAAACCTAGAGGCATGACAAGTCATGATGTGGTATTTAAATTGCGAAAAATGTTAAAAATGAAAAAAATCGGACATACTGGAACGCTCGATCCAGAAGTAGATGGCGTTCTAGTAGTGTGTTTAGGAAAAGGAACTCGCTTAGTTGAATTGCTGATGGACTCACCTAAAGTATATTACGGAGAGATTACCCTTGGTATGTCAACAGAAACTGAAGATGCCCACGGTGAAGTTGTTGACCATAAAGCAGTTGAACAGCCTGTTTCAATTGAAAAAATCGATAAAGCAATGTCAACTTTTGAAGGTGTCATTGAACAAATACCACCGATGTATTCAGCAGTGAAAGTGAATGGTCGAAGATTATATGAGTATGCTCGAGAAGGTTTAGAGGTAGAACGCCCAATTCGAAATACGGTCATCCATTCGTTAGAACGCGACGGCGAGCCCGTGTATAATCAAGAAATTGGTACTCAATCATGGAAATTCAAAGTAGATTGCGGTAAAGGAACTTACGTTAGAACTTTAGCTGTCGATTTAGGGAAGAAGTTGGGATATCCTGCACATATGTCGAAATTAACAAGATTAGAAACAAGTGGATTTTCAGATTCTGAGAGCTATACACTTGAAGAAATACAAACGTTAATAGATAATGAAGAAATCAAAGATAAAGTGGCTACAATTGAGACAGCATTGAAGCATATTCCCAAAACTGATTTAGACGATGAATTATATGATAAGGTAAAAAATGGACAAGTACTCTTGAAAAGCGATTTTGAGCAGGATTTTCAAGATCCAATCGCTTTCTATTATAATGATAAAATTATCGCGCTTTATCGTCAGCATCCAGAAAAAGAACTATATATAAAACCATACAAAATGTTTGTTTAAATGAAAGGAGATTCTAAATGAAGATAGTACACTTAAGTCATCCTTACGATTCAAAAGAAATATCAGACGAACCTGTAGTCATGACTTTAGGTTTTTTTGATGGCGTTCATTTAGGTCATCAAAAAGTAATTAAAAGAGCAAGAGAAGAAGCAGATAAAAGAGGAATTAAACTAGCTCTAATGACGTTTAATCAACATCCTAGAATAGTTTATGAAGATCTTAATTTAGATTCATTTCATTACTTAACAACGAATAAGCGAAAAGCGGAACTAATGGAAGAATTTGAAGTGGATATTTTATACATTGTTGAATATACATTTGCTTTTGGTACTCAAACGCCGCAAGAATTCGTTGAAAAGTACTTAGTCGATTTGCATACCGAAGTTGCGGTGGCAGGTTTTGATTATACTTATGGAAAAAAAGACATCGCGAATATGCAAACTTTACCCATTCATGCTGCTGAGCGCTTTGATGTCATTGAAGTCGAGGAATTAGCATCACATTTTTCCAAAGTAGCAACGACTCGAATTAAAGAACTCGTTTACCAAGGCGATATGGAGCAAGCCAACCAGGATTTGGGCTATATTTATGAAATATACGGTACAGTTATTCATGGTGAAAAAGTAGGACGTACATTAGGATATCCAACAGCTAATATCCAAGTCCCACATCCGCAACTGCTACCTGGAATAGGCGTTTATGCCGTTGAAATTAAGATAGGCGATACTTGGCATCTAGGTAGCGCATCTATTGGTCATAATATTACGTTCTACGATAATCATGATTTAACGTGCGAAGTTTACATTTTAGATTTTGATCAAATGATTTATGGTGAAAAAGTCAGAGTAAGATGGCATCATTATTTACGTGGAGAATATAAATTTAATAGTGTCGATGAATTGATCGACCAATTGAAAATTGATGAAGATAACACCCGTCTGTATTTCAAAAATCTAGGTGGTGGTCGAGATGTATAAATCAGTGATTAAAAACCTAGCACTTGTGTTAATCGGGACATATATCTTTTCAATCGCTGTTAATTCAATAGTCATTCCAAACCAACTTGGTGAAGGTGGCGTAACAGGTATCACACTCTTATTGTTCTATATATTTGACATTAGTCCTGCATTGAGTAACTTTATAATCAATGCGATTATTATGTTGGTCGGTTGGAGGTTTCTCGAAAAGGAGACAATCTTTTATACGATTGTCGCAATTATATCCATGTCATTATTCTTAGAATTCATATTCCTACCTAGTTTTATTCCAACGAATTCATTATTAGGACCATTAGCCAGTGGATTTTTAATTGGATTGGGAATCGGAATTGTTATTTTAGGACACGGGACGACAGCAGGCGTTGATATTATTGCCTTAATTATTAATAAATATTTGGGCTTGCAAGTTTCTATTGCTTTGTTGATTCTTGACGTTTTGATTGTCATTCCACTAACAATTGTCATCGGTTTAGAAAAAGGCTTACTGACTTTAATCTCGTTATATATTACAAGTAAGATTTTAAACTTTGTCATGGAAGGGTATAATCCTAAAAAAGCGATCATGGTTGTATCAAATAAACATGATGAAATTGCTGAAGAAATTATGAAGCGAGTTGACCGTGGGATTACAGTACTAAAAGGTTACGGATATTATTCTAAAGCTGAAAAAGAAGTACTATATGTCGTTATTAATCGAATTCAGTTAATTAAAGTACAAAGAATCATAAATGAAATTGATTCAAATGCCTTTGTAACAGTGACGGGAATTCAGCAAGTTCTAGGTGAAGGCTTCACGTTTAACCTTGACCAGTCACATAATATAGAGGAAAATGAAGTGATCTAGCACTCTTAATAAAAGAGTGCTATTTTTTTTATTTATTTCTGTAAAACCCTTGACAATTGTCCCGGGAGGATGTATTATAATAACAGTTAGCACTCAGATAACTTAAGTGCTAATAAGTGGGGTGAGAAAATGTTGACACCAAGGCAACAAGAAGTTCTTAATTTAATCATACAACTTTATGGACAATTTGAAGAACCCATTGGTTCAAAAACTTTACTTCGAGAGAGTTACTTAAAAGTGAGTCCTGCAACAATACGCAATGATATGGTCGTGTTAGAACAACAAGGCTTACTAATGAAGCCACATACTTCTAGTGGCCGTATACCATCTATTGATGGTTATCGTTATTATATTGATGGGATTATTCATCAGGAGGACAAAGAATTACCATTTCTTGATGATGACGCTAATTTTGAAGAGTTGACTCAAGCGAAACATTATAGTCCCTTACAATTAACGCAACTTTGTGCAGATATATTAGTTTCATTGACTGGTTTTACAGCAGTGGTACTAGGGCAAAATAAAGAATCGCATTATTTCGAAGAATTTAAATTAGTACCAATTGATCGGACGCGTTATATTTCTATCCTTATGACAGATAAGGGGAATATAGAAAGCGAGCAAATTGAATTAAAAGTATCACTTTCAAAAGATGATATTACAAAGTTAGTTGAGATGATAAATGATGAACTCAAAGGTGTTGTACTTGAAGATGCCTATCAAAGAATGAAGTTAGGAATACCTTTATTAACTCAACGTTTAACAGGATATCAATTAGATTTCTCTCCGTTGATTGAAAAATCAATGCACCACATAAAAGGACACCGCTATTACATTAGTGGGAAAAGTAATCTCTTTGATTTAATCGATGGCCAAACAAGTAGAGAAGCATTGAAACATCTCTTTGAACTCATTGATGGTTCAAGGGAAATGCATCATTTACTTGAGGAACAAGAAGAAGGTATTAATATTTTGTTTGGTTATGAGTTTTTAGCTGATAGCTTAGCGAATATTAATCTTCTTACTGGATCGTTTGTCAATGAAAATCAAAAAATAATATTAGGATTACTTGGACCTACAACAATGTCCTATGAAAAAGTAATTGCGTTATTAGAAGTGATGATTAACAAATTATCGATTCAATAATATGTATGAAGGAGGGTGTCAATTGACAGATAACGAAAAAAATAACAATGTTGTTGATGAATCTGTGGAAATTATCGAACCAGAGACATCAGAAGAGACAACGTCTGATACACCCGAAGTTTCTGAAGAAGAAACTCAAGAGGTATCAGAATTAGATAAATTAAAACAAGAAAACGAAGAACTAGATGACAAGATATTACGCCTACAAGCTGAGATAGCTAATATGCGTCGAATTAATTCAAGAGAACGATCTGAAGCAGCAAAATTTAGATCGCAAAACTTAGCGTCATCACTCTTAGAAGTTATTGATAACTTAGAAAGAGCTCTACAAACGGAAACGACATCGGAAGATGGCGAAGCACTTAAAAAAGGTGTTGAAATGGTTCATAACCAATTCAAATATGCCTTTGAAAAAGAAAAGATTGAAACAATTGATCCGTTGAATGAAGAATTTGATCCAAACTTCCACCAAGCAGTAAGTGTCATGCCTGTGGGAGAAGGACAAGAAAGTAATCATGTGATTCAAGTGTTACAAAAAGGATATCGAATTGATAATCGTGTCATTAGACCGGCAATGGTTATCGTATCAGAATAAAATTAAAAGGAGAAATGTAATATGGCTAAAATTATTGGTATTGACTTAGGTACAACAAACTCTGCTGTAGCGGTTCTTGAAGGTGGAGAAGCTAAAATTATTCCAAACCCAGAAGGTAACCGTACAACACCATCTGTTGTAGCTTTAAAAAATGATGAAATTCAAGTAGGGGAAGTTGCTAAACGTCAAGCAGTAACAAACCCAGATACAGTAAGTTCAATTAAACGTCACATGGGTGACAGTTATAAAGTAACTATGGGAGATAAAGAATATACTCCTCAAGAAATCTCTGCGATGACATTACAATACCTTAAAAGTTATGCAGAAGACTACTTAGGTGAAAAAGTTGATAAAGCAGTTATTACAGTACCTGCATACTTCAACGACTCACAACGTCAAGCAACTAAAGATGCTGGTAAAATCGCTGGTTTAGAAGTTGAACGTATTGTTAACGAGCCAACTGCAGCTGCTTTAGCATATGGATTAGATAAAACTGATAGCGAAGAAAAAATCTTAGTATTCGACTTAGGGGGAGGAACATTCGACGTTTCAATCCTTGAATTAGGAGACGGAGTCTTTGATGTTCTTTCAACTTCAGGTGATAATAGCCTAGGTGGAGATGACTTTGACAACAAAATTATCGAATACTTAGCAGCTGAATTCAAAAAAGAAAACGGCATTGACTTAACTAAAGATAAAATGGCAGCACAACGTCTTAAAGACGCAGCTGAAAAAGCTAAAAAAGATTTATCAGGTGTAACATCTACACAAATTAGCTTACCATTCATCACAGCATCAGATGCTGGACCATTACACTTAGAAACTTCTTTAAGTCGCGCTAAATTCGACGAATTAACAGACGAATTAGTAGAACGTACTAAAAACCCTGTTCGTCAAGCATTAAAAGATGCTGGCGTTGACAAAAACGAAATCAACCAAGTTATCTTAGTTGGTGGATCAACTCGTATTCCAGCAGTAGTTGAAGCAGTACGTAAAGAAACTGGTAAAGAACCAAATAAATCAGTAAACCCTGATGAAGTAGTAGCGATGGGTGCTGCTATCCAAGGTGGAGTTATCTCTGGTGATGTTAAAGATATCGTCTTACTTGACGTAACACCATTATCATTAGGTATCGAAACAATGGGTGGAATCTTCACTAAATTAATCGACCGTAATACAACGATTCCTACAAGTAAATCACAAGTATTCTCTACAGCAGCTGATAACCAACCAGCAGTAGATGTACATGTATTACAAGGTGAGCGTGAAATGGCTCAAGACAACAAAACTTTAGGTAGATTCCAATTAACAGATATACCTGCAGCACCACGTGGTGTTCCACAAATTGAAGTTTCATTCGATATTGATAAAAACGGTATCGTTAACGTAAGTGCTAAAGACTTAGGAACTCAAAAAGAACAAACAATTACAATCAAATCATCATCAGGTCTTACAGATGAAGAAATTGATCAAATGGTTAAAGATGCAGAAGCGAATGCTGAATCAGATAAACAACGTCGTGAAGAAGCAGATTTACGTAACGAAGTAGATCAATTAATCTTTACAACTAACAAAACGTTAGAAGACTTGAAAGATAAAGTATCAGAAGAAGAAGTTAAACAAGCAGAAGCAGCTCGTGATGAGTTACAAGCTGCAATCGACGAGAACGATTTAGAACCTATGAAAGAAAAACGCGACGCTTTAAATGAAGTTGTTCAAAACTTGACTGTTAAACTTTATGAACAAGCAGCTGCTGAACAACAAGCTCAAGCAGATGCTTCTGGTGAAACAGCTGAAGATGACAGTGTTGTAGATGCTGAGTTTGAGGAAGTTGACGACGAAGAGTAATTTTTATAAAATGATTACATTATGACGTTAATTTTTAGCCGAGGGCATCAATACCCTTGGCTTTTTATATAAATAGACTTGTGATTATTTCAAGAAGGAGGTAGATTATGGCAGAGAAGCGTGATTATTATGAAGTGCTTGGCGTATCTCGAGATGCATCCGATGCAGAGATAAAGAAAGCCTATCGTAAATTATCAAAAAAATATCACCCAGACATTAACAAAGATGAAGGCGCAGAAGTTAAATTTAAAGAAGTTTCTGAAGCATATGAAGTACTAAGTGATTCGCAAAAACGTGCTGCTTATGATCAGTATGGACATGCGGCTAATGATCCGAACTTTGGTGGCGGATTTGGCGGTGGCTTCGGTGGTGGAAGTTATGGTGGCGCAGGATTTGGCTTTGAAGATATCTTCGAACAATTCTTCGGAGGCTCAGGTGCTTCACGTCAAAGTCCAAACGCACCAACACGTGGAAGTGACTTACAATACCGTGTGACATTAACTTTTGAAGAAGCAATCTTCGGAAAAGAAACAACAATTAAATACAACCGTAATGAAGAATGTCATACGTGTCATGGTTCAGGTGCTAAACCAGGAACAAGTCCAGTAACATGTTCTAAATGTCATGGATCTGGAGCTGTTCAAGTAGAACAAAACACACCATTTGGTCGTGTTATGACTCAAAGAACTTGTGATGTTTGTTCAGGAACTGGACAAGAAATTAAAGAGAAATGTCAAACGTGTCATGGTGCAGGAATTGAAGCTAAAGAGCATTCAGTTAAAGTAACTGTTCCAGCCGGAGTAGAAACTGACCAACAAATTCGTTTATCAGGACAAGGAGAAGCTGGTCAAAATGGTGGACCTTATGGAGACCTTTACGTAGTCTTTAGAGTACAGCCAAGTGAGGAATATGAACGTGACGGAACTGAAATTTATTATGAATTACCAATTTCATTCGTTCAAGCTGCCTTAGGTGATGAAATTACTGTACCGACTGTTCACGGAAAAGTGAAATTAAAAGTACCTGGTGGTACACAAACAGGTACAAGTTTCCGACTTAAAGGTAAGGGTGCACCTAGTCTAAGAGGTAACTTCACGGGAGATCAACACGTTAAAGTGACAGTTAAAACACCTACAAAATTGTCAGAAAAAGAACGCGAATTATTCCAAAGTTTAGCTGAAGAATCTGGCCAAACGGTTCGTGCGAATAATGAAGGTGGATTTTTTGACAAAATGCGCGACATGTTCGATAAGTAATTTAATGTAAGTTTTATTAGGAGGCGACTCAGGCTAGTTATTATGCCTGAATTGTCTCCTTTAATTTTTACTAATTTTAGATTAATGTATATATTACAAGATTTACATTTTTTTAAATTGTATTTTTATGATTAGATAATTAATTAAAAAAAGAGCTGAAGCCTATCAATATGCAATGTTTTTTGGTATGATTAAGTGTGAGTATTTTTGTAGGTAAGCCATTTGGCTATAAAGGAAGTGAAGGATTTATGAATATAAATGAAATGAGAGAAAGACAAAAAAGAATAAGAAATTTCTCGATTATTGCCCATATTGACCACGGTAAATCGACTTTAGCAGACCGTATTTTACAACAGACCCATTCTGTGGCTGACCGTGATATGCAAGCTCAATTATTGGATTCAATGGATCTTGAGCGTGAGCGTGGAATAACAATCAAATTAAATGCGATTGAATTAACATATAAAGCAAAAGATGGCGAAGATTATATCTTCCATTTAATTGATACACCTGGTCACGTCGATTTTACATATGAAGTTTCTCGTTCATTAGCAGCCTGTGAGGGTGCTTTATTAGTTGTCGATGCAGCTCAGGGGATAGAAGCTCAAACATTGGCAAATGTTTACCTAGCCTTAGACAATGATTTAGAAATTTTACCTGTAATTAATAAAATTGATTTACCAGCAGCAGATCCTGAACGAGTTCAATTTGAAATTGAAGATATTATTGGGATTGATGCTTCTGAAGCCGTTCATGCAAGTGCAAAATCTGGTATTGGAATTGAAGAAATTTTAGAACAAATTGTTGAGAAAGTTCCAGAACCACAAGGGGATGTTGATGCTCCGCTTAAAGCATTAATCTTTGATTCGGCCTATGACAGTTACCGTGGTGTTGTTTTAAACATTCGTGTCATGGAAGGTGTTATACGCCCCGGTGAGCGCATGAAATTAATGAGCAATGGGAAAGAATTCGAAGTTGTTGAAGTAGGAATATTCTCACCATCACCAATTCAACGTGATTTCTTAATGGCCGGGGATGTTGGTTATGTCACAGCGAACATCAAAACAATTCAAGATACCCGTGTTGGTGATACCATCACATTAGCTAACAATCCAACGGAAGAAGCATTGCCAGGATACCGTAAATTAAATCCAATGGTTTACGCTGGTTTATATCCAGTTGATTCAAGTGACTACAATGATTTAAGAGAATCGCTTGAAAGGTTACAATTAAACGATGCGGCACTGCAATTTGAACCTGAAACGTCACAAGCGTTAGGTTTTGGTTACAGAACAGGGTTCCTGGGCTTATTACATATGGATGTAATTCAAGAGCGTTTAGAACGTGAATTTGGCTTAGATTTGATTATGACTGCACCTTCAGTAATCTATGAAGTGGTCAAAACAGACGGTGAGACAATCATCGTGGATAACCCATCTATGATGCCAGATAACACCGAAGTTGATAAAATCTTAGAACCTTACGTTAAAGCAACGATCATGGTACCAAATGATTATGTTGGAGCAGTAATGGATCTATGTGAACGTAAACGTGGTAACTTCCTAACAATGGATTATCTTGATGAGTATCGTGTTAACGTTGTTTACGAAATGCCAATGGCTGAAATCATCTTTGATTTCTTCGATAAATTAAAATCAAATACTAAAGGTTATGCGTCGTTAGAATATGAAGTGATTGGTTACAAACAATCAAACTTAGTGAAGCTTGATATTCTTCTTAATGGAGAAATTATTGATGCCTTTAGTACGATTGTTCACCGTGACTTTGCTTTCAACCGTGGAAAAGAGTTAGCAAGTAAATTGAAGGAAATCATACCTCGTCAGATGTTTGAAATTCCGGTACAAGCGACTATTGGTAATAAGGTTATTGCGCGTACGACAATTAAAGCTTACCGTAAAGATGTAACTGCAAAATTATATGGTGGGGACGTTTCTCGTCGTAAAAAACTATTAGAGAAACAAAAAGAAGGTAAGAAACGTATGAAGTCTGTCGGAAGTGTGGAAATTCCACAAGAAGCTTTCATGGCAGTGCTTTCTATGGACGAAGATTAATATATTTTTAAAGTAGACTTCCTTAACGGGTTGTCTATTTTTTTGCCTAAATTGCGTGAATAAGGATTTAACTAGCGTTCAATATAATATGATAATTTAAGAAACTATAATTTGATTTTGAATACACGAATGATTGAGTATTATTAGTATAAGTTCATTGGTTATAAGCAATTGAAAACGTTCTTCTATGATATACTAAATTAAATAAAACTACGAATTTAGGAGTGATTATTTGAGTCATCTAAATGATATCGATATAGCAAAGACTGCTGATAAAAAGCCTATTAATGAAATTGCTGAAAATTTAGGCATATCCAAGGAAGAGTTTATACCTTACGGACATTATAAAGCCAAAATTGATGTGAATATGAATAAAGAAGAATTTGAAAAAAATAAAGGAAAACTCGTTTTGGTTACAGCTATATCGCCAACACCTGCAGGTGAAGGGAAGACAACTATGTCTGTAGGTTTAGCTGATGGTCTAGCTCAAATCGGTAAGAAATCAGTCTTGGCGCTTAGAGAACCTTCCCTGGGACCTGTCTTTGGGATGAAAGGTGGGGCAGCAGGAGGCGGTTACGCGCAGGTAGTTCCGATGGAAGATATTAATCTACATTTTACGGGTGATTTCCATGCAATTTCTTCTGCACATAACTTAATCTCTGCATTATTAGATAATCATATTCATCATGGAAACTCTTTGAATATTGATACGAGAAAGATTCATTGGAAACGTGTCGTAGATATGAATGATCGTCAACTCCGTCATATAGTTAATGGATTAAATGGTTCAACTAATGGGGTTCCACGAGAAGATGGCTATGATATAACAGTTGCCTCAGAGATTATGGCCATCTTTTGTTTATCTGAAGATTTAATAGATTTGAAAGAAAGAATCAGCCGAATTATTGTGGCTTATACTCATGATAACCAACCTGTAACTGTTGATGACTTAAAAGGTTCTGGAGCAGTTACGGCTTTATTAGTAGATGCTTTTAAACCAAATTTAGTTCAAACACTTGAGAACACACCAGCGTTTATTCATGGTGGACCTTTTGCAAATATAGCCCATGGTTGTAATAGTATATTAGCAACAAAACATGCTTTACTTTATGGAGATTATGCTGTAACTGAAGCCGGTTTTGGTGCAGATCTTGGTGGAGAGAAATTCATAGATATCAAATGCCGTACAGCGGAGCTTGCACCTGATGCAGTCGTTGTTGTAGCTACTGTTAAGGCTCTGAAAATGCATGGTGGTGTTTCAAAACAGCATCTTAATGAGGAAAATGTCATCGCAGTTAAAAAAGGACTAGTGAACTTAAAGCATCATATTCAAACAATGAAAGATGTCTTTAATCTAAATACAGTCGTCGGAATTAATCACTTTTTCACCGACACAGATGCAGAAGTTCAAGTTATATTGGATGCTTGCCAAGAATGGGGTATTAAAGCATCTGTAGCAAAAGTCTGGGAACAAGGTGGTAAAGGCGCGACAGAATTAGCTCAATTAGTTGTTGAAGCTTGTGAGAATAAGACAAACATGACATTTGCTTATGACTTAGATACGACTTTAATGGATAAAATCACTCATGTAGTTCAAAAAGTATATGGAGGCAAGGGCGCAACCTATACAAATAAAGCGATGAAACAGTTAAAAGAAATTGAACAAGTTGGATTTGGTCAGCTTCCAGTATGTATGGCTAAAACTCAATATTCACTTTCAGACACAGCATCATTAATTGGCGCACCGACGGATTTTGATATTAAGATCAAAGAACTTCGCCTTTCAGCTGGTGCAGGCTTTATCGTTGCTATCACTGGAACGATTATGACTATGCCAGGTTTACCAAAAAAACCGTCTGCAGAAAGTATTGATGTCGATAAGGAAGGGAATATCACTGGCTTATTTTAAACATATTACATATAATTATTATAGTGTGATCCATTTCTTATAGATAAGGGGTATATTTATGAAAAAAGAAACTTTATTTAGCTTAATATTAACTTTATTACTTTTAGTTCCTAATAAAGTCCAAGCAATGTCAACTTTACCTAACACAGGTGAATCTAATAGTTGGGTATTTATCTTAATTGCAGCAATTGCAGTTGTTGCTGGGATTTGGTTAGTAGTTTCATCAAGAAAGAAAAAGTAAGCTAAAGATAAGAAAGTTTAAATAATAATGCATGGTCTTTGAATTAATTCAGAGCCATGCTTTTTAATTTTTAACTTTGAAAAGCCTACTGAATTCAGGTAGAATGGGTTAAGATTTTATGTCAGAGGAGTTATACAATGCTTAAAAAATTTTTCTCGTATTATATTCCATATAAAAAATTATTTGCAATCGATTTTATTTGTGCTGTTATTTCAGCTATCTTGGAATTATTCTTTCCGATTGCGGTCAATATGGTGATTGATCAAATATTGCCGAAAGGAAATTTACGGCATATTGTCATGTTCTCAGTATTATTATTTGCTTTATATTTATTTAATACGACTATGAATTATATTGTCGTATATATCGGTCATGTCTTTGGGAGTCATATTGAGACAGATATGCGTAAAGAGCTATTTGAGCATTTTCAAAAGCAATCTTATGCTTATTTTGACAAGATGAAGACTGGGGACTTAATGAGTCGTATTACAACAGACTTGTTCGAAATTAGTGAATTAGCTCACCACGGACCCGAAGATGTTTTTATAACGATTATGACTTTGGTCGGAGCGTTTCTTTTAATGTTAAATGTTCATGTTCCGTTAGCATTAATGACTGTCGCCTTAATTCCTATCTTAGGTGTTGTACTGGGGCTGTTTAGCCGTTATATGGTTAATATTAATGTGAGTATTAAACAAAACTTGGGCCGGTTTAACGCTGGAATTCAAAACTCAATTAGTGGGATGAGAGTAGTTAAAGCTTTTGCGAATGAGTCATACGAGAATGATATTTTCGTTGATTTAGCTGAGAAATACCGTTTAGCAATGGTTAGATTTTATAATTCTATGGCAACGAGTTCTTCATTTAATTATATTGTCATGCGTTTGATTAATCTGTTTGCCTTGCTGGCGGGTTCTTATTATACAATTGTAGGTGAACTAACAATTGGTGAGCTCGTTGGATATATTCTACTTTCCAATGTATTTATTCGTCCACTTGAGAGAGTTAATGCGATGTTAGAAGTTTATCCAAAAGGTTATGCTGGTTTTGTTAGATTACAAGAAGAATTGAATAAAGAACCAGATATTGTCGATAGTCCCAATGCAGTTGAAGCACCTAAGTTTGAAGGAAATATTCGCTATGACAATGTTTCTTTTGGTTATAATAAAGAAAAACCCGTCCTAGAAAATGTAACGATTAATATTAAAGCTGGTCAAACTGTCGCTTTTGTAGGACCATCAGGAGCTGGTAAAACGACGTTAGTAAATTTATTACCTCGATTCTATGAAATTACCGGAGGCAAAATAACGATTGATGGGGTAGATATTCAGGATGTGACGATGCGTTCATTACGTAAACAAATCGGTATTGTTCAACAGGATGTCTTTTTATTTGATGGGACCATTAAAGAGAACGTATTGTATGGGCGATTGGATGCAACTGATGAAGAGGTTAAAGCTGCCATTGATTCAGCTAAATTACGAGAGGTGATTTCAAATTTACCAGATGGGGTTGATACTCAGATAGGCGAAAGAGGAGTTTCGCTATCAGGAGGGCAGAAACAGCGCTTATCAATTGCTAGAATATTCTTAAAAAATCCCAAAATTCTTATTTTAGATGAAGCTACAAGTGCTTTAGATACTGCTACCGAACGCTTTATCCAATCTTCACTCGATGAATTGTCACAAGGACGAACATCACTCGTCATTGCCCACCGCTTAGCAACAATTACAAATGCAGATCGCATCATCGTTGTAACGCCTGAGGGAATAATGGAGGATGGAACACATGAGGAATTGTTAGAGTTAGATAACATTTATGCTGACTTATATCGCAGTCAATTTGGAGAAATGTAATTATACCCAGGGACCTAAGGGTACCTGGATTTTTTCACTCTATTCTATGTTATAATATAGTGAATTTAGCGAGGAGTTTTGATATGAAAGAATTAAAAATTACAAATTTACATAAAACTTACGGAACAAAAACTTTACTAGGCGGAGTTGACTTATCGATTCGCACAGGGGACCGAATTGGTTTGATTGGGCCAAACGGGACTGGGAAAAGTTCACTATTAAAGGTGATTGCCAATATCGATACATATGACGAAGGCGAGATACTCAAACCTAATGATTTTCGCATAGGCTATTTGGATCAACATCCAGAATTGGATTTAGATAAGACGATATTAGAAACAGTCTATGATAGTCCTGCACCTCAAATTCAAAAGTTATTACGCTATGAAAAAGCACGCTTAGATTTGGAAAATGAACCAGAGAATCCGACCAATTTCGACCGCTTCACTAAGATGAGTGATGAAATGAATTTAAATAATGGTTGGGAAATTGAAGTGAATGCCAAAACAATCTTAAGTCAGCTTGACTTAAATGATTTAAATCGTCTCGTTTCTACTTGTTCAGGTGGGGAACGTAAACGTATCGGGATAGCCCAAGTACTTATATCTGAACCAGATTTATTAATCTTAGATGAGCCAACGAATCATTTAGATATCTCATCTATTCAATGGCTAGAAAAATATTTAGCTACTTACAAAGGTGCACTATTACTCGTAACGCATGATCGCTACTTCCTAGAGCGTTCAGTTAACAAAATTGTAGAACTAAACTTTGGTCAATTGAGAGAATATTCTGGGAATTATCAAGACTATTTAACTAAACGAAGCGAAGAAGCAGCCAATAATGAAAGAATCCAAGAGAAACAAAACCGCTTATTCCAACAAGAACTAAGTTGGATGCGCAAGGGTGCCAAAGCAAGAACTACTAAACAACAGGCGCGTATCAATCGTTTTGAAGATTTAAAAGGTTCAATCGAATCACGTAATCAAGCAGATGAAGCGATTGATTTTAACTTTGATCAACAAAGAATCGGCCAAAGAATTATGGATTTAGAAAATGTCACTGTTGAGATTGGTGATAAGACTGTTATTGAAAACTTTACGAAAAGCTTTATCAAAGGTGAACGCCTAGGTATTATTGGTGAGAATGGTATCGGAAAATCAACATTCTTAAACACCTTAGCTGGATTACATCCTATTACAAGTGGTGTGTATGAAATTGGTCAAACTGTTAAGATGGCATATTACCGTCAATTGGATCAAGACTTACCTGGTGAGATGCGCGTTCTACAATATTTAACACAAATTGCGGACGAATTTCAAACAGATGGAGGTCAATCTGTTTCGGCAGCATCAATGTTAGAGCAATTTAACTTCCCTAGAGTGACTCACGGTAATCAAATTAAATATCTTTCAGGTGGTGAGCGCCGACGTCTATATTTACTGACATTATTAATTCAAGAACCAAACGTATTGTTCTTAGATGAGCCGACGAATGATTTAGATATTGAAACACTCACAGTGCTAGAAGATTACTTGGATTCCTTTGTCGGAGTCGTAATTATTGTATCCCATGACCGTTACTTCATTGATAAAACAGTGGATCAATTATTAGACATTCAAGGCGAAGGTAAATTTAATTTAATTTACGGGAATTATAGTGATTATTTAAATACACAAAGTAAGGTACCCGCTCAAACTGAGAAGACAGAAAGTAATGATGCGCCGAAAAAAGACATTGAAAAAGTAAAAACTGAGAAAAAACGCATGTCTTATAATGAGAAAAAAGAATGGGCGACAATCGAAAAAGATATCGAAGAAACTGAAGCTGAAATTGAAACAACTCAAGCAGAAATGGCAACACAAGGCAGTGATGCATATAGATTAATGGAATTACAAGAAAAGCTAGAAAGTCTAGAGTTAGCTTTACTAGAATATTACGAACGTTATGAGTACTTAAGTGAACTTTCATTATAGAAAGGATTATTATAGAATGACAACTCAATACCAAGATTTAGTAAGAAAAGTATTAAAGGAAGGAACAAAAAAAGAGGACCGGACAGGTGTTGGAACTTTGAGCATATTTGGGCACCAAATGCGCTTTAATCTTCAAGAAGGCTTTCCTTTATTGACATCTAAACGCGTACCATTTGCCCTAATTAAATCAGAATTACTTTGGTTTCTTCGTGGAGATACAAATATACGCTATCTATTAGAAAACAATAACCATATATGGGACGAATGGGCTTTTAAAAATTATGTTGAAAGTGATGCGTATGAAGGACCAGATATGACTGACTTCGGTAGACGTGCCTTAGTAGACGAGACTTTTAAAGTTCAATACGATGAAGAAATGACTAAATTTCAAAATGAAATACTTACAAATGATGACTTTAGTGAACGATTTGGTCACTTAGGGGATGTTTATGGTAAACAATGGCGAGCGTGGCAATTACGTAATGGTGACACTCTTGATCAAATTAAAATAGTCATTGACCAAATTAAAACAAATCCTGATTCAAGACGTCACATTGTTTCCGCTTGGAACCCAGAAGATGTTCCTTCAATGGCTTTACCACCTTGTCATACCTTATTCCAGTTTTATGTGGCAGATGGCAAATTAAGTTGTCAGTTATATCAAAGAAGTGGCGATATCTTTTTAGGTATTCCATTTAATATCGCGAGTTATGCACTATTAACACATTTGATTGCACGTGAAACAGGTTTAGAGGTCGGAGAATTTGTTCATACAATTGGTGATGCTCACATTTATTCAAATCACCTTGAACAAGCTAAACTGTTATTAGCAAGAGATGTTAGACCATTACCTCAACTCGTAATTCAAAGTGAAGCTAAATTGGATCAAATTGAAAGTAATGAGATTAAAGTAGAGAATTACAATCCGCATCCTTCTATCAAAGCACCGATTGCAGTTTAAGGAAGTGTAATTATGATAACATTTGTATATGCACAAGATTTAAATGGTGGGATCGGATATAAAAATGACCTACCGTGGAATTTGCCGAATGATTTGAAATTCTTTAAAGAAACGACTATGGGGCACACAATGTTAATGGGGCGTCGAACTTTTGAATCTATGAACAGACGACTACTACCAGGTCGAAAAACGGTAGTATTAACAACTGATACATCTTATGGACAAGATATTCCGGAGTTAACCGTTGTTCATACGATTGAAGACGTATTGGCTTTGTCAGAAGATCGTAACCTAATGGTTATTGGTGGAGCTAAAGTCTTCTTAGGTTTAATTGATCATGCGGATCGAGTGGTAAGAACAGTTATCGAGGATGAATTTTTGAATGATGTTGTCATGGCAGAGATTGATGAAGAGAACTGGGAATTAACAAAAGTCGTTCACGGCGAAACAGACGAAAAAAATATTCATAAACACCGGTATGAATGGTGGCAACGTAAGGAAGAGGGTATATAATGACGATTGAACGTTATACAAGACCAGAAATGAAAAATATTTGGTCACTTGAGAAGAAATACGAAACATGGTTAGAAGTTGAGATTGAAGCATGCCAAGCTTGGGCAAACTTAGATGAGATTCCTCAAGAAGATGTAGACAAGATTAGACAAAATGCGAGCTTTACTGTAGAGCGAATCCTAGAAATTGAAGAAGAAACGCGTCATGATGTTGTTGCATTTACTCGTTGTGTGAGTGAAAGCTTAGGTGATGAAAGTAAATGGATTCATTACGGTTTAACAAGTACAGATGTGGTCGATACAGCTTATGGCTTCCAATTGAAACAAGTCAATGACATCTTAAGAAAAGATATTCAACGCATCATTGATGTTGTTGGTAAAAAAGCTAAAGAACACAAATATACTATTCAAATGGGAAGAACTCATGGTGTTCATGCGGAACCAACAACTTTCGGCTTGAAATTAGCTGGCTTTTACTCTGAGTTAAAACGTAATCAAAAGCGCTTTGAAGAAGCGGCGAAAGATGTTGAAGCAGGAAAAATGAGTGGTGCAGTTGGATCATTTGCCAATACACCTCCAGAAGTTGAAGCATACGTCTGTGAACAATTAGGTATCCGTGCTCAAGATATTTCAACTCAAGTATTACCACGTGATTTACATGCACATTACGTTGCGGTCATGGCGTTAATTGGGACAAGTATCGAACGATTTGCGACTGAAATTAGAGGACTCCAAAAAACTGAAACACGTGAAGTGGAAGAGTACTTTGCTGCAGGTCAAAAAGGCTCATCAGCAATGCCTCACAAACGTAACCCGATTGGTAGTGAGAATGTCACTGGTTTAGCAAGAGTAATGCGTGGATACATTACACCCGCATACGAAAATGTCTCATTATGGCATGAACGTGATATTTCACACTCTTCAGTAGAGCGAATTATCTTACCGGATATAACAACTTTACTAAATTACCAACTTAATCGTTTCGCGAATATCATTGAGAAATTAACTGTTTTACCTGAGAACATGGAACAAAACATGGCAAAAACGTACGGCTTAATTTATTCACAACGTGTCATGTTATCACTCATAGATGCGGGTCTAACACGTGAAGCAGCCTATGATTTAGTTCAACCTCTCACTAAAGTAGCTTGGGATGAATCAAAATCCTTTGAAGAATTAGTTAAAGAAAATAAAACTATCAATCAAAAATTATCAAGTGATGAGGTCAATAACTTATTTGATCCTTCATATCATTTAACACAAGTAGATGCTATATTCAAACGTGTGGGACTAGACTAAAGAAAGAGGGATAACATGCCAACAATTGGAATGATCGGCGTCGGCAATATGGGGTCTGCGATTGCAAAAGCAATACTTAAAGCAGGATACTCGATGATATTACATAACCGCACACAAGAGAAATTAGCAGACTTAGCTGAACAAGTTGGCGCTGACGTTGTCAAATCGGAATCATTGGATGAATTAATCAATGAATCAGACATCATCTTTATCGGGGTGAAACCCAATCAATTTGGAACGATTTTTGAACAACTCGATGATTTAGTCATTGAATCTAAACCAAAAACTTGGGTGAGTATGGCTGCTGGGTTATCAATCGCGCAATTAGAAGCCTTTACACCCGCTTCTCATAAATGGATTCGCACCATGCCTAATACGCCAGTTGAAATTGGCGAAGGGTATATTGCATATTGTACGTCAAAAAATACTGACGATGAAAAAATAACTCTTTTTGAAAAAAGTCTACAGTATGCAGGTATCGTCGAAGCTATACCAGAATCACTTTTTAATGCTGTAACTGGTTTAGCCGGGTCGAGCCCAGCCTTCATATATCAACTCATTGAGGCGATGAGCGACGTTGGAGTAGAGTATGGACTCTCACGTGAACAGAGTCGTAAAATGGCGTCACAGGCCGTAAAAGGCGCTTCTAGCATGGTTATAGAGACAGGTATGCATCCAGGCGAACTGAAAGATAAAGTAACTAGCCCAAATGGAACAACAATTGCCGGAGTTGTTGCGCTTGAACATGCTGGATTTAAATCAGCGATTAACAAAGGCGTCACTGCAGCTATTAATAAATCTATTCAAATGAGTAACAAAGAAAAGAAATAAAGGGAGAAAAAAATATGTCACTTGGTTACTTAAATACACCAGTAAATGAAAGTTATCATATTGATGTCACTAATGGGCATTCTTTATATGTTGAAGAATGTGGGAATCCAGAGGGGATTCCAGTAGTATTTCTACATGGTGGTCCTGGCGGATCTATTAGTGAGAAATCACGTCGTTTTTTTAACCCAGAAAAATACCGGATTATTTTATTTGATCAAAGAGGGACAGGACGCAGCAAACCATTTTTATCACTTGAGAACAATACGATTGATGCGAGTGTCGAGGACTTAGAAGCCATACGTCTCCATTGTCATATTGACTCTTGGATTGTTTTTGGTGGAAGTTACGGGTCAACATTAGCCTTAGCATACGCTATTAAACATCAAGAATATGTGAAACATCTTGTTTTGCGAGGAATATTCTTAGGCCGACAAGCGGATATTGATTGGTTGTTTAAATTTGGTGCAAGTGAGTTTTATCCTGCTGATTTTGAACAATATAAATCGTTTATTGAAGAAGATAAACAAAGTGACTTAATCAGTGCCTATTACTATCTTATGACTCAAGGTAGTAAAGAAGAGCGAGAGGCAGCTGCCCAACAATGGAATATTTGGGAATCTAGTCTAGTGTTACATAAGCCAGTCAAACAAGAAGTGTCTCCAGTTAAACCAGGGGATTTATCACTTGGCTTATTAGAAGCTCATTACTTCAAACACCACATGTTTTGGGATGATGATAATTATTTGCTGAATCATGTTTCAGTCTTAAAAGATATTCCAATTCATATTGTCCATGGACGGTATGATGTTGATTGTCGAGTGAGTGGTGCGTTTGAGTTACAACAACAGTTACCACATGCTTCATTAGAAATTATTGAAGAAGCAGGACATTCCCCCTTTGAAGATAATATGATGAATGCTCTCCTTAACATTATGGATACTTTAGCAAAATAAAAACATCCATTCGTTTCAATCGAAACGGATGGATGTTTCTTTATACATAAAATAATACGCTGATGTACATGAAGAAAGCACCAGCCATAACAAACAAGTGCCAAATAATATGCATCCACTTATTATTTTTCATACTATAGAAGATTGTTCCTAAGGAATAAACAATACCACCAATTGCGAGTAGAGCGATACCTGTAATTTCGATGGTTTGTAGAAGTGGATAGATTATTGTGACACCCAACCAACCTAATCCTAAGTACATAAAAGTACTTAAGCGTGGAAACTTATTAATATGAAAAAGTTCAAAAAAGATTCCAATCAATGCTAAGCTCCAAACTAAAATTAAGAAAAATAGTCCTAATCGTCCACCTACACCAATAACTACGTAAGGTGTATATGTACCAGCAATCAAAATATAAATTGCGCTGTGATCTAATCGTTGAAAAAAATCTTTGAATTTTGTAAAACTTAAACTATGGTAAAGGGTAGAATTCAGAAAAAGTATGACTAAACTTGCGCCGTAAACGACATAAGCGATTATAGCAGTGGGTGAAGATACATCAATTCCTTTAATTATAAGTAAGATTAGCCCTACGATACTAAGAATCGTACCAATACCGTGAGTCATTGCGTTCAAGACTTCAACTAAAATTGCTTTACCTTTCGATTGAGATTTATTATCCATTTACTCACCTTCCAAGTAATTTTAATTCTACTTTAATTATACCAAATAGAAAGTAATAAACATAACTTTCAACTAGTAAATAGTTTAATAAATCTTTAAACCAGATTATTTGCGTTCTATTTTCCAGTCATACTCTGCGAGTTGACCAAATAATTCAGGTTTTTCAGCGAAGTTCTCCATAGCCATATCGATTAATTCGTAATCTAGTAAATCACCAGAATTTTCGAATTCAAACTCAACATTCCCAGTAAATGTAACATGCACAACGGCTTTTCCCATAATTATTCTCCTTCATGGTAACATAAGATAAAGTTAATTATAGATATGAAAAAGACAAAGTCAATCTGATATTTAAAAACATTTGTAATTAGTTTAAAACTAAGATATAACTAATAGAATGATAAGTTTTGTTTTGATTATTTAAATACGATGTTATAATAAATTCATAACTTATTAAGGATAAATTGAAAGTAGGTAATTTAATGGGACCTTCGTTTTACGAATATATTCTTCGATATGTGAATCATGATGCTAATGATCCAATTAGTCGTCTTGCAAATCGCATACATTCCGATCAAAGTTTTCCAAAGAAGAGTGAAAGCTTTGACGAAGTATCAACATACTTAGAATCATCGCCAGAGTATAGTAAATTATTAGTCATTTTTGATGATACTTGGCAATCATATCAATTTGATAATTTTTAAGGAGGAATAATAAAATGAGTGTACATATTGGAGCAAAAAAAGGTGACATTGCAAAAACAGTTCTATTTCCAGGAGATCCATTAAGAGCGAAATTTATTGCGGAGACATTCTTAGATAATGTAATACAATACAATACCGTTCGTAATATGTTTGGCTATACAGGAGAATATAATGGAGTAAAAATTTCAGTTCAAGGATCTGGTATGGGGATTCCTTCTGCGATGTTATATGCCGAAGAGTTATATACTGAATATGAGGTTGAAACTATTATCCGTATTGGTTCTGCTGGAGGTATGAAAAACAAAGTTAAAGTTCGTGATATTGTATTTGGTCAGGGAGCAACGACAGATTCAAGTATCTTACAAAATATCTTTAATGGACAAGTACATTATTCGGCCATCGCTAATTTCGAAGTTTTAGATATTGCTTATCATTTAGCGACCGAATCATTAAGTGAAGATAATATCCATGTTGGAAATATCTTATCAAGTGACCGTTTCTATAATGAAGAGCTGAACAAGAAAAAATTAGCAGATTACGGTGTTTTAGCAGTTGAAATGGAAGCTGCAGGACTTTATGCTGTTGCAGCAAAACATAACCGTAAAGCATTGGCTATGTGTACAATAAGCGATCATCTAATCACAGGTGAGGAAACAACAGCTGAAGAACGTCAAAATACATTTACACAAATGATGAAAATCGCTTTAGAAACTGCAGTGAAACTAGATAAATAGAAAAAAACTGAGGTGAGAATATGAAAAAAAGCTTTAAATATGGATCTATTGCCTCGATCGTCGTTATTTTCGCCTTTGTATTTTTCAGTTCATCTTCATTGACAGAAGTTCAAGGCTTTGAATGGTTGTTTGGTGATGAAGAAGCGAATGTTGAGGAACTGAGTGACGAAGATATTCAAAATTTTATAGATAATTACTATGCCATTCAACAATTTTATATTGAGGATGTAAGTAAAGATCAATTAATGGAAGGTGCACTGAAAGGGATGGTAGATTCTATCGAAGATCCTTATTCAGAGTATTTAAATGCCAAAGAATCGGCGGATATGAATGAAACTGTTGAAGGTTCTTTCCAAGGTGTCGGAATTCAAATTATGGCGAGCGATGACCAAATTGTCATTGTAACGCCTATAGATGGGACACCAGCCAGTGAAGCCGGAATTCAACCAAATGATATAATTCTTGAAGCGGATGGTACTGAGTTAACAGGGATGGATACGAATGAAGTAGTCGATTTAATTCGCGGTCAAGAAGGAACCACAGTTAATTTGTTAATTCAACGTGGTTCTTCGGAATTTAATGTTGAATTAGAACGCGCCGAAATTCCAATCACAACAGTTACAGGTGAGTTGGATGAAGAAGATGCTACCATCGGAAATGTTCAAATTACTCAGTTCAATGGTACGACTTATGATGAATTAGTATCAGCTGTTGAAGATTTACGAGAACAAGGTGCAACCTCCTTTGTA
The DNA here is from genome assembly GCF_014049385.1 of Ruoffia halotolerans. Lineage (GTDB taxonomy): Bacteria > Bacillota > Bacilli > Lactobacillales > Aerococcaceae > Ruoffia > Ruoffia halotolerans. The sequence goes on along the minus strand of NZ_JACAOA010000005.1, from coordinate 81,137 downwards.
TTCGATTTAAGATATAATCCTGGTGGATTATTAGATCAAGGATTAGCTATCAGCAATATGTTCTTAGAAGACGATGAAATTATTATGAAAATGGAAGAAAGTGGGACAACAACTTCCACGTATGTTGCGAATGATTCAGAATACGGAGACTTCCAAATTACTGAACCATATGTCTTATTAATTAATGAAGGTAGTGCGAGTGCCAGTGAAATTTTAGCTGCTGCAATTAGAGAAAATACTGACGCACCTATTGTAGGTACAACTAGTTTTGGTAAAGGTTCAGTACAAACTATCTTAAATCCGACTGATTTCGGAGAGTTAAAACTAACTTTTGCGCGTTGGTTAACACCAAGCGGTGAGTGGATTCATGAAGTAGGGGTTGAACCAACGGTTCAAGTAGAAGGTCATCCAATAGAAACGTCAATTATAATGAACTCTGAAGAAGTACTTGTTTTAGGCGATAGCTCTGATCAAGTTGAATCACTTACAAATATGTTAGATGCGTTTGGCTATGAAGTGAATGTCGGAACATACTTTGATGAATCAATACAATCAGCCGTCGAGCAATTTCAAGAAGATAATGATTTAGAAGTTACTGGCGAAGTGGCGGGAGAAACTGCCACGACTTTAAATACAAAGGCTAGAGAATATATTCAAGAAAATGACGCTCAATATAATGCTGCCGTGGATGTGTTAGTTGAGTTAGTTTCTAAAGGTGAAGCAGCATGAGCTTGATCAAATATCTAATTAATGAATTAGTGAGTATCATATTTGCCGTATTGGTTGCAGTGCTAATATTTTTAGCACTGCGCCATTATGTTTTACAGCCGTTTCAAGTTGAAGGTAATTCAATGGAACCACAATTACATAATCAAGATCAAATGGTTATGTTGAGAAATAAAGACATAAAACGCTACGATGTTGTAGTGTTTCCGGACCCTAGAGGTTCGGGGGATTCATATGTGAAACGGATTATTGGAGAACCTGGAGATGAGATATATTTTTCAAATGATACATTATATTTGAATAATCAACCGGTTGAAGAACCTTATTTAGAACCCCTCAAATCAGAAACTGTGGGGAAATTTACTGAAGATTTCAGTTTATGGGATACTTTAGGTTTGACGGAAGTTCCAGAAGATTATTACTTTGTTATGGGGGACAATCGACCCTATTCGGGTGATAGCCGTCAGTTTGGACTCATTCAAGCCGAAGATATTCAAGGTGTAACTAATTTTGTCTACTTTCCTTTCGAGCGATTTGGTAAGATAGAAGAGTATAATTTAACAGAGGATGGAACAGTAAACATTTTAGAATAGAGGTGGATATTTTATGTCATCAAATATTATACAGTGGTTTCCCGGACATATGGCGAAAGCAAGGCGTGAAGCTACAGAAAAAATGCATCTAGTTGATGTTGTTATTGAATTAGTTGACGCTAGAATTCCAGAATCAAGTCGTAATCCGATGATTAATGAGATTGTTGGAAACAAACCAAGAATTATTGCATTGAATAAAAGTGATTTAGCTGATAGTGAAGTAACAAATCTATGGTTAGACTATTATGAATCACAAAATATACCTGCTGTCGCGATTGACTCGCAACACAATAAGGGTTTACGAAAACTTCAACAAAGAATCCAGGCAATTATGGCGGATTACTTTGAGAAGCAAAAAGAACGCGGCGTTAAACCAAGGGCTATTCGTTTGATGATTCTTGGAATTCCCAATGTTGGTAAGTCTACTTTGATTAATCGTTTTGTTGGGAAAAACCAAGCGCAAACAGGGAACAAGCCAGGGGTCACAAAAGCCCAACGTTGGTTAAAAATTAATAAAGACTTTGAATTATTAGATACACCTGGTATTCTATGGCCTAAATTCGAAGATCCGAATGTGGGAACTAAATTAGGTATTACAGGTGCTATCAAAGATACATTATTATATATGGATGATCTTGCTTTATTTTTACTTGCATATTACCAAGAGAATCACGTAGATATTTTAGTAAACCGATATAATGTGACTCAAGACGATGTATTAAATAATACGCCGGTTGACTTATTAATTAAAATAACAGAAAAAATGAACTTGAGAGATGACTACGAAGCTGCAAGTCAACGAATTATTTTTGATTATCGAAAAAATAACTTAGGTTCAGTGACATTAGATAAAGTAGAGCAAGTAACAAATGAGTAAAATGACCATTAAAGATATCAAGGAAATGTTATCTAATGAAGAATTGACTGATGTTCAATTTATCGAGTTAAAACGAGACGAGCGCAAAGGTGTTCAGAAATTATTACAGCAGTTCGAATTGAAAAAGCAAAAGTTAGCAAAACAATTACTTGAGCATCGGACGAGACTAGAATTCGAACTTGATCTCTATGCTAAGCAAAATCTATCGTATATCGCAGGAATTGATGAAGTTGGGCGAGGCCCCCTCGCTGGCCCGGTTGTTGCAGCGAGTGTTATATTACCTCGAGATATGGATGATCTTGTTGGAATCAACGATTCCAAATCATTGTCACACGCTAAAAGAGTTGAATACGCACAATTAATTAAAGAAGTAGCAATTGCATATAGCATTATTGAAATAGATAACTCTGTTATTGATAAAGTCAATATATTGGAAGCTACAAAGGTAGCAATGCTAAAAAGTGTAAGTGAATTGCCAATTAAGCCACAACATTTGTTAATTGATGCACTTAATTTGAACACTGATATTCCACAAACTAAAATAATTAAAGGTGACGAACGATCGATTTCTATTGCGGCAGCAAGTATCATAGCAAAAGTATATCGTGATGAACTAATGTTATGTTATCATCAGTTATATCCCGAATTCGAATTTGATAAAAATATGGGTTATGGGACAAAAAATCACTTAAATGCCTTACAACAATTTGGCTATACTCCGATTCATCGACAGTCATTTTCACCCGTAAGTCATACGACATCGATATATAATAGTAGAAAGACGAAATAATTAAAATTATTTCGTCTTTTTTTAATGGATTTGCCTCTTTTTTTTGTATATATATATGGAGGTGTAATATGAAATTAAAAATTAAAGAACAACTTATTTTTCTAAAAGCAAAAAATGTATCTCACAAAGTTTTGGCGACCTACTTAGAAGTTATTATGGATTATCGATTATTAAGAGAAGAACTTGAACCCATAGAGTGTCAAAAAATATTGATTGAGGTTAGACAAACAAAACAAGTAAAACTCACAGTGGAAGCAAATTTTAATCATATTCGTTTAGCCGATTTAACGACTTTAACTCAATTGGCACAGTATTCCATTATGATCGGTGAGTATCATTATCCGATGTTATGGTATCATACGGCACAGCCACCTATACTTGTCTTTTACAGAGGAGACATAGGGCTTTTAAGGAAACCGAAAGTATCTGTCATTGGAACAAGACAAATTACTACTTACGGAAAGACAGTCACTCGTGAGATTATAAATGCCTTGTCAAAAGAAACATGGGTGAGTGTATCAGGATTAGCCTTAGGTGTAGATGCTTCAGTTCATGAGTATACCCTTGAACATCCCAACGGCAGAAGTATTGCGATCATTCCTTGTGGCTTAGACTATTATTATCCAAGGGCGAATAAATACATTCAAAAAAGAATGGAACAACAGGACCTCATTTTAAGTGAATATATGCCAAATATAAAGCCAATGAAACACCATTTTGTATTGAGGAATCGGTTAGTTGCCGGCATATCCAAAGCAACCATTGTCATTGAAGCAGCACAAAGAAGCGGTAGCTTAATTACTGCTAATTATGCTTTACAGTATAACCGCGAAGTCTTTGCTGTACCTGGACGTATCACAGATGATCAATCAAGAGGTTGTAATGACTTAATCCAAATCGGAGCGACACCCGTATTGGATATTCCATCGATGATTAATGAATTAAAGGAAATCTTTCAAATGCAAGGCTATTAATTTATTGACACGTATGTATATAAGAAAAAATTCATTTAAACTTTAATTTATTGTCTATATAATGGATAGAAAAATATAAAGTTGAAATTTAATATTTGACAACAATATCAGAATGGACTAATATGTTTACGATTTTATAAATTAAACATATCGAAAAATAAAAATAATTTAAAGGAGTTGATTGAGGGTGGCATATAAATACTTAGTCATCGTCGAATCACCAACCAAAGCTAAAACAATAGATAAATATTTAGGAAGAAACTATAAAGTTGTAGCGAGTAAAGGTCACTTAAGAGATCTACCAAAAAGTAAGATGGGGATTGATTTTGAAAATAATTTTGATCCTCAATATATAACTATACGTGGCCGCGGTGATACCGTTAAAGAATTAAAAAAATTAGCCAAAAAAGCTGAAAAAGTCTATCTCGCAGCCGATCCGGACCGCGAAGGGGAAGCAATTGCTTGGCATTTAAGCTATATTCTAGGCTTAAAAGAAGGAGACAAAAACCGTGTTGTATTTAACGAGGTTACTAAAGATGCTGTAAAAGATGCATTTAAAAACCCGAGAGAAATCAATCAGGATTTAGTTGATTCACAACAAGCACGACGTATCTTAGATCGTATTGTTGGTTATTCAATTTCTCCTCTATTATGGAAGAAAATTAAAGGTGGATTAAGTGCCGGACGTGTTCAATCAACGGCTTTAAAATTAATTATCGACCGTGAACACGAAATCCGTGCATTTAAACCGGAAGAATACTGGTCAATTCCTACTAAATTCAAAAAAGGTCGCTCGAGTTTTGAAGCACAATTCTATGGTGAGAATGGTAAAAAGGTTGAGTTAACTTCTGAAGAGCAAGTCAAAGGGATCTTAGATAAACTCGATCAAGATAAAGATTTTAAAATTGTTGATATCGAAGAAAAAGAACGTCGTCGAAAACCACCAAAACCATATACGACAAGTACACTTCAACAAGATGCATCAAACCGAATTAATTTCCGAGCTGGGAAAACGATGATGATTGCACAGCAATTATATGAAGGGATTGCGATTGGGAAGAATACGATTGGTTTAATCACTTATATGCGTACAGACTCAACACGTATTTCTCAAACCGCTAAAGCAAGTTCAAGTAATTATATTAAAGAGAAATTTGGTCAAGAGTATCTTGGTCAAGGTACAGCGGTGACAAATTCTGCCAACACACAAGATGCCCATGAGGCGATCCGTCCTTCAGATGTAACTTTAGCACCTGATGACATTAAGGAATTTCTATCCCGCGATCAATTTAGATTATATTCTTTAATTTGGTCACGTTTTGTAGCGAGCCAAATGACAGATGCTGTGTATGATACCATTCGAGCTGACATCACTCAAAACGACGTGAATTTCCGTGCGAATGGCTCTCGAATCAAATTCGAAGGGTTTTTAAGAGTATATGAAACTAAGTCTAAGAAAGATAATTACTTACCAGACTTATCTGTAGACGATTTAGTTAAACTTGCAGAAATTAATCCAGAGCAACACTTTACACAACCACCTGCGCGATACAATGAAGCAAGTTTAGTGAAGGTTCTTGAAGAATTAGGTGTCGGACGTCCGTCAACTTATGCACCAACGCTTGAAACATTAAGAAAAAGATACTATGTGAAAATGGTCGCTAAACGATTTGAACCGACAGAACTAGGTGAAATTGTTAATAGTGTGATGGTAGAATTCTTCCCAGATATTGTGGATACTGACTTTACAGCCGGTATGGAAAGAGGCTTAGATGAAGTTGAAGATGGGAAGCAAAACTGGGTTAAATTATTAGATGAATTCTATACTGGCTTTGATAAAGAAATAAAACAAGCCGAAGTTAATATGGAAGATATCGAAATTAAAGATGAACCTGCTGGCTTTGATTGTGATGTCTGCGGCCACCCAATGGTAATTAAAATTGGACGTTATGGTAAATTCTATGCATGTAGTGCTTTCCCAGACTGTCGAAATACGAAAGCCATTGTTAAAAAAATCGGCGTTACTTGTCCAACTTGTAAAGAAGGCGAAGTAGTTGAACGTAAATCTAAGAAAAATAGAATTTTCTATGGATGTACTCGCTATCCTGAATGTGACTTTGTTTCATGGGATAAACCAATTGCACGCTCATGTCCAAAGTGTGATCACTTCTTAACTGAAAAAGTAACAAGAAAAGGTAGTCAAGTAAAATGTAGTAACTGTGATTATGCTGAAGAATTAGTGAATTAATCCAATTTGCGATAACTACTCAATCGAATAGTTATCGCATTTTTTTTTATATATTTCATATTTAGTTTATGAAAACGTGTTAAACTTAGAAAGTACTATAAAAACGATACGGTTTTCATATTAATCAGACCTTGGAATGATTACAAAATGCATATTAATTGATAGAATATTATAAGGCACTGTAAAATAGTATGCATCCTTTTTATAGGAAGAATTTAAAAATAAAAAAATTGCGGTAGATGCATGAAAGGCTTATAGTTGAAATGAGGGATAGAATGGAAGATTATATTAGTCAATTTCTAAATTATATCGAGAATGAACGACGTTACTCTAAACAAACTGTCCTGGCCTATTCAAAAGACTTGAAGGAATTTCATAAATTTTTAGAAAGTTCCGGGGAAACAGACATTACAAAGTTAGTTTACCAAGATTTTAGACTTTTTTTAGCTTTTTTAAACGAGAGAGAATTGGCTCGAACGACCATTTCTAGAAAGTTATCAAGTTTACGAGCATTTTTTAAATACGCTTTAAGAATGGATTGGATAGAAAGTAATCCAATGGAATTAATTCAATATAATGTTAAGAAACAACAGTTACCGGAATTTTTTTATGAAGATGAGATGCGAGAACTATTTACCGCGATTGAAGTCTCAGAGTCATCCATGCAATTGTTACATAGTGCATTGGTAGAGTTACTCTATGCCACGGGAATGCGAGTTAGTGAGTTAACTAATTTGACACTCCAGCAAGTTGATTATGATATGTCACTAGTTCGAGTGATTGGTAAAGGGAATAAAGAACGCATAATACCTGTAGGTGATCTTGCATTAAAAAGCCTAACAAAATATATTCAAGAATTAAGACCTGAACTTGCGGCCAAAAGTAAGCCAGAAGATAGGAACTATGTGTTTCTATCAAAAACGGGATTACAACTAAGTCCAACGCAAGTTAGAAAGATACTTAATTCTATCGTTAAAGAAGCAGGGCTAAATCTTTCAATACATCCTCATAAACTTCGGCATACATTTGCGACGCATTTATTGAATAACGGGGCGGATATGCGAAGTGTGCAAGAATTATTAGGACATGAAGACTTAAGTTCAACACAAGTTTATACTCATGTAACAAAAGATCGTTTAAGAAGCACTTATTTAAATGTGTTTCCAAGAGCAAAAAGACAATCTAAGGAGGAATAATAATGACAACAATATGTGCAGTTAAAAAAGATAATAAAGTAGCAATGGCCGGAGACGGGCAAGTAACTATGGGTGAAAGTGTTATTATGAAAGGTGGCGCGAAGAAATTACGCCGCATCTATAATAATAATGTTATTGTTGGCTTTGCTGGTGGAGTCGCTGATGCGATCACCTTATCAGAAATGTTTGAAGAAAAACTTCAAGCGCATCAAGGACAATTAGCTCGTGCAGCTGTAGAGGTTGCTAAACAATGGCGTACAGACCGTTCGCTTCAAAAACTAGAAGCATTATTAATCGTTATGGACCGCAATAACATCTTATTAGTGAGTGGGACGGGCGAAGTCATTGAACCAGATGATGGCGTCTTAACGATTGGATCAGGTGGTAACTTTGCCTTATCTGCAGCCAGAGCCATGTTAAGATATGGAGACTTATCTGCTGAAGAGATTGCCAAAAACTCTTTACAAATTGCAAGTGAGATTGATGTATTTACAAACGATAATATTATTGTCGAATCATTTAAAGACTAATTTATATAAGTAAAGATTTACTAGGAGGTTATTATGGATAATTTAACACCAAGAAAAATTGTGGAAGCTTTAGATCAATATATTGTTGGTCAAAGTGACGCAAAACGCTCTGTTGCCATTGCATTACGAAATCGAATTCGCCGATTAAAACTCGATGATGAATTACAAAGAGAAGTAAAGCCTAAGAATTTACTTATGATTGGTCCTACTGGGGTAGGTAAGACCGAGATTGCAAGACGTTTAGCTGACATTGCTCAAGCGCCATTCATTAAAGTTGAAGCAACGAAATTTACAGAAGTAGGTTATGTGGGTCGAGACGTTGAATCAATGGTACGTGACTTAGTTGAGAATAGTATTCGTCTACTTAAGAAACAGAAACAAGAAGAAGTTAAAGAAACAGCAGAAGCGAAAGCGATTGAACGCATTGCTAAAGCATTGAAACCTGGGGAAAAACCTGCCAAAGCTGAATCAACTTCACAACAAAACCAAGCAAATCCATTTGGAAACTTCGCGGAAATGTTTAAGCAAATAAATCCCGCGGCCAATGACGTTGAGGAAGAAGAAGAGGAAATTGTCACTGAAGAAGTGGCAGCAACGCGTCGTGCCATTCGTCAACAAATTCGTGATGGTAAATTAGATAATCACGAAGTGACGATAAAAATGGAAGAGAAAAAACTTCAATTAAATAGCATGAACCCAGCGATGGAACAAATGATGGATATGCAAGAAAGCTTAAATGCGCTAAAACCTAAAAAGAAAATTGAACGTACAATAACAGTTGCAGAAGCAATTAAATTACTGACAGAAGAAGAAGCTGATAAATTAATTAATCAAGATGATATTAATCAAAAAGCTTTAGAACTTGCACAAAGTAACGGAATTATCTTTATTGATGAAATAGACAAAATTGCATCCAAAAATCAAAATAGCGGCGAAGTCAGCCGTCAAGGTGTTCAACGTGATATTTTACCAATCGTTGAAGGAAGTCAAGTCCAAACTAAATACGGTATTATCCAAACAGATCATATCTTATTTATTGGATCAGGTGCTTTCCATGAATCAAAACCATCGGATTTAATCCCTGAGTTACAAGGACGATTCCCAATTCGTGTGAATCTGGATGATTTAACTAGAAGTGACTTTGTAAGTATCTTAACTGAGCCTAAAAACGCTTTAATTAAGCAATACGAAGCATTGTTAGCAACAGAAGGTGTAGAAATTCATTTTACTGAAGCTGCAATCGAAAAACTTGCAGATTATGCGGTTCGTTTAAATGATACAACTGATAATATTGGAGCAAGACGTCTCCATACAATTCTAGAAACAGTCCTAGAAGAATTATTATTCGAATCAGCTGAAATGCAGATGGGTGAAATCGAAATTACAGAACAATACGTTGAACAACGATTAGAGAAAATCGTTGAAAACCGTGATTTAAGTCACTATATCTTATAATAGAAGCTGGGAGGAACCTAAATGATTACTTTAGAAAATGACTATTTAATCGTTAAAATTAAAGAAGAGGGTGCCGAACTCGTTTCCATCGTCGATAAGAAAACGGATTATGAATTTTTATGGCAAGCCGATGAAAAGTATTGGGCAAGACATGCACCGGTATTATTTCCGATTGTCGGAAAGCTAAAGGATGATTCTTATCAATTTGTTGATAAAGAATATCATATGAAGCAACATGGTTTTGCTAGGGACTTGCCGTTTCACGTTCAAAATATCACGAGCAATTCAGCAAGTTTATATTTAAAGAATACAGATGAAACGCATGAAAAATATCCTTTTGAATTCAGCTTACAAATTAATTACATCTTGCATTACTCAAGTATTACAGTAAGTTATGAGATACTAAATCCGTCTACAGATAAGACTTTATATTACAGTATCGGTGGTCATCCTGCTTTTAATGTGAGTCAATCTACTTCAGGTTCTAAGGAAGAATTTGATGATGTCTCTTTCAGATTCGAACCAGCAGGCCAATACTTGCAAATACCGCTTAGTAAAGGCGGTTTAACGCTACCAAATAAAGCGAAATATGTTGAAGTTAATGAAGTACCAATAAAACATACAACGTTCAAAAATGATGCTTTAATTTATCAAATTAGCCAACAAACTGAGATAGTCTTAGAAGATAAGTCCAATGATGTAGCGATTAGATTGAAGCCTAATCGGATGGACTTTGTAGGGATTTGGTCACCATATCCTAAACGTGCACCCTTTGTATGTATTGAACCTTGGTCTGGTATTGCAGATCCTGATAATACAACAGGCCATCTAGCTGAAAAATATGCTATTCATGAATTACGTGCATCGCAATTGATGACTCATGATTACACTATGTCATTTAGCAAAAATTAACCGATAAAAAAACCGCCTATTAACTGATAAGTTCTACTTTTATTGTAGAACTCATCGCTCAGGCGGTTTTTGATTTATTTATTTGGTTTATTTAATCCCCAATTAATACGGCTTTCGTTCCCTTTTAAAAGTCTTTGAATATTTGTACGATGGCGATAGAGAAGTAACAGTGCAATGAGGATGAAACCTACTTTGTAAACAGGTTCCGGATTTGTAATCGCAATATATAGTGCTATGATAGAATAGCTTGTCATCGATGATAGGCTGACCGTACTCGTTAAGAATATCAGAATACCTAAGATTAATACTAAGACTAATGCGAGATAAATATTAAATGCGACTAATACGCCGATTGAAGTTGCGACAATTTTCCCACCGCGAAAACCTGCCCATAAGGGATAAGAATGCCCAATTACACAAGCTAAGGCAGTCGCCATTATAATTAACGGAGACTCGGAAAATATATTTTTTGCAATGAGTACCGGAATTAACCCTTTCAGTACATCAACAATCGTTACCATTACTGCCGCACGAAAACCAAAATTTCGTCCAACATTGGTTGCGCCACTGCCTCCACTCCCTAAAGAGCGGACATCAATATCATGGCGTGTTCTAGAATAGAGTACGCCTGTAGGAAATGATCCAATACAGTATGCTAAGATGAGCCATATGATAGGCCAGATATTATTCATTATTGTTTCCATAGCAACCTCCTAATAACTGGCTTTATTTTACCATATAAATTTTAATTAATATAGATAAATTAAGATAGTGAACCAATGTGAGGAATCATTTTAAGGCAGTAGAAATGAAAAGAGTTTGCAATATCTTAGTTCTTTGTATAAAATTCAAAAGGTCAAACACAATGAAATCGTGACAAATAAACATTTTAAAATTTAATACAGAAAAACAGATAAATTTTTGATATGATAAAGAAGTTGATTATTTATAGAAAAAAGAGGTGTAATTTTGGCACAGAAACCAAACCTTACAAATTATAATGATGATGCCATTCAAATACTTGAAGGACTAGACGCAGTACGTAAGCGTCCGGGTATGTATATTGGATCGACAGATCAAAAAGGCTTGCATCATTTAATATATGAGATAGTAGATAATTCAGTAGACGAAGCGTTAAGTGGATTTGCTGATAAGATAAATATAACGTTAATGGAAGATGGCAGTGTCCTAATCGAGGATAATGGTCGAGGGATGCCTATTGGTTTACATGACAGTGGTATTCCAACAATTCAAGTCATCTTTACAGTGCTACATGCCGGAGGTAAATTCGGTCAAGGTGGCTATAAATCTGCCGGAGGGCTGCATGGTGTTGGAGCGAGTGTTGTTAATGCTTTATCAAGTTGGTTAGAAGTAACTGTTTATCGTGATGGTTACAAATATACAATGCGCTTTGAAGATGGTGGTAAACCAGCGACGAAATTGAAAAAAACAAAAGCACCTTCGAAATCCATGACAGGAACGACCGTGCATTTTATGCCGGATGATAGTATTTTTGGTAGTTCAAAAATCAGTTATAGCACGATTAGCGAGCGATTTCGTGAGTCTGCTTACTTATTAAAAGGCTTAGAAATTACCATCGAAGATAAAATCCATGAAGAAAGCGAAACATTTTTATTCGAAAATGGTTTACATGATTTCATCAATTACCTAAATGAAGAAAAAGATACAATGGGTGAGATTGCGAATCTTTCAACCGTTGTGGATGAATTCGAGATTGATTTTGCAATGCAATACAATGATGGCTATTCTGAAACGATTTTATCTTTTGCTAATAATGTCCGCACTTATGGTGGTGGAACACATGAAACGGGTATGAAGACGGGAATTACAAAAGCCTTTAATGAATATGCACGTAAATCGGGCTTATTAAAAGAAAAAGATAAAAACCTTGAAGGATCAGATGTGCGTGAAGGGTTAGCAGCCGTCATATCTATACGTGTACCTGAACAGTACTTACAATTCGAGGGACAAACTAAAGATAAACTCGGTACACCCAAAGCTCGTCAATTAGTTGATAATGCTGTGAACGAATTTTTATCAGCTTACTTAAATGAAAATGGTAACTTCAGTCAAATGATTTTACGTAAGGCGATTAAAGCGCGTGAAACACGTGAATTAGCCAGAAAAGCCAGAGAGGCAGCACGTACCGGTGCTAAGAAATCACAACAAGAAAAACTAATTTCTGGAAAATTAACCAAAGCACAATCAAAAGATGCTTCGAAAAACGAACTTTATTTAGTCGAGGGAGATTCCGCGGGTGGGTCAGCCAAATTAGGACGTGATCGTCGCTATCAAGCAATCTTACCATTACGAGGTAAAGTTATTAATACTGAAAAAGCATCGATGGCTGATATTCTAAAAAACGAAGAGATTAATACGATGATTTATACCATTGGTGCCGGGGTTGGGAATGATTTCAATGTTATTGAATCCAACTATGATAAAATCATTATTATGACCGATGCGGATACCGATGGGGCTCATATTCAAGTTTTATTACTTACATTCTTCTATCGTTACATGAAACCTTTATTAGAGGCTGGGAAAGTCTACTTGGCGATGCCACCACTTTATAAGGTAAGTAAAGGAAAAGGTAAGAAAGAAGTCATTGAATATGCTTGGACAGATGAAGAATTAGAAGAAAAAATTAAACAAGTTGGAAAAGGCTATATCTTACAACGCTATAAAGGTTTAGGTGAGATGAATGCTGATCAATTATGGGATACAACGATGAATCCTGAATCACGTTTATTAATCCGTGTAACCATTGATGATGCAGCCATGTCTGAGAGACGATTAACAACTCTAATGGGAAGTAAAGTAGAACCAAGACGTAAATGGATTGAAAACAATGTCAGCTTTACCTTGGACGAAGAGGATACATTGCTTAAAGAAGCTGATATCAGTACGAGTCAAAAAGACGAGGAAGCAAATATCGACGTCAAAGAAAAGTTAGAAAATCATTCTGAACCCGAGATTGATTTAAATCGTGACAATAGTGAATCTCAGATAAATTTATTTAGTGAGGATGATATAAATGGTCGTTAATCCAAATGAACACATTGAAGAACTGACGTTCGCAGACGTCATCGGTGACCGATTTGGTCGCTATTCTAAATATATTATACAAGACCGTGCCTTGCCGGATATAAGAGACGGATTGAAACCGGTACAACGTCGTATATTATTTGCAATGCAACAAGACCGCAATACGTCTGAAAACCCTTATCGAAAGTCGGCTAAGACTGTCGGAAATGTTATTGGTAACTATCACCCTCATGGGGACTCATCAGTTTATGAAGCGATGGTCCGATTAAGTCAAGATTGGAAGTTACGAGAGCCATTAATTGATATGCACGGTAATAACGGAAGTATGGACGGGGACCCAGCTGCAGCGATGCGTTATACCGAAGCTCGCTTATCACCAATTGCGTCTTTACTATTAGAAGATATAAACTATGAAACAATTGATTATGCGTTTAACTTTGATGACACAATTGAGGAACCGATAGTCTTACCTGCTAGATACCCTAATTTAATTGTCAATGGAGCGACAGGTATTTCAGCCGGTTATGCGACTGAGATTCCGCCCCATAATCTAGGTGAAGTCATTGATGCAGTGATTTATATATTGAAACATAAGAAGTATGAACTCTCTGATTTATTAAAATTCATCAAAGGGCCAGACTTTCCAACCGGCGGGATTATTCAAGGAGCGAAAGATTTAAGTAATGCTTATAAGAATGGGAACGGAAAAGTCGTTGTTCGATCTAAAATCGAGATTGAAACGCTTAAGGGTGGTAAATCTCAAATTGTTGCGACTGAACTTCCTTATGATGTAAATAAGTCTAAACTCATCCAACGTTTAGATGATATCCGTCTACAGAGAAAATTAGAGGGGATTTCAGAAGTCCGCGATGAATCGGACCGTGATGGAGTTCGCCTTGTAATTGAATTAAAACGAGATGTCGATGCTGATGCTGTATTGAACTATTTACTAAAAAATTCCGACTTACAAGTAAATTATCATTTTAATATGATTGCCATTCATAACAGACGTCCTGTATTAGCGAATTTAAAACTAATTCTTGAATCTTATATCGATCATCAACGTGAAGTAATCACAAGACGTACGAAATTCCAATTAGCTCAAGATAAGACGCGATTACACATTGTTGATGGATTAATTCGAGTGATGTCAATTTTAGATCAAGTGATTGCAACCATCCGCCAAAGTGAAAACAAATCCGATGCGAAAGCAAATTTAGTAAAAGAATTTGAATTCTCAAATGAGCAAGCAGAAGCGATTGTTTCACTGCAATTATATCGTTTAACAAATACTGATATTACCGCTTTACAAAATGAGCGTTTAGAATTGAATGAACGTATTGGTATGTATGAAAATATCTTAGCAAATGATGATATTCTAAATAAAGTATTAATTAATGAATTAAGTGATGTTAAAAAGAAATTTGCAACACCACGTCGGACTGAAATTGAAGCTGAAGTTGAAGAAATTACGATTGAGTCAACACTTTTAATTCCACAAGAAGATGTCGTTGTATCCGTAACAAATGAAGGTTATGTTAAACGGACAAGCCACCGTTCATTTAATTCGTCAGATACATTGAATTTAGGGCGTCGTGAATTTGATTATGCAATTTATGTGGAGAAGTTAAGTACTTATGATGCGATCGTCATGATTACTAACAAAGGAAATTACATCTACATACCAGTCAATGAATTGCCTGATATCCGTTGGAATGATATGGGAATGCACATCTCACAAAAATACCGTTTAAAAGAGGGTGAGCAACTTATTGCTGCCTTTAAAGCAGTTCAAGGTATTGGTGATGCAGATTCAAATATTGCTGAAGACAAGGTGCTTCTTGCTACTCGTTTAGGAATGATTAAACAAACAAGACTCGATGAATTTGTAACATTTAGAAGTTACAAAACAAAATCAGCTATTGCTATGAAATTGAAAAAAGATGATGAGCTTATCTCAGCTATTCCTGTCAAAGATAAGACTGACTACCAAGTCGTATTCTTAACACACCGAAGTTACAGTTTAAGATATCCGCTTAGCGAAGTCTCTAGTTACAGTTTACGAGCACAAGGGGTTATTGGTATAAACCTTAAAGAAGAAGATTATGTCGTCGCTGCCTTAGTTATTGAAGATGATACAAATACACAAATTGTTGGATTAACTCAAAGAGGGAATATCAAACGATTTAAACCAGATATTGTTGGATCAGCTTCTCGTGGTAGCCGTGGTATTCTATTATTAAAAGAATTGAAGTCTCAACCACATCGACTAATCAATGCATTAGCAATTACAGATGCAAATGCTCCATTAGTCGTATACGGAGATACTGGCTTTGAAAGTGAGATTCAACCGAATGATTATCCAATATCAGAACGGTTATCAAACGGTTCTGCTGTTAAGGAAATTGAAAAACTAGGGAATGTACTTGATATTCATCTCGCTCAACTAAAACTAATTAATCAAGAATCTAAAATTGAAGAATAGTTAGGAAAGGTCATTCATTTTTTAGTAATATAATGATAAACTATATTAGAATTAACCTGAAGGAGGAATATATTCATGTCAAAATATTTAGTTTTTGGACATAAAAATCCAGACACTGATGCGATAGCATCAGCGATTGCATTTAGTTTTTATTTAGAAAAAATCGGTCATGAGTCAGAAGCTGTGGCTCTTGGTACACCCAATGAGGAAACTCAGTTTGCATTAAATTATTTTAACGTTGAGAGACCACGTGTTGTGTCATCTGTCTCAAATGAAGTAGAACGTGTCGCTTTAGTTGACCATAACGAAGCTAAACAATCAGTGAATGATTTAGATGAGGTTGAAGTTGGTTTTGTTATTGATCACCATAGAATTGCTAACTTTGAAACATCTAATCCACTGTTTTACCGTGCTGAACCAATTGGAAGTACAGCGAGTGTTATTTATAAATTATTCAAAGAAAATAACATTGATGTTCCAAAAGCAATCGCAGGCTTAATGTTATCAGCGATTATCTCTGATACACTATTATTCAAATCACCAACTAGTACATCTCAAGATGAGAAAATTGCGAATGAATTAGCAAAAATTTCAGATGTAAACATTGATAAATATGGTCTTGAATTATTAAAAGCAGGAACAAAATTAAGTGCTAAATCTGCACTTGAGTTAGTTCAATCTGATTCAAAAACTTTTGATATGAACGAGCAATCTGTCCGTATTGGCCAAATCAATGTGATTGGGTTTGACGAGATGTTAGGACGTAAAGATGAAATATTAAATGCAATGCGTGATGAAATTGCTGAAAATAACTTTGATTTATTTGTTCTATTGATTACAGATATTTTAGAGAGCGATTCAATTGCCTTTGTTCTGGGTGAGAATATTATTCCTGTAGAAAAAGCATTCAAACAACCTGTGGTTGAAGAAGTAATTACTTTACCAGGTGTTGTATCACGTAAAAAACAAATTGTACCTCAATTAACTGAAGCATTTTCAGACTAAGCAAATGAAGCTGGTAAAGATTTATTTACCAGATTTTAAATGAAAAATAAAAAACAACCCGCTACCTAGTTCGAAAACTAGACAGTGGGTTGTTTTTTCGATTAATCGTTTATTTTTAATTCGTTAATTTTTTTCTCAACGGGTGTGACAAACAGTGTATTTTGACCTTCGTAAATGACATAGCCAGGTTTAGCACCATTGGGTTTACGTAAGTGCTTCACTTGAACGGTATCAACAGGTACATTTGCAGAATTATGTGATTTAGAATAGTAAGCGGCTATCTCAGCTGCCTCTGTCATCGTTTGATCACTTGGTTTGTCTGATTCAACAATCACATGGGCACCAGGAATATCTTTAGTATGTAACCACCAATGATTTTTACTTGCTTTACGCATACTTAATTCATCATTTTGTTGGTTATTACGGCCAACATAAATCATTACACCGTCGCTTGATTTGTAGCGACGCGGTTTAGATTTTGATTTAGCTCGTTTTTTATCAGATTTATTACGTTTTCCGCCATAACCCTCTCGAATTAACTCGGCTTTAATATCTTCAATGTCTTCAATTTCTGCTTGTTCAAGCTGTACAAGAACTGAATTTAAATATTCTATTTCTTGCTGGGCTAATTTTTCTTGTTTTTCAATAAAGCGTAACGAGTCACGATATTTGGTATAGCGTTTGAAATATGCTTGACTATTCTCAGATGGTGTTTTTCTTGGATTTAATTCAATGGTATAAGGTTCATTGTTATCGTAATAATTAGCTACAACAGTAGATGATTGACCTTTTTCGATTTGATACGAAAAGGCATTGATTAATTCACCTTTTAGACGATAAACATCCGCATCTTGGGCGACTTGTCTATCTTTTTCTAAGTTTTCTAATTTATGATAATTTTTCTCAATGATTTGTTTGATTCTTTGAATTAAATCACCAGATAATTGCTTAACTCGATCTAAACGCACCTTTTGATTATAGAAGACATCCAGTGATTCACTTAATGATTCATAATAATCTCGTTCACCTTCAATATAGGGTAGATCCATCGCGTAAAATTTCATTTGGTTATCAGTTCTAAATATAACGGGTTGACCTGTCTTTAGCTCATGTAAGTACTTTTCTAAGGCTTGATAAGCTGTTAGCTGGTCGTCATTTATCCACGCGGTAATTTGTTTACTCGCAAGACCTGACATTCCTTGAATTACTTTAGATGCTTTACCAGTTGCAAGTAATTCTTGGTTTTCAGTTGCGAATTCGTTTAATTGAGTATCACTCAGTGTCAAGATATTTTCTTGATTTTCATTTTTAGGTGGTAGGATATATTCTGTACCTGGTTGTAAACTTCTAAAACTATTCATACTTGGTGGAATATGTTTAATACAATCAATAATTTTATTCGTAACGGGATTAACTAATATAATATTACTGTGGCGACCCATTAATTCAAAGATAAGTAAATAACTTTGTAAATCACCTAATTCATCCCGGCCACTTAATTCAAATGTGATGATTCGGTCATTTTCATATTGACGAATATCCAATACTGTTGCATTTTCCAGATGTTTTCTTAACAGCATGCAAAACATTGGCGCTTGCTGTGGGTTATTTGCTTTTACCTCAGTTAAGTGCAGGCGATAGTAGATTGGATGGATCGAAGCATCGAGTCGGTAATTGGTACGATTTGCTCGTATAACAAATTGTAATTCTTGTTCAAACGGTTGATAAATTTTGTGTATGCGTCCATTTTTTAGTTTGGAAGTTAGCTCTTCTGTTATTTTGTGTGTATAAAAGCCATCAAATGACATCAACCAAACCTCCTTTAATCACATGATTTTACTAGACTATTATTGTACATTAAATAGGCTGAAATTACTAATTATCAAAACGTAGCCGATTATTAAAAAGAGATTAAAAAAAGAATAGAAATGGTTGACATATATTTAACGAGGTTGTATTATTGTATTAACAAATAAGAAAGGGGCCAATGAATATGACGAACCAAGTTAACAACAAAATTAATTTAATCTGGCAAAGCTGGCGTAGATAGGTTGTAGACTTGGAATCCGTTCCATGGATACAGCCCAGTTTGAATTTAACTGAAACTGTATCTATGTGGCTCTTAATCCAGTTTACCACATAGAGTTTGTAGTCTTACAATCTATGTGGTCTTTTTTTATGCTTTATTAAGCTGACACATAGATTGTATGTGTCGGCTGTTTTTTATTTAAAAAAGGAGAATAAAAATGAAAAAATTACAAAAACTTATCTTAGCAATGGTTGCACTGGCATTAGTAATTGTATCTAGTAAGACAACAAAAGAGGTTTTCGCTCAAGAAGAATCACTAGATGTTGCAGTTGTTCAATTAGTTACACATAGTTCACTCGATGATATCCGTCAAGGAGTTTATGATGGTCTAACGGAACATGGGTACACTGAAGGAGAAAATTTAACAATTAATTACCAAAACGCTGAAGGAGATTTAAACATCCTCTCAACGATTGCTCAAAGTGTCGTTGCTGAAGAACCTGATATGATTTTCGCCATTACGACACCGGTAGCGCAAGCATTTCAAAATGCCACATCAGATATTCCTATAATTATGGCAGGAGTCACTGATCCTGCTTCAGCAGGAATTATTGATGATTTAGAGAACCCAGGTGAAAACATTACAGGTGCTAGTGATGCTGTACCTTATGAAGATCAATTTGAATTATTATTACAATTACAACCACATGTTCAAAAAGTTGGAATGATTTATACAACAAGTGAAGATAATTCATTGGCAGAAACTGAACAAGCAGCAGCAGTTGCTGAAGAAATGGGCTTAGAAGTTCAAATTGAAGGAATAGCTTCAACTATGGACATGCAATTAGTGGCTCAAACTTTAGCTAATGAAGTTGATGCGATTTATGTTGGATCAGATAACACCATTGCAAGTGCCTTTGAAACATTATTAGATGCTACAGATGCAACAGGTATTCCAGTTTTTACAACGGTTGACGTGATGGTAGGACAAGGGGCATTATCAGCTGTTGCAATTAATCAAAAAGATATTGGATTATTAGCAGCCGATGTTGCTAAAGAAATTATCGATGGTGCTAATCCAGGAGAAACACCGGTTCAGTTTTTAGAAGAATTACAACCTGTGATTAACTTTGAAACAGCAGATCGTTTAGGTATTGAAGTGCCAGAAAAACTTACTTCTGAAGTGATGGATATTAAGGACCGTTTAGGTGAGGAGTAGTTGTTAGTATGAGTATTTATTTTAGTGCAGTTTACCAAGGAATCTTATGGGGAATTATGGGATTGGGACTATACATTAGTTTCAGAATCTTACGCTTTGCCGATTTAACCAGTGAAGCATCATTCACTTTAGGTGCTGCTTCGGCAGTTACATTAATTACAATGGGTGTTAACCCAATTATCGCCACTTTTGCTTCTATTATTACTGGAATGTTAGCTGGTTTAGTAACAGGAATATTAACTACGTATTTTGACATTCCTGCTTTACTGGCTAGTATCATTTCCCTAACTGGGTTTTATTCGATAAATTTACGTGTTATGGGGAGTCCAAACCTAAGCTTACGTGGTTTTAATACGATTTATAGTTACTTAAGTGAATTTGTTGAAAGTGTCCAATATCAAAGAGCTATTGTTGGCTTAATTGTTGTTTTACTTGTTATCTTTTTTATGACTTATTTATTTAAGACAGATTTAGGTCAAGCGATTATTGCAACCGGTGATAATGAAATTATGGCTGCTTCTTTTGGAATTAAAACAAATACAATGAAACGTCTAGCATTAATGTTTGCCAATGGTTTTATTGCACTAAGTGGAGCATTAGTTGCCCAAGACAATGGGTTCTCAGATGTTCAAATGGGGACAGGAACCGTGGTGGTTGCTATGTCTTCAATTGTTATTGGAGAAGTTATCTTTAGAAAACAAATGAAATTATCTGGGCGTTTTATTTCAATTGTTGTTGGATCTGTGATTTATCGCTTAATTATTGTATTTGTACTTCAATTAGGTTTTAATCCAAACGACTTTAGATTAATCTCAGCCTTAGTATTAGCTATATTCCTAGCATTACCAGCTATTTCTAAGAAAATGGGTTTAAATAAAGCAAAACTAGGGAAATTATAGGAAGAAGAGTGTAATCATGACAGAAAATTATTTAGAATTAAACCATGTATCCAAAGTTTTTCAAAGAAGAACTGGAGATATTGTCAAAGGGTTAGAAGATATTACTCTCTCTATAAAACAAGGTGAAATTATTGCTATAATAGGAACAAACGGAGCAGGGAAGTCCACGTTATTTAATACTCTTACAGGGTATATCGAACCCGATGAAGGAAGTATCTTATTAAATAATACGGATATTACAAAAATCCCTCAAATAAAACGTGCTAGTATTGTAGCAAGAGTGTTTCAAAATCCAAGTATGGGGACGGCTCCTCGAATGTCTGTATTTGAGAATCTAATGTTAGCAAGTAAACGTGGTAAAAAACGAGGTTTGTCTTTATCATTAAATGCTGAAAATAAAGCTGAAATGGCAGAGTATATTTCTCAGTTTAATTTAGATTTAGAGAAGCGCTTAGACTTGCCCATAGAATATTTATCTGGTGGACAGAGACAAACCATCTCTTTAGTAATGGCAACGATTCAAAAGCCACAACTATTATTATTAGATGAGCATACATCAGCGTTAGATCCACGTACTGCTAAACAAGTCATGGAAATGACACACAAAATGGTAACAGAAAATAATTTAACTACTTTAATGATTACCCACCATATGCAAGACGCAATTAAATATGGTGACCGAATTGTTGTCCTCCATCAAGGAAAAATTGCGAATGTTTATAGCAAAGAAGAAATTTCTAGTTTAGAAATTGGACATTTGCACGAACTTATGGAAAAATTAGTAGAGATTGAGGCAAATGCTTCTTAAAAAACTTGATATAGAAAGTGATGATAATATGCACCTGAATTCTGATGATGAAGTCATCTTGCTTGGCTGTTCAAACGGACTAGACTTAGATGAACAAGTAAGATTAAAGATAACATCTTTATATGATTGTTTGGTTAATGAATTTAATCTTAAAGTTAATATAAGCCCTACTATATACATAGATCCGATTAATAATGAAACACATGACGCTACTTACCGAAAAGAAGAATTATACAATGCCTTGATAGATCCTAATATCAAAGCTATTTTCGACTTATCAGGAGGAGACTTAGCGTTAGAAGTATTAAACCAATTTACTGAAGATGATTGGCGAGCAATTGAATCTATCTCTGATAAATTTTATTTAGGTTATAGTGATAATACAGTGATTATTAATGCATTATTATTAAAAACAAACGTTAAAGCTGTAAACTTTTTAGCAACTAATATTGTCAAAGACAAATCAGGCATTGCAAAAGATAGTTTTAAACGTGTGCTATTTAATAATGAACGGATCAATAGAGGAAGTACAACACCAAACAAATTAGATGAAAGTGCAATTATTATTGGTGGAAATATCCGATGCTATTTAAAATTAGCTGGGACACCTTATTTTAATCTTGATAATGCTGATGGATTACTACTTGAAGGTCTATCTGGTGATATTAATAAAATGCGCAGCTACTTTTCACAACTTGATTTATTGAATATTTTGGATAGAATGAAGTTTGTAGTTATTGGTCAGTTCAGTGAAATAAAAGAAAAAGGCCAAGAAGACGAATTATACAAATTAGTCCAAACTTATCAGAATAAATATAATTTTAAATTATATTTTACGGATTATGTCGGACACCATGAAGCCGTATATCCATTTATAATGAATTAGTTTCAGTGTCATCATCATTGCGAAAAATAACTATATATTGTGTCGAAATTAACAAAGCAATCAATATGTAGTTGTTTTTTGTTTAGTTATAAAGTATGATGAGTTTATTAGTTAAAAGAAAGAAGGTCATATCCATGTCAAAAATTACTGTTTATTCAAAACCAAATTGTATGCAATGTAACTTTACGAAAAAATATTTAGATGATAAAGGTGTCGAATATTCTACACTAGATGTGTTTGCTGATGAGGAAGCACTTAATCATATTAAATCATTAGGCTTTCAATCACTTCCTGTAGTTGAAATCGATGGGGAAGAGCCTTTTAACGGATTCCGTCCAGATTTATTAGCAAAATTAGCTTAATACAAAAAATCCACTCTTTAAAGTTAGTCAACAACTTAAGGAGTGGATTTTTTTTATTAATGCAAGTTTAACTTGTTCAAACAATTGATTTAGCATAGCTAGAAGGGCTTAAACCAAATTGCTTACTAAATGCTCGAGAGAAGTACTGAATCGAACCATAGCCAAGATAATCCGCTATTTGCGATAAGGTCATTTGCGTTTCTTGAATCATTTGTTTACTTCGGTTTAATCGAATGGTATTTATATAATTTTTTGGTGTTGTATTTGCATATTTATTAAATAACGATTGTATGGTTGATCTTGATAATGAGAAATGTTCAACTAAATCACTCACTTGGTTTTGGTCTTCAACATGTGCATCAAGGAAATCGACCATAGCTTGGAATAATTCACTTTCATAATTTTCACGCATCGATGTGGTTGGCTTTTCGGTATGATTCGCTTCACCTTGAACAATTTTAAGTAGAATAAATTTTAAGTTTAATAACACTTCATCATCTGTATATCTATCATTGGTTGTAATATTCGATAATTCAATGATTCGTTCAATTAAAGCTGTGTTTTGAGAACCTAAGTGTATGATCTGATTTGTTGCTGTAGGAGTTAAACCCTTTGCATCAAATATAATAGATAAATAAGACGTTATTCCATCTTTCGTAACGCTTTGTTTTCTTACTTGTCCTGGTTGATAGATAAAGCAATCATTCTTTTTAGCAACATATTCCTCATCATCAACATGATGAATTAACTCACCTTGATCAACAATAATAAGTTCGTAATAATCACCTGGAATTGATAGACTTTCGAAAGGCGCCATCTTAATTTGATAGAACAAAGTATGTAGTTTTTCAATTGTTAGTTTTGGTTCGTATTTTCGAATCGCAATTTTTTTTGCTGTAGGAACTGTCTTAGGAGAATCTTTCCCAAGAGGTTCCATAAAAATACTACATTCTTCTGTGATAGCGAGAGTGTTGAAATAGACACCTGGAACTAGATCAATACTATTAGTTAAGATAAATTCTTGGTAACTTGTCTCATCTTCAGGTGTTGTTGTTAACACAATTAATGCAAGTCCTATATCAGAAGTTAATCTCACTGATTGATTAAAACGGAAAAATAACTCAGAATCACTCTTTTGAATTTGCATCCGTCTATTTATCTTTTTAGATTTTAAAATGGAAGACTCATCCATAATTGTGTAAAATTCAGAATGATTATTTGATGTTGTTTTCAAGTACATTTTTTCACCTCTATCCATTTACTTGTTAGTTCAGATAACATTATACCTTAAATATTAATTCTTTACTAATGATTATCTAAATTAGTGATTTCTTTTTATTGATTTCATCAAACTGAGTCATTTTTTTGTGTGTTTTAAATGAAAAGTGTTGCACTTATTTCTTAAGTGGCGTAACATATCCGCTGAATGTAAATTTAGAAAGGAAAGAGATGCGATGTCTAGTGTAAGAATGGCTCTAATTGACGATCATTTTCTCCATGGGCAAGTAGCCGAACTTTGGTGTAGTGAAGTCGAGAGTAATCTTATTATTGTCGTAAATGACAAACTTTCAGAAAATAAAATGCAACAAGGTCTTTTAGATATGGCAGTACCGGATGGGATTACTTGTCGTTATTATAGTATGAGTAAAGCTATAAATATGTTAAACAAATTGAATCCAGAAAAAAATCCATTATTAATCTTTGAAACAATTGCAGATTTGAAAATTATTATGAATCTTGGCTTTTCTATCCCATTAGTCACATTGGCGAGTGTACCTCCTTCAGGTGGAGGAAAAACTATTGCACCTGGAGTCTCATTGAATAGTCAACAAATTAATTGGTTGTCATCAATTTCAGAACAAGGGACAAAGGTAGAGGTGCGCCAAACGCCAGATGAAGAAAGCGTTCAGTTATAATTCATTTTTTATACACCCTCAACAATCTTTTGTTGGGGGTTTTTTGGCTATATCAAACTTTAAACACTTTAAAATTAAAATTTACTAATAAAAGCGTAAATCAGTCTAATAATTATGATATAATTGCTTGTGTATATTTAACTTAATAGAACGGAGGGCTTGCTTGAATAATAAAACACTCTTACGTCGATTATTAAGACAGTTAGGGAATCGAAATAATAAAATGGGCATTGGCTTATCAACCATTATTATTATTTTGGTTATATTCTTTGCACCTGATTTACTAAATTTTGATTCATCCAATACAGTCATTGATAATCAAGACGCCGAAGTAATTTCAAGTGAATTTAATGGAGATAATTTTGAAGTGTTACCGACATTGAAAAAGATTCCAGTTGAACTTGTTTCTGTAAATGACGGAGATACCATGCGAATTGCTTTGAATGGATATGAAATTCCCGTTAGATACTTAATCATCGATACACCAGAAATGAATTATGACAGTGGCGTTCCCGCACCATTTGCTCTGGAAGCTAAAGAAATGAATGAAACTTTACTGGAGGAAGCGGATCAAGTATATATCGAACTAGATGTTGGTCCACCTACAGATAATTACAATCGTATATTAGCCTATGTGTATAGTGATGATGTATTAGTGAATGAAGTATTATTAGAAGAAGGATTAGCTCGAGTGAGATATGTTAATCCGCCTAATAATTCATATGAGAAGCTTTTAAGAGAAGCTGAGCATCATGCTCAAAATGAATCATTAAATATTTGGAATTAAATAGTAAATAAATTGGAGTTGAGTAAATGAATAAAATTAACAAGATATTAATAGCCAACCGCGGTGAAATCGCCATTCGAATTATCCGTGCGTGTAAGGAATTAGGCATTGAAACAGTAGCGATTTATTCTAAAGAAGATATCGGATCGCTCCACAGACAAAAAGCCGACCAATCATATTTGGTAGGCGAAACATTAAGTCCGACGGGGGCTTATTTAGATATTGAAGGTATTATTGCTTTAGCTAAAGAGAAAAACATTGATGCCATTCATCCAGGTTATGGTTTCTTAAGCGAGAACTATGAGTTTGCGAAACGTTGTCAGGAAGAAGGTATTATCTTTATTGGTCCAGAACTGCGTCATTTAGAAATGTTTGGTAATAAAACGCGTGCGCGTGAAACAGCCATCGATGCAGGATTGCCAATCATTCCAGGCACAGTGACAGATGACAATTCATTAGAAGACGTGAAAGCTTTTGCCAATGCACATGGTTACCCGATTATGTTAAAAGCTGTTAGCGGTGGTGGGGGTAAAGGAATGCGTATTGTTTCGTCTGAAGATGAGATTGAGAGTGCGTATGACCGTGCAAAATCCGAAGCAAAAAACTCTTTTGGTGATGACCGCATGTATGCTGAAAGATACATTAATGAACCAAAACATATTGAAGTACAGATTTTAGGAGATACACATGGCAACGTCGTACATTTATATGAAAGAGATTGCTCGATTCAACGTCGTCATCAAAAAGTTGTTGAAGTGGCACCTTCTTTTAATTTAAGTCCTGAAATGCGTGAAAAATTAACAGATGCTTCACTACAATTAATGAATCATATCGAATATCTTAATGCCGGTACTGTAGAATTTTTAGTTTCAGGAAATGAATTTTATTTCATCGAAGTAAATCCACGTGTTCAAGTTGAGCACACAATTACAGAATTGGTGACTGGTTTAGATATTGTTCGGACACAAATTTTAATTGCGGATGGTGAATCATTATTTGATCAAGCGATTGGTTTCCCTAGCCAAGAAGACATTCGTTTAAATGGTTACGCTATTCAAGCACGAGTCACGACAGAAGATCCTTTAAATAATTTTGCACCTGATTCTGGTAAGATTATCGGTTACCGTTCTCCAGGTGGGATTGGTGTTCGCTTAGATGCTGGTGATGCTTATAGTGGGGCGAATATCACCCCTTACTATGATTCATTACTTGTTAAAATTTCAACGTATTCAATTCACAAAGATGGTGCGATTGCTAACTTAAGACGATCTTTAGAAGAGATGAGTGTCGTGGGTCTAAAAACAAACATTCGTTTCATTGAAAACATTATTAAGCACCCACAATTTATCTCTGGTGAATATGATGTATCGTTTATTGATACGCACAAGGAATTATTCGATTTTGTCCCTCCAAGAAACCGTGGGAATAAACTATTGAAGTATATTGCGAATGTTACTGTCAATGGCTTTCCAGGAATTGAAAAAACTGAAAAACCTCACTTTGAATTGAGACAAGTGCCTAAAATCAAAGGTCACCGTACAAATATTCACCGTGAATCGTTCAGTACACCAGGAGAAATTTGGACAAAACCGCACGATGAGAAGACTTTATCATTTAAACAGATATTAGATCAACAAGGACCCGAAGCTGTCTCTAAAGCAATACTAGATACGAAAAACACATTGCTCACAGATACAACACTTCGTGATGCACATCAATCTGTTTTAACTACTCGCTTAAGAACAACAGATATGCGTGAAATTGCGCCATTTATGAATGAAACGATGCGTGATTACTTCTCATTAGAGATGTGGGGAGGAGCAACGTTTGATGTTGCTTATAACTTCTTGAAAGAAAGTCCATGGCAAAGATTACGTGACTTACGTCAATTAATACCAGATATTCCATTCCAAATGTTATTACGTGCTTCAAATGCGGTAGGTTATAAGAACTATCCAGATAATTTAGTAAAACAGTTTATTAAAACGAGTGCTCAAGAGGGCATCGATGTCTTTAGAATTTTTGATTCACTTAACTGGTTAGAAGCGTTAAAATTCCCAATTGAAACAGCGTTAGAGACTGGAAAAATCGTTGAAGGAACAATCTGTTATACAGGCGATATCCTAAATCCACAACGTTCAAGTTTGTACACATTAGATTACTACGTAAATATGGCGAAAGAATTGGAAGCACTTGGTGTCCATACGATTGCGATTAAAGATATGTCAGGTGTCTTAAAACCTGAGGCAGCCTATCAACTTATCTCAGCATTGAAACAAGAAGTGTCGTTGCCAATTCATTTACATACACATGATACAACAAGTACTGGAGTGGCTATTTACTCAAGAGCGATTGATGCTGGAGTGGATATTGTAGATACCGCTAATGCAGCTCTATCAGGTCAAAATTCACAGCCAGATGCGAATGCCTTGTATTATACTCGTCTAGGGCTTGACCGTAATATTAATGTGGACATTGAAGCGAACGATATCATGCAAAATTATTGGAAAGAAACACGTAAGTATTACACGCCTTTTGAAAGTGACTTAACAACTGCTTGGACAAAAGTCTATGATTATGAAATGCCAGGGGGTCAATATAGTAACTTACGTATGCAAGCACAATCCTTAGGGTTAGGTGATCGTTATGATGCAGTTTTAGACATGTATCACCGAGTAAACTTCTTATTTGGTGATCTTGTAAAAGTGACACCATCTTCAAAAGTTGTCGGAGACATGGCTTTATTCATGGTTCAAAACGATTTAGACGAAACCTCTGTTATTGCTCAAGGAGAGACGTTAGACTTCCCACAATCTGTTATTTCTTTCTTTAAAGGAGAGATAGGTCAACCTGCGGGGGGGATGAATAAAGAATTACAAAAAGTAGTTCTAAAAAATGACTTAGCGATTTCAGACCGACCAGGAAATCACTTAGCACCTTTTGACTTCAAAGAAGCGGAAGAGGAATTGAATGAAAAGCTATATAAAGATGTGGATATGAACTCAATGTTGAGTCTGGGAATGTATCCTAAAGTATTTAGAGAATATTTAAACTTTATTGAAGATTTTGGTCAAGTTGATATAATTGATACACCAACCTTCTTTTACGGTATGAAGTTAAATGAACGTATCGTCGTTGATATTGAACCGGGTAAAACCCTCTTAGTAGAACTAACAAGTATTGGACCACTTAAAGAAAATGGTACACGCATTGTTTACTTCAATCTAAATGGCATGCCTGAACAAGTAGAGATTATTGATAATAATGTTGATTTATCTTCAGTAGCTCGTCCAAAGGCAGATCGTTCAAATCTGAATCATGTCGGAGCGCAAATGCCTGGTTCGGTATTTAAGGTAAATGTTAAAGAAGGTGATCATGTGAGACAAAATGATGTATTAATTATTACTGAAGCAATGAAAATGGAAAATGCGATTCAAGCACCTAAAGCTGGAGTAATTAAAAGGATCTATGTGAAAGAACAGGATCAAATTACAGCAGGAGACTTACTGATAGAATTCGAATAAGGATGCGTGAATGTTGAAAAAGAGATTAAATAATATAAAATTAATAAGTTTATTTCTCGGTATAATGCTTCTCCTTTTAGGCTGCCAATTGGCTAGCCAAGAGGGGGAATCGGTGGCTGAATCCGAGGAAGTGAGCAGTGAGGAAGTAATTGACACTTCCAATGAGAATGATTCGGGTAGTGATTATGAAGTCGTTGATTCTGTAACTATACGCTCAATTGGGGATGTTTTAGTTCATGATACGGTTTATTATGATGCGGATACTGGGGATGGTTATAGTTTTGATCATATGTTTGATGGGGTTAGACCGTATTTAGAGAATGCGGATATTACTACAGCGAATCTAGAGATGATTACAGCAGGGAGTGTATTTGGACCTTCAACATATCCAACTTTTAATTCACCAGAAGAGATTGTTGATGCCCTTCAAAACGCAGGTGTTGATATTGTTAATAATGCAACGAACCATTCTCTTGATTTAGGTTCAGACGGAGCATATGCTTCAATTAATGCTTTACAAGAGCGTGATATGATGTATGTTGGCAGTTATGAGTCATGGGACGATTATAATACATCTCGAATCATCGACGTAGGAAATATGTCAGTTGGTTTTCTGTCGTATGCGAATGATGCGAATGGAAACTACTTACCAGAAGATCAAGAATACTTATTATCACTCATTGATTTGGATTTAATCCCACTAGAAGTTGAGCAATTGAACACGGTAGTAGATGTATCAGTTATCATGTTCCATGTGGGGAACGAGTATGATTACTTACCTAATACATGGCAATTAGAAGTTATGCAAACAGCGCGTGATGCTGGAGCAAACTTTATCCTAGGCGGACACCCGCATGTCTTACAACCATTTATTAATTATAATGAGAGCCAAGCAGGTATGTTCTCGCATGGGAACTTTTTAACAGGTCAATATGAAATTGATACAAAAGTAGGTGGTATTACCGAATATACATTTAATAAACTTGGTAATGGTGAAGTTGTCTTAGATTCGATGCGATTCATGCCGACCTTTAATTTCGGTATGCCAGAAACTCCGGTATACTCTGTAGTTCCTTTAGCTGATGCTGATGAATACGGCTTAGCTCAAGCAAGTGAGTTGTATGCGGAATTAGAACAAAGAATGCGATATTATACTAATAAAGTAGAAGTGGTTGAATATTTAGACTAATAGAGATAATTTAAACAGTTAGTGAAAGTAAATCTGTTTCACTAACTGTTTTTTGTTGTCTTAATTAATAATTCGAAAAAATATTAATTAAGTCAATAAATAAAATAATGGAAATGACACTTTTTTACGTATTTATATATGGAGGTGTTATTTATGAAAAAAATTATCATATCAATGACGTTATTAAACTTATTACTTAATTCTTTTGGTTCAGTATTCGCGCAGGAAGCACCAGCCCCTTACATTATTACTCAAGACATCAATTATGAATCGATCTCACTTGAAGATTGTTTAAACATATTACAAAACCCAACAGATGAAACTCTTGAATCCGAATCAATCAATAAAACAATTGAAGAGGTTGAAGCGGAATTACAGTCAGTTCAAGAACAGTATAATGAAATTAATAATCATATTGCTTTGTTAGAAAGCGGGGAGGTGGACTCTCTTGACTGGGCAAATTCACAACTACTCATCGTTATCGAAGAGGTATATGCACTTCAAGCTGAATTGGACCCTGAGTTTATGTATTTAAGTGAAGAAGAACAATTAAAACTTGTAGCAAATCACGAATCAGTGTTGGAATGGCAAGCTTATATCCAAGAAATTCAAGTCGCATTAAATCAATTAATTGCCGATCGTAATGTCGTAGAACAGAACTATTCCAATTTAAATTTTACACTAAATGAATTACAGGCTAATAAAGAAAACACAAGTCAATCTAAAGCCGCTTACAATGAATGTCAGTTATATCCATATTCGTCTGAATATTTATCTATTGATCAGATATTACTGAACAGCCAAACTTCATTAAACGATTATCTCGTTCAAATTGATTCGTATTTAGAAAAGATAATTGCTAAAGCTTATCGGAAAGTTGCTTTCGAAGACATCTATCGATTATATAGTAGACAGTTAGATCAACAAGCTTTGGAAAATGCTCTATCTGATAAACCAAATATCGTTTTAGATAATCTAGCCTATGAAACATATAGTTACGCAAAAGAGTTAAATCTAATTGATATAGAAACCTTGGCCCAATATGCTCAAAGAGCTTATATAAAAAATAATAACAAAGATGAATTTATACAGAGCTATCAAAAAGTAATCAACTTAAAAGAGAATCAATGGAATTATATTAACAGTATTAATACTGAGGCTTTCGAGCTCATAAAGAGCGAACTCGTTAATTATTTAAACTCAAATATGCATACAAATGAAGAAGCCATTGATTTAGTTCGCAGTATTCACCAAAGATATCAAGTGAAATTAGTATTTTTTGATGATAGTTCGCAACAATGGGTTATAAATTCGATGAGTTCGTCTGGCTATTATGATGAATATGTTCAAAAAGAAATTTCACCACAAACGATAGAAGAAACCTTAAGTGATGAGTCGAATTCAGAATCAGAAACTCAAAGTATCGATGATATTACTTTAGATGAAACGTTAGATGAAGTCCCTGATAACTTAGCTGCTCCTAATGATCATTTAGAATCATTAAAAGATCAACTTTCAAACATTCGTAGTAATACAAATATAAAAGACCTTCCAAAACCAAATACAACAAATTCAATGAATAACAATAAAAACAAAAACTCTTCAAGTAATATAACAAACAAAGGTAATATCGAATTACCATCGACTGGTGAGAGAAGTCCGATGACAATTATCGCTATAATTATCCTAGTTTTGGGCTTAATATTGTTATTTTCTACACTTCGTATGAAGCGTAAAAAAAGGGAATCGCTTCAAAATATTGAATTAGATTGAGCAATAAGCTTGGTTTAAAGGCTAGATTTAAGGTAATATTTACTTATGAAAGAGAGGTTTTTAAGATGACAGCAGAAGAAAATGTATTTTTAGAAATTGTAAAAGACTTTACGGAGCTTTCTCCGACTGATGCAGATGAGTTACTATCTAATGAAGAAGGTACTGTGGTATTTATTGGACGTCCTACCTGTCCATATTGTCGCAAATTTGCTCCTAAACTTCATAAAGTAAGTACCGAGCAAAAAATTAAGGTAAACTTTTTAAATTCAGAACATCCTGATTATACCGATGAATTAAAAGACTTCCGTGAAAAATACGGTGTACCGACAGTTCCAGGTATCTTATATTCTGATGGAAACGATGTAAAAGTTCGTTGTGATAGTTCTATGACCGAAGAAGAAATCACATCGTTCGTTCATGCCCAATAAAAGCGGATTAATCTAATAATACTCTTAGTATTAATTAGAATTTAAGTTGACAAACAATTCTCATTCTTTTAATATTATTCTTAATTAAATAGTCGTCGAAGATTTAAGAGAGTAAGTTTATGTGAACTAAAAGCGATGTAGCAAACGGTGAAAGGCTACAAAGATTCACTTTACTGAACCGCACTTAATAGACATATTAGTGAACTTATAGTAGCTAATATCGCATACGCGTTATAAGTAAGTGAATTGATCATGTCAATTAAACAGAGTGGTACCACGGATATTTCGTCTCTATTTCTAATGTTATGCATTAGAAATAGAGACTTTTTTTGTATATTTGTATACAAACAGACAGTTTTATTATTAGTTTGATTATTATTATAAAATTAAGAGGAGAGATACTTATGGATATTATTCAAGAATATTACCCGTTATTTTTAAATGGAGCATGGTACACAATACAATTAGCTTTCGTTACAGTCGTTCTATCATTACCTTTCGGAGCGGCCTTAGCATTAATGCGTATTTCATCAAACAAAATACTTAGCATGATTGCGCGTGTTTATGTAGAGATTATTCGTGGGACACCGTTACTTGTTCAAGTTTATTTAGTTTATTTCGGACTTCCAATGTTCAATATTTATTTGGACGATTTCGTTTCTGCAGTATTAGCTGTAACCATTAACTCTACTGCTTATATTGGAGAAATCATGCGTAGTGGTATTCAATCAATCGATACCGGTCAAACAGAAGCAGCCAGAGCTCTTGGTCTGCCAAAATGGGTAGCTTTTAGAAAAGTACTTTTACCACAAGCGATTAAAAACATCTTACCCGCGATAGGTAATGAGTTTGCTGTATTAATTAAAGAAACATCAATAGTGTCGGTTTTAGGAATCAAAGACTTAATGTTTGCTTCGGATACTGTAAGAGGGGCAACTTATACAACTTTTGCTCCGTTATTATTCGCGGCCTTATTGTATTTCATTATGACATTCACAATTTCACAGCTTATGAATTTACTTGAGAATCGCTTTGCTAAAGCAGATAATTAATCTATTAATAATTGTAATAAATTCAGACGTTTTGGTAATGAAAACATGTTACAATTGAAATATATATTATTAAATCAGAGGAGTGTTCATTTTGGTTAGAAAATTAATGCGCAAACGTAAAGGGGAATGGATTACCGTTTCGCTCTCATTAGCAGCGCTTGTTGCCATTGGTGGATCAGAATCAATCGTAGTAGCCCAAGAAATTTCATCGACTTATGTTGTACAATCTGGCGATACTTTATATTCAATTGCCAGCCGACATGGCCTTTCATTGGGGCAACTTAAAGAAATTAATGGTTTAAATAACGATATTATACTTCCAGGTCAAAGTTTATTAGTGAGTCAAAGCGCACAAAATGAAGAAATTTCTACTCCTTCAAACGAGACACAAAATCCGGATAACACTGAAGTTGAAACAAATACACTACCAGTTGTGTCTAATAACACTAATACAGCAACAGCATCAGGATCAACTTATACTGTAAAATCTGGTGATTCATTATACGCAATCGCTGTTAAACATGGTGTAACAGTACAAAACATTAAAGATTGGAACGGCTTAACTAGCAATTATATTTATTCTGGTGACATCCTGAATGTTTCTGAAGCAGGAACACCTGCAGCAAAACCGACACCAACTGAAAATAATAATAACAATTCAACTGGAAACACTTCAACGACAAATTTTCACTTAGTTAAAGCGGGAGAGTCAGTTAATTTAATTGCTCAAAAATATGGTGTGTCAGCAGCTCAAATTAAGTCTTGGAATAAATTATCATCAAACTTAATCCATCCAGGAGATCGTTTAGTCGTTTCTGCGTCTGCTAATAATAGCGAAAACAGTAACTCTGGGAATTCAAACAATGCTTCTGAAAACACTAATAATTCAGGAAACACAGAATCAGCAAAAACATATACGGTTAAATCTGGCGATTACTTATACTCAATCGCTAGTCGTTTCGGTGTAACTGTTCAGAACTTAAAAGACTGGAATAAGTTATCTAATAACTATATTTACTCTGGTGATGTTTTAAATGTTGCAAAACCAGGTTCAAGCACATCGACACCTGCACCTAAACCAGACGATAATAACAGCAATGAAAATTCTGGAACTAAAAAAGTTCACGTTGTAAAAGCAGGAGAATGGGTAAGTAAGATTGCAGCTCAGTATGGAATTACTGACCAACAATTAAAATCATGGAATAACTTATCATCTAACTTAATCCACCCAGGCGATCGTTTAGTTGTTTCAAATCCAAATAATTCTGGAAATTCAAACACTGGTAATGAAAGTGACAACGAAAGCAATAAACCAGAGACGACACCTGCTAAAACACATACGGTTAAATCAGGCGACTACTTATATTCAATCGCTAGTCGTTATGGAATTTCAGTTCAAAACTTAAAAGACTGGAATAAGTTAACAAGTAATTATATTTATTCAGGTGATGTGTTAGTTGTTTCTAAACCAAATTCAACAACTCCAGCTCCAAAAACAGATGATAAAGAAAAAGAAAAAGAAGAAAATAACAATACAAATAAACCTTCTAAAGTTCATGTGGTTAAATCTGGAGAGTGGGTAAGTAAAATTGCTAGTCAATACGGCATTAATGAAGCTCAATTAAGAGAGTGGAATAACCTTTCATCTAACTTAATTCACCCAGGCGATCGTTTAGTTGTTTCTAAACCATCTAATTCTGGAAATAATTCAGGAAACAATGGTAATAATGACAATAACAACAAACCATCAACACCAGCTAAAACTTATACGGTTAAATCAGGCGATTACTTATACAAAATCGCATCAGCACATGGTATCACTGTTCAAAATCTAAAAGATTGGAACAACTTAACAAGCAATTACTTATACTCAGGAGACGTATTAATTGTTTCTAAACCGTCAGGTTCAAATAATGGTGGAAACAATAATAACAACTCGGGATCTAGCAACCAATCCATTCCAGATTTATCTGGAGTTACTCCAGTATCAGTAAACTATGATGTGAAGTTAAATGGTACAACACAAGCATTAAGAAACACTTTATCTTATACAGGTCGTACTCACAATGTTGTTGATTATTTTGGTCAACGATTTACAGTTAAACGTGAATTTGTTAAAGGCGGAACGAAATATATTGAATTATTAAATTCAAATGGAAGTATCGTAGGATATGTTCCTAAATCTGCTTCTGTAGAAGTGCCACAAGGTAAGAATGTTGTATACCTAGATGCAGGTCACGGTGGAACTGAAACAGGTTCAGCGGCAAATAATCGAAAAGAGAAAGATTTAAACTTAAACATCACTTCTCAATTATCAACAATTTTACGTAATCAAGGATATATTGTTTATGAATCAAGAACTTACGATGAAACAATCCCTTTACATAAACGTCATTTAGAACCAAATAGCATTATGCCAGATGCTTACATTAGTGTGCATCATAATGCAATGCCGATACCTAATACGGCTCACGGTATCGTAACCTTATATCACGATCAATCTATCGATGAAAAAGGTTATGAGACAGTCGATCACCATATCGGAACAAACATTATTCCAGAAGGTAAACGTTTAGCAAACGCAATTCAAAATAGCTTAGTTGCTATTACTGGAGCGAATGATATGGGAACTCGTGCGCAAAACTTACACGTTACACGTAAGACAGACGTTCCGGCTACATTAGTAGAGTTAGGTTTCCAAGATCATGATGCAGAATTTAGAAAATTAATTAACTCTTCCTATCAAAAGAAATTAATTAATGGGCTTGTTAATGGAATCAATGCATACTTCGGTTTAGCTCGCTAATTAACACTCTTTAAATAAAAAATTTAAACGGGCTTCCTGCCCGTTTTTTAATTCAGGTGATTAAATGAATAACCAAGAATGGGACAACTTATTAAACATAGAAACGACTAATGAACGTGACTGGCAAGCAGCAATCTATGATTACCATCGTTTAGAATCAACGGATTATGAAGTATTAAGTCTCTTATTTGATAATCTAACTGTATCAAAAGATGACGTGTTTGTGGATATGGGCTGTGGAACTGGAAGAGCTATGTTCTATGTGCACTATCGATTTGGGATTACGGTTAAAGGCATAGAACTTCATCCAATGACGTTTGAAGAACTAGAGAACAACAAAAAACAGTTTCAAAAGCGCTTTAAAATACCAAATAATGACATATATATCAAACATACTTACGCAGACGAGTATCTAATTGAATCAAACGACTCTATATTCTATTTTTTCAATCCATTTGCATTCAAAATTTTTAAAAATGTTATTAATAATATCTTTTACTCGGTTAAATTGGTTCGACGTCCAGTGAAACTCATCTTGTATTATCCAGAACGGGCTGTAATTAAATTTTTGAAAGAAGAAACACCATTTGAACTTATAGACAAAATAAAAATCCCCGGAACCTATGATTCCCGAGACTTTTTACATATATTTAGTTTATAGAAGGCATTCTTAAGTATTGGACTGAACTGTTTTTGCCATCCATAAGATGTCATGCCATTCATCAAATTTATAGCCGAATTTAGGCATTTGGCCGACAACGGTATAATCATTTTTTTGTAAGAAACGGTAACCAGCAATATTACTTGCAGTTAAATTCGAATAAAGTTGAACAATTCCAATTTGTTTTAATTTCTGTTCTAAGTTCTCATATAATTGCTGGCCTAATCCAGTGCCATAGTAAGAGGGATTGATGTATAAATTTATTATACAAGTGTATTTATACGCTTGACGCTTTTCTTGAAAGTGATTAGCAAAAGCATAACCAATTATTTCTTGATCTACTTCAGCTACAACAAAAGCCAATCGCTCAATAATTTTTTGCATAACTTTTTTATAATTTTCAATGGTAGGCACTTGGATGGCCATTGTTACAGTAGTATTCTCGATATATGGTTGGTAGATTTGTAAAATTTGACTTGCATCCTCTAATGTTGCATTTCTAAATGTTATTTTTGACAATGGTACACCTCTATATTTATATAATGCTTTAAGTTTAACAAATTGAGTAAAATAATGTAAGGTATAGAATAATATTAAGGAGGAGAAAATGATAAAAATACAAAATGATTGGCAACCTATTATGGAAGAAGCTGCTAATACAGAATCTTATCAATCTTTAAAACGATTTTTAATCGATGAGTATGAAGAGCATATCGTTTATCCGCCAAAAGAAGACATTTGGACTGCCTTTGAGTGGACTCCATACACAGATGTCAAGGTCGTAATCATAGGCCAGGACCCTTATCATGGCCCAAATCAAGCACATGGGTTAAGTTTCTCAGTTAAAGAATCGGTTAAAATCCCGCCTTCATTAAGAAATATCTTTAAAGAATTGGAAAACGATTTAAATTATCCGCCAGTAAATCATGGTTATTTAAAAAAATGGGCAAAACAAGGTGTCTTAATGTTAAATACAGTTTTGACTGTTAGAGCTCACACACCCAATTCCCATAAAAACAAAGGCTGGGAAGAAGTAACTAATCATGCTATTGAAGCATTAAATGATTTAGACCATGCGGTTGTTTTCCTGCTTTGGGGAAGACATGCGCAACAAAAGAAAGATTTAATCAATACTAACAAGCATTTCGTTATAGAGTCGTCACACCCGAGTCCATTTTCGGCTAGACATTCTTTCTTTGGATCTAAACCATTCTCTAAAGTAAATGCTCTGTTAGAAGCAGATGGACAAACGCCAATTGACTGGAAATTAGATAATATTTAATGCTAATTATTTGACCTTATTTCATATGTATCATATGATAACGCTATCAAGACAATCTAGGAGGTACACTATGAATCAGACAGTATATACTAATTATTGGGTTAATCGTAGACAAAATATCCGCAAAGAACATGGTAGTTACCAAACCGAAGAAGAAGCAGTCAAAGGCATAGAGACCTGGTGGGAAATCCAAAAAGACAAATATTCAAATGTAACTAAAACAAGAACGAATACTGGTGCATTGGAAATAAACTATGGAGATGATAATTATTTCTACAGAGTTGAAAAAAGAACTATCACTGATAAACTTCCCACTCGCTCTTATAAATTAAAATCTAAAGGTGAGATTGAGTCCCTTAGAAAGCAATTAAACCTTACAGACAAACAATTACTTTTTGATGAACTACCAGAGCCATATCGTGATCGATTAATCGTTGCAATGTCTAACAGTATTACACCTCGTGAGTTTTTATATAGTGAGAACGGTGAACCATCCGTTAAGATAAATGAGTTAAAAGATTTACGTAAATTAGCATAAATTACTAAAATACTTCTTTCTAGAAGTATTTTTTATTAAGTTTTAAAGATAAAGAGGGGTATAAATGAACAAGAATAAACAAATGAGTGCTGTAGTGGTTGAAGAATTCGGAGACTATCATAATTTACTATATAAAGAAGTAACTGAACCAGAAATTGATCGTAATCAAGTAAAAATAAAAATGGAAGCCGTTGGTGTCAATCCTAACGAATCTTATGTCTTAACTGGAAATTACAATTTATATATTCCAGAATTGCCATTTACACCTGGTTTTGATGGGGCAGGAGTTATCGAAGAGATAGGCGATGATGTATCTAATTTTCAAGTTGGAGATAGAGTGTTTGTTGGAACATTCCGTAAAATCAACCAATCTGGAACTTATGCTGAAAAGGTAGTTGTGGATTCAGATATCGTGTTGCCTTTACCTGATAATGCCAGTTTTGAACAAGGTGCTGCCCTAGGCATACCTGGGTTTACTGCCTATCATATATTATTCCAAAGAGCGAATCTAAAACCTGGTGAAACAGTCTTTATCCATGGGGCAACTGGTGGTGTAGGAACGCTTGCTGTTCAGATGGCTAAATCCATTGGAGCAACCGTCATCGGAACTTCAAGCACCGAAGAAGGTTTACAAGCCATCTTAGATAATGGGGCAGACTACGCGATGAATCATTTGAATGACAACAATTTAGATCAGTTAAATGAGTATACAAATGGAGTGGGCCCAGATGTTATTATTGAATTCTTAGCTAATAAAAACTTAGAACTAGATTTACAAGCCATCAAAACAAAAGGAAGAATTATAGTTGTAGGAGCTAGGGACACCATTGAAATCTCTCCTAGACTTATTTTAAGCCGAAATATTAATGTTCTAGGTGCTTCGCTACCAAACTTAACTGAAGAGGATTACACAGAAGTGTCTGCTGGAATTATCGCCATGTTAGAACATGGTGTAATTAATCCTGTTATTGGAGAGTGTGTCCCTTTAAGGGAAGTTCAAAAGGTACATGAGGATTTATTAACACGATCTGGAAACGGTAAATCAATCTTAAAACCGTAATATTATTTAAAAGAAGTAAGACTCTGCTAAGTTCTTAACTAAGCAGAGTCTTTTGGTTTAAAATTTGATATTCGTCTTTGTCTTTGAAGCGAGCAACTGGTTCTGTAGATTCTGGTGTTTCTTTAAGAATATTTGGAGCTGCGTCTTCTTTAACTCTATCAAGTTTCTTAGCTGAATTTGTAGCTTGTACTTCTTGTTTCATTATAAACGTTATCAACTAGTTCATATTTGTTATCAGATGACTATCAGGATGTGTAGAAATATCATCAGATGAGTTACTTTTTAATAAATTCTCAGCAAAAATTTCATTTTTAGTGTAAAATGAAAATAAGAAGTGTTCTTTTTTCAACCACTCAATTAGTAAAAATGACATTAATGTATAGGAGGCTCATATGACAAGATTATTAAATGAAGAGCAAGTGAAGAGTTTAATTTCCGTTTCAGAGATTAATGAAGTCGTTGATAAGACGTTTGAAGGGTTTGGCTTGGGTGAGATTGTCAACCCGACTAAAGTTACCTTAGATTTAGGTGAAACAGGAAACTGGCCCCAAAATGAAGGCTTTATGAATGCCATGCCAGCTTATGTGGACTGGTTAAAAGTTGGTGGACAAAAATGGGTCGGTGGCTTTGCTGGTAAACGAAAAGAAATGAACTTACCATATATTACAGCACTTATTACATTAATTGATCCTGAACTGGGTACATTTACTTCTGTAATGGAAGGGTCTTATATTTCAAATATGCGTACTGGTTCACAGGCAGCAGTAGCATTGAAATATCTTGGTAAAAAGGATTCTATTACAGTTGGAATGTTTGGTGCAGGTATACAAGCTAGAACAGCTACCATATGTATTGCCGATTTGTTTGATATTGATCGATTAGTTGTTTGGAATCATCGACGTTCTACTGCGGAACAATTTAAAGCAGATATGGAACCATTTGTTAAAGGCGAGATTATTATTGCAGACCCAGCTCATCCTGAAGAAGCAACAGATAATGAAGCTTTATTTACTTTTACACCGGCACAAGAACCATTTATAACAAAAGAAATGGTTAAATCTGGAACAATCGTCTTCCCAATGGGATCTTTTGAAGAGGTAAGTGAAGATGTTATCCTTTCG
This sequence comes from Ruoffia halotolerans, assembly GCF_014049385.1. GTDB lineage: Bacteria > Bacillota > Bacilli > Lactobacillales > Aerococcaceae > Ruoffia > Ruoffia halotolerans. Next base: position 39,937 of record NZ_JACAOA010000005.1, on the reverse strand, counting down.
GCGGACAAAATTATCGTTGACCATGTTGATCAAGCTTTACACCGTGGTGTGTTAAAACCACTAACAAAGGCAGGTAAAGTCACTGAAGATGATATTTATTGTACCTTAGGCGAGTTAGCTGCTAATAAAGTGACACTAGAAGATTATTCTAATGAAAGAATTATTTGTATCCCTATCGGTACTGGTGCTTTAGATGTTGCAGTAGCGGAGGTTGTACGCCGTCGCGCTGTTGAACAAAATATCGGAACTGAATTTGACTTCATTTAAAAAATTTAATAATCAAACAAAGCCAGCCCTTAAAAGGCTGGCTTTGAGTATTTTATAGGCTAAAAGCTAGTTCTGGTCCTTTAGGAACAATGCCTGTTGGATTAATTGTCTTATGACTAATATAGTAATGATCTTTGATATGTTGCATATTTACAGTTTCGGCTACACCTTCAATATTGTAGATTTCACGTGTTAAACGCCAAAGATTTGGATAATCTACAATACGTTTAAAGTTACATTTGAAGTGACTATAATAAACCGCATCAAATCGAACTAGGGTAGTAAATAAACGAATATCAGCTTCTGTTAACTGATCACCGACTAGATATTTCCGGTTTTCTAGATGTTCTTCTAGTTCATCTAGTACTTTGAACACATTCGTAACTTCTTCTTCATAAACTTCTTGTTTAGTTGCAAATCCAGACTTATACACACCATTATTTACGTTATTGTAAACTCTATCATTCATGGCATCGATTTCGTCCATTAACGCTTCAGGTGAGTAGTCACCAGGTTTAGCACCAATGTCATCAAAAGCTGAGTTAAGCATACGTAATATTTCTGAAGACTCATTATTAACAATCTTGCCGGTTTGTTTGTCCCACAATACAGGTACCGTCACGCGACCGCTATAATTATCATCTGCAGCTTTGTAAACTTCAAATAAATAATCAGCATTATTAACTGAATCCTTAATGACTCCAGGACCGTCTTCAAATGTCCATCCGTTCTCTAACATTTGTGGGTTAACAACAGATAGAGATATAAAATCCTCTAAACCTTTTAACGCACGCACAATCAACGTACGATGAGCCCAAGGGCAGGCTAGTGATACATATAAATGATAACGTCCTTTTTCTGCTTTAAAACCACCATCACCTGTAGGTCCAGCACTTCCATCTGCTGTTATCCAATTGCGAAATTGCGAATCTTTACGAACAAAACGACCACCGTTTTTTTCAGTGTCATACCATTTATCTTGCCATTGTCCATCTACTAATAATCCCATAATCATGTCCTTTCATATTCAATCGATACTTTGATTATAACATACTTTTTATATTTTACGTAAAATACACCTTATAAAAAATGCGTGAAATAATAGCAATTTATCATCATTCAGTTATATTTAAAAGAATACAGTTTGTACCGAAAAGATTGAGTATTTTTATGATTAAAATGGTAAATGTAATATTTCGGGTGGAGTATACAGACTAAATCGTGTATGGATCCTCCCACAAGTGTTGGTAGTCACTTAAGCACTTTAATGGAGGAAAACATTGAATTAATTAAAAATTAGCAATTAGCAAAGAAAAAATTCGGAAGCAAATCAATATCTGAATTGTTTGTAGGCCGAATTTCTTCACAAACAAAAAATATATATAAAACCATGACAGATGATAATGAAATTACGGCAAAAGTATGTGGAAAGTTTCGATATAACATTGAAAAAATATCGGATTATCCAGCTTTTAGCGATTTTTTTATAGTTGATAAGCTGAGCGACGATGAAGGACATGCAATTATCCATCATGTACTTAGATGCAAGACCGTGATTCTATGTAAGGTAGTAGGAACATCGAATGATGAACACCTTGTAGCAACAAAAGTCGATATTGTTTATATTTGTATGTCACTTAACAATGACTTTAATGTACGTCGAATTGAAAGATATTAAGTATGGTTTGGGATAGCGGGACAATGACACTAATAGTTCTGACAAAAGCAGATTTATGTGAAAATTTAACCGAAAAGCTAATAGAATTGGATGAAGTAGCTATTGGTGTAGAAGTCGTTGTTACTTCTACATATGATCCTCAAAGTCTTGATTATTTAGAAAGCCAGTTATTGGCTGGTACAACTGCTGCCTTTATTGGTTCATCTGGAGTTGGAAAACCAACAATAATTAATTATTTTCTCGGTAAAACAATCTTGGAAACAGATGAGTTAATAAATGATGGTAAAGGACTACATACAAGGTAATATCGTGAATTATTTATAAGTCAAAAGGGTGGAATTGTCATTGATACACCTGGTATCCGAGAAATCGGATTTGAAAGTTTCAGTATTACACGTAATTTCAGTTATATAGATATTTTAGCTCAACAATGTAAATTTAATGATTGTACGCATACAAACGAACCCAAATGTGTTATACTTAATGCTATAGCCGATGTAAATATGCCAGTGGAAAGATATGGCTATTTTGAATTAAGACGAGAAGCAAAATACGCAGGACTGAGTTCAAAAGAAATCGAACGAACAAAATTAAAAGAAATGTTTAGAGATTATGGTGGCATAAAAATGCTCGTAAAGTGCAAAAGTAAAATAGATTCAAAAAACAAAATCACTAGCTACAAGAAAAAGTCAGGGCATATGACCTGACTTTGTTGTTAGAAATAATTATAAAGTATTAATTTATAAGAATGTGCACTATATTATTTATATAATGCAAATCCAGCAGTCCAAATGATTTTTTCACTCGCTGCTAATGTTATTTGTAAGAATCCAACTGATTCTAATTCACGTGCACGTTTTAAGCTACCCGCGTCTAATACATCGATGTTACTTCCATTTAATGCTTCGACAATTTTGTCTTTAGCTTCTTGTGTGTCATATGCTAAAAGAACAGTTGTCGGTGCTTAATTGCAACCTTAGCAGTTGTTAGAGTAGACGCAAAGTTAGTATTAAATCCTTTTACTACAAAGCTATCTGATAAACTCGCTTGGATTTCAGAAGCAGTTTATAACCAGCAAATAAAAGCTTAAGTGTCCTATAAATAATAAAAATTTGCATCTCTAATTTAATATTAGTAAAATTAATATTATTCTAATAAGATTGGATGTTTTGTTAAATGAAAAACTTGTATAAAGCACTGAAACAATTTAAAGAACAAGATTACAAAGAAAATAAGGATTTATACGAATCACTCAGTGAAGTACAGACACCCCATACATTATTTGTAGGCTGTTCAGACTCCAGAGTGAGTCCAGAACGGTTGTTGCAAGCATATCCAGGTGAGATTTTTCACATTAGAAATATTGCTAATATTGTCCCACCGGCGGGGCAGAGCGTGAAATATGCTTCCACTACATCTGCTATAGAATATGCGGTCGAAGTTTTAAATGTAAAAAATATTATTATATGTGGTCATTCAAATTGTGGTGGGTGTGCAGCAAGTATTAACCCTCCTGAAAATATTGAGGAGTTACCATATACTAGTATTTGGATTTCTCAATTAGAAGGCTTAAGTCAACAAGTATCTAAAGAGTTACCAGATGAAAAAAAGACAGTTAAGGCTAATCGACTTGAAAAGTTAAATGTAATTCAACAATTAAGCAATCTAATGACTTATGAAAATATCAGAGATCGGGTTGAAAAAAATCAATTAACTTTAAATGGTTGGCATTATAGTATTGGTGACGGTGTGATCTCAATATTTAATGAAGAAGAGAATGAATTCATAGAATTATAAATAAAAAGAAATCCCAGTCCGATTAAAATTAGACTGGGATTTCTTAATTTTAATGTTATTCAAAACGACCAGCTAGTGGTAAGGCTTCTAAAAATTCTGAATCAAGAGGGGATTCCGATTCAAAAAGATCAGTTGCATCTGTACCAACAGTTATCATACCTTGATGCTCGCCATCTGCACATGCACCAAAGTTTGTAACATTGTATACCGTTCCATTTCAGCAATATAGGCTGGATTGCCATCTTTACCATCAAAATTTGCTAATTCGTCATAAAAAAGACATAATCCACATGTGATCCAACAACCTTTAAAGTATTTTACAGGTCATCTTCATGCGGTGAATCGTTTTCAAAGTTATCAGTTGCGTCAGTTCCACCTCCGATACCTTATGTTCACCATTTGACCAAGCTTCTTCGCCAGTAACATTGTAAGCGATTCCAAAAACTGCAACTAAATTTCGTAATTCTTCATTTTATTATTAAATTAAGCTAATAGATCATCTGAAACTTCCCAGTCATGATAAACTCAAACTTTATCTAATCCCTCAATAGTGTCAATAGCATGAGATGATTCAATGAAAAAAACTCGAAGCATCGGCACCAGCTTGAGCACCAATATGTTCATCATTTTCCCATTCAACAATATCTGTAACGTCATATACATATCCAAATACTGCCACATAAGCTGGATTATTATCTTGACCATTGGCTTCACTTAAATCAGCTTTACTGACTAATGGCAAACCATCAATTGGAGTGTCAGTTTCAGATTCAGAATTTTCAACTTGTTCTGAACTGGCTACAGAGGTGTTTTCAGCTAAAGCCATACGTATGTCAGCACCAAGTAACACGCTAGTGGTTAATGAAACAGTTAAATATTTTAAATGATTTCTTCATATCAAATTCCTCCTTTATAAAATATAAAAGTAACGGAGTGGTTATTTTAATGACAAAATAATTGAAGTTATAATACAATTCATATGCCACGATATTAACCAATAGATTTAGTAATATTGGTATCTTCATTAAATAAGTTCGATAATATATATTATGTAAACTAAAACATAAAATGTATTTTTCCATTATATCCATATTTTTCTCGTCATCCCTACTTTAGTAATTTGAAATTCACTAAATGAACAATCAAGTTTCTTATTTTGAATTGCAATAATTATTGCGACAATTTTTTATTTACTCAATTAATAAGAGTTCGTGTAAAAATACTTCCAAGGGTGTTTGGTAATCTAAGCATTTCCTAGGACGATTATTCATTAACCACAAAGCTTGGTTGAGTTCTTGGTAAATCACTTTAGCGAGGTCTGTTTTCTTAGGAAAAAACTCACGCAGTAAACCGTTAGAGTTCTCATTGGTTCCTCTTTGCCAGGCACTATAAGCATCGGCAAAATAAAAATCAATCCCTGCTGCTTCGACCTCAGGATAACAAGCAAATTCTTTTCCTCGGTCTGAGGTAAAGGACTTTAAAGCTTCCTTAGGTAAGTTTTCTCTCAAATCTTCAATCGCAGTTTGCATAGCAACTTTAGAGCGATTTGGCATGGGTAAAGCAATATACATACGGCTTTTTCGTTCTGCAAAGCTCGCAAAACAACCTTTACTCTTGCCTCGAGAAGAAACAACTGTGTCGAGTTCCCAATGCCCGAACTCTTTTCGATTCTTCACAGATTTGGGGCGTTTTGAGATGGGAGTGCCGATATTAAACTTTCCTCGCGTTTCTTGAGGCTCTCGACTTTTTCCTTTGTGTCTTAAGACAGTTAGGGGCACCTTTAAGATATCTTGGTAAATCCAGTTATAGATGGATTTAAAGGAAAGTTTTCCCTGATAATCTCGTCCAACAATTTGTTCAGGTGACCATGTACGTTCTAATTTATCTTGAATGTCTTTAAGTAGCTCAACCGTGTACTTAGGATTTCTACCCTTAAGACGTGCACGTTGATTGGCACCTTCATGGGTATTCTGAGCTTGGTATTGATCTGAAGGGCATCGTTTAAGTTCTCGATAAATCGTTGACCGATGGCGCCCGATTAATTGAGCAATGCGATTAATTTTATAGCCTTCTTGATAGAGTATTTCTATTTTTGAACGTTCCTCTATGGTAAGATGTGTGTAGCTCATAACAGACCTCCGTGTTTATGTTTTTGTCGTTACTAACATTTTACACGAACCTGTTATGGGTTTCTTTATTTGTCGCACTTAATTTTACAATTCATCATTTAATAATAGAAAACTTCCAAATCACCAAAGTTATAGTGTTTGGAAGTTTTTATATGTTATTACTAAATTCACTTCGTTTTATCTGTTCGTTTCACACTTTTAGTTTGATCATATCCAAGTGATGTATCAAATTAAGAGAACAAATTAATGAATATCGTTATAATGATTGGATTGAAAATGTTTATAAAAACTACTGTAATTATTGGAAGAACGAACCAAGCTGTTGGTGCTGTGCCATGTTCATCGATAATAGCAGACATATTCGCAATCGCATTTGGTGTTTGTCCTAACGCTACTCCACAATGCCCAGCAGCCATTACAGCCGCATCGTAATTTTTCCCCATCGTTCTAAATGTTACAAAATATGCATAAAACATAATTACAACTGTCTGTGTTATGAGAATAACAATCATTGGACCGGCTAAATCTAATAAAGTCCAAATACTTAAATTCATTAAAGCCATCGATAAAAATATATTTAACGATATATTTCCAATGCTATCTATTTCATTAATATTTATTTTTATCATACCTGCATCAGCTAAGTTTCGAACAATTGCTCCAGCAAACAAACAACCAACATAATAAGGGAATGTTAAACCTGTAAGATTTAAAACATAAGAAATTATAGATCCTAGAGCAGCTGTTAAAATAACTAACATTACAGTTCTAAATAAATTGGAATCAGTATCTTTTTCCTTCAGTAATTCTCCAACATTGGAATTTTTTACGGAACTACTTAAATTATATTTATCTATTAATCGTTTTGCCACAGGTCCTCCCACAATACTTCCCATAAACAGACCAAAAGTTGCTGCTGCAGCCCCAACTGTAGTAGCACCTTCTGCACCTAATGATTCAAATGTAGGTCCAAATGCCATTGCTGATCCAACTCCACCAGACATAGATGTTGACCCCATTGCGACACCAAGTAATTTATGTATCCCAAACAACTCTGAAATTCCTACACCAATCAGGTTTTGTATAATTAAGAAAAATACAGATACAACTGCTAAAATCGCACCTAGTTTTCCACTTTTTTTAATTATTGCAGCACTAATCGTGAAACCAACAGTCGTAAAGAAAACATTCATGAAAAAATCTTGTAAAGTGATGTCCATTGTTACATAAAATGATTCAGTTTGATAACCAATAAATAATATTATACTAAATAGTAGCCCCCCTATAACCGGAGCAGGAATAAAATATTTTTGTAGTAAACCAATTTTACTTTTTATATAGTCACCAATCATATACACAGCGATAGATAATCCAACCGTTTGTAATAGATCTAAACTTATTTCCATAATTAACACTTCCTTAATTATCATTTTATATTTCTTCTAATGCATTTAACCTATCTAGATTTTTTTGATATCCATAAATTTCAAATAACGATTCGCCATTCTTAATTCTATTCATAACTTCTTTTTCATATCTATCCCTTTCAATTGCTTTTTCTAAGACCTCTTCAGCAATTTCAAGTGGTACAACAACAACACCATCTTCATCACCTAATATAATATCACCTGGATTAACAACAACATTGCCGCAACTTATTGTGTGATTTATTGTTCCAAGTACAGCTTTTGTTGTGCCGGAAATACTTGTTCCGTTACTGAATACTGGTAACCCTAGTTCACTAATTGCTTCTGAATCACGAATTGGTGTATTTATAACGACACCAGCTGCACCCCTTGCCATACAATTAACTGCCAAAACTTCACCAAAAGGTCCCGTGTTGTCACTTTCTCCATTATTGACAACTAGGACATGTCCCTCTTCAATCATACTAACTGCCTTAATTATCATTAAATTATCTGATGGCCCACCTTTTACGGTTAAAGCTTGACCGCAAAGCTTCATACCAGTCCTTACAGGTTTAATTACAGACAGCATATCGCCTTTTTTTCCCATAACTTCGTGAATAGTTGCTGTTGACTGTTTTTTAAATGCCTCAACCAATTTAAGATTAACTTTATGATTTTTTTTAATATCCATTTAGATCTCCCCTAATAATTTTTTCCACTATTATCATTTACCTTATTTATGTTGTATTTTTCCAATTAATGTAAGCGCTATTAATTATTTGGTAACTTCAGATTATCAATGGGAACTATATTTGTCAAATAGATATGTTTTCTATATAATATCTATAAAATAGATATCAGTAGGAGATAATTATGAATCTTGATTATGTAGAAACATTCTTAACAATTTATAGGCATGGTAGTATATCAAAGGCATCAGAACACCTATATATATCGCAATCAAGTGTTAGTAATAGATTGATGAAATTAGAGAATCAATTGGATACAGAGCTGATAATTCGTGAAAAAGGTACTCAGCATATTATACTAACTACTGCTGGCGAACAATTCTTACCTATTGCTGAAGAAATGATTGCATTGAGGAGTGAATCTGAAAATTTAAAGAACTCATCTATAAAGGAAACGATTAATATAGCAAGTGTGGATGCTGTTAATAATTATACTTTTCTTCCTCTATATAAAGAGGTTTTAAACCAGAGCTCTTACGATCTAAGTTTAAATACATTTCATTCAAAAGAAATTCATGGATTTATAGAAAACCGAACAGCTGATATTGGTTATGTTTACAGTACTTATAAATATCCACACATTATTTCAAAGCCAATTTTCAGAGAGTTAATGTATTTAATTTGTCATAGAGATAGTCCATATTTTGAAAATATTTCTATTCTAGAGTTACCTGCCGAAGAAGAAGTTTATCTGAATTGGAATGATCAATATGAAATTTGGCACAATCTTCATCTCTCAAACGCAAATAATGCACACGTTAAAGTTAACACAGGATCTATGTTAATTAACTATATAAACAATTTAACTCGATGGGCAATAGCGCCAATGTCAGTTATTAATCAATTTATTTCCGATGATAGAATTGTATTCTACTCACTTAAAGAAACACCACCACCTATTATTTGTTATGAATTAACAAATCAATATCCAACTCCAAATCAAATTAATAAAATAAAAAAATTCAAAACATTAGTTGAAAAATATATTTTAACTGATGAAACTATTTGTGCATTTGAGGAATGGATGTATGAAGATATGAATATTTAAATGTGTTTTGAATCTTATGTTTTTATTTTCTCGTTACTTAGTGAATCTATTGTAATATTGCTTTAGATAGTTTAAAATGACAGTCTTATTAACTTTAGAATTTATCCTTATATACCTTGCAATTATACGCTTTTTATTGCATGTTTATTAATGATCAGGTCAAAGTGCTAATATTCAACTATTTTAAATTTTAAAAATATAATGAAAACGAAGGTGAATCGTCAAATGGATATTGTCATTATAGGTGGAGGTAAAGTTGGTGAAATTCTTTGCCAAGAACTAGCATTGGAGAATAATAATGTCGTCCTCATCGAAGCTAATTCTGAAAGATTGAATCGTATTATTAATAAGAATGATATTACAGGCTTAGTCGGTGATGGAGCGGATTATGATAACTTAGTCGAAGCTGGCGTTGAACAGTGTGATATGTTTATAGCTGTGACTCCTGAAGATGAAACAAATATTATAAGTTCTATTATAGCTAAGCAACTGGGTGCCAAATATACTATTGCCCGGGTAAGAAATCCTAAGTATACGAATCATATTGAATTCGTACGTGATAGCCTAGGTATCGACTTGGTTATCAATCCAGAAATGGTGGCAGCTCGTTATATTACCAAAAGTATCGAATTTCCGCATTCACTCAGTATTGAACAATTCGGTAAAGGTCGAGTCAATTTAGTTGAACTAGAAATTAAAGCCGGCAGTCCATTGGTCGATCAGTCTTTAAATCAGTTTAGAAATGAATATGGTGAAGTATTAATTTGCGCCCTAACCCATGATAAACAAACTATTATTCCCAGTGGGCAATCAGTCTTGAGAGTTGGAGATCGTGTTTACGTTACGGGATCTCGAGAAGATTTAGCAAACTTTTATTTCAAAGCTGGTTACCGTGAAGAGAAAACTAAGTCGGTTTTAATTATCGGCGGTGGCCGTGTGACCTATTACACGCTTCATCTGTTAAGTAAAATGGATATCGATATAAAAGTCATCGAATTAAATGAAGAAAGAGCTTTAGATCTTAGTCACCGCTTCCCACAAGTAGTAGTAATTAAAGGTGATGGTATGGAGCAAGAATTGTTATTAGAAGAACGTATTGAAAGCTTTGACGCAGTTTTAAGTTTGACGGGTATCGACGAGGAAAACATTATCAACTCAATGTACGCCCTATCTTTAGGTATAAAAAAAGTTATGACAAAAGTAAGTCGAACTGACTTATTAAAAATATTAGGTGATTCAGACTTACAAGCCATTGTTACACCTAAGAGATTAATAACTAATAAGATTTTACGTTACGTTCGCTCATTAAGAAATGCAACAGCATCTAATGTAGAGGCTTTGATTCGAATTGCTGATAATCAAGTTGAGACCTTGCAATTTCTTGTTAAAGAAAGTAGTCGTGTTGTGAATATCAAGCTAAGAGATTTAAATACAAAAGACAATTTATTAATTGCCTACATAATACGGGGTTCTAAACTGATTTATCCTACGGGTGAGGATGTTATTTTAGCTGATGATCATGTCCTAATCGTGACCAAACATAAAGCGTTTAACGACATTGATGATATCTTAAGGTAAGGAGGCAATAATGAATACACAATTTATCCGCTATACACTCGGAAATATCTTAATGATTCTGGCTGGCCTGATGTTATTACCTTTGATCGTCAGTGTAATCTACCAAGAAAGCTGGGTAAATATAGCAAGTTTTCTTGGTACTTCTCTAGTGACTCTTGTTATTGGTTTTGCCCTATCTCGAACAAAATTGCATCGACGTACTTTTTATGCGCGAGAAGGCTTTACGATAGTTTCTCTATCTTGGATTTTAATTTCTTTTTTTAGTGCGATTCCGTTTGTTCTTAGTCAGCAGATTCCTTCCTTCATTGATGCCTTTTTTGAAATGGCGAGTGGGTTTACAACGACTGGTGCTAGTATTTTGTTAGATGTCGAGGTATTATCACATTCGATGTTATTTTGGCGTAGTTTCAGCCACTTTGTAGGTGGAATGGGAGTCTTAGTTTTCGCATTAGCCATATTGCCAAAAGCCGAGTCTTCCTCTGTACATATCATGAAGGCTGAAATGACTGGACCAACCTTTGGTAAACTTGTTTCAAGATTGTCTTCAACGGCTCGAATTTTATATTTCATTTATTTTACCTTCATGATGATTACACTAGTTTGTTTGTATCTTGCCGGTTTACCATTTTTCGAGTCGATATTATTGGCTTTTGGGACAGCAGGAACGGGTGGTTTCGGAGTGTTGAATGGAAGTATTGCTCCTTATGATAGCTTTACAGTTGAGATGATATTAAGTATCGGCATGATAATATTCAGTATTAATTTCAATTTGTTCTATCTAGTCTATATTCATCAGGCGAAACGAATTCTAAAAAGTGAAGAACTTCGTTGGTTTCTAGCAATTATCGCGATTGCTGTGCTTTTAATATCAATAAATTTAATCTCAACATCTTATGGAGTAAGTAACGCTTTTCGAGATAGTTTCTTTACGGTTGCTTCCATAATATCGACTACGGGTTATTCAACTGCCCTCTTTGATCATTGGCCTTTATTCTCTCAATTAATACTCATTCTTTTGATGTTTGTTGGAGGGATGGCTGGCTCAACAGCGGGTGGTTTGAAGGTCTCACGTATTTTGCTTTTAGTTAAAATAGGTTGGGCAGAAATAAAACAAACAATACGACCTAATCGTGTCGTTGCTATCGACTATGAAGGTCGACGTATTGACTCTAAATTAGCCAATACTGTCTTGAGCTACTTGGTGGTCTATATTATTATTTTTATTGTGGCGGTGCTTGTCATTAGTTTAGAAACTCCAAACCTATTATCCTCTTTTAGTACTGTGGCAGCAACCCTTAATAACATTGGACCTGGTCTAGGCATTGTGGGACCCTCTCAAAACTTTGCTCATTTTAGCCCATTTATCAAAATATTCCTATCATTCATTATGATCATGGGACGTTTAGAAATATTTCCAATGATAATTTTGTTTGCACCTAATACATGGCTGAAACGCTATTAATCAACAATATAATTTTAGCATTATAAAAAACATAGTGAGTGCTCTTAATTTCGAAAGAGTCTCACTATGTTTTTTGTTACTTTCATTTTTAAACGGAAGTGTTATAAATCATTTGTAAAACTTAGTAAATACTTCTTCTAAATCATTAACAGCATCGCTCAGTATTTGCTACTTATCAATGGGGGTTATTGTAATCCCTTGTGCATGTGCAATATGTTTCATTAAACCCCGTTATATTTTCAAACATTTCTTTTTGATAATAATAACTAAATTCCGATGGCTTGTATCTAACATTATTTGTATAGATACTACCACTCGATTGGATTATTAATAGATTTCGATCATTACTCATTAAGCATACAGATTCTGATGCTGATGATTGTAATAAGAAGGCTTAGCGTACGCTTCGAACAGATATCATATAAAAATTAATGATCATGATAGATTTTGAAGAGACTTTAAGTTTGAATGATTAAAAACATTGCAACGAGATACAGATGAAAAAGTTAAATGCATTGCGATTATACTCTGGATATTGGTTTTTTTATATTTATTTTCTCGCTTTATGAACTTTTAATTTTTTACCTTTAACTGTGCGGTTTTGCATCTCAGAGATGACATAAGGTCCCATATTATTCAGTATTTCAACATATGTAACATTTTCTTGAATGGTAATAATTCCGATGTCCTCCGCTTCGACACCTTTAATATTCGTTAATGTTCCAACAAAGTTGATGGCTCTGAGTTTTTTCTTTTTACCGCCATTGAAGTAGACTCTCGTAATATCTTTATTCAGTTATTTATTACGAGTTGTTTTCAACACAGGTCTAGAGTTAATTTTTTCTCAAAAGCTGTCTTACGACTCATTACTTGGCGATTGCTCGGTGCGTTTATCTCCGTAAATTGCATACCAGTTTCTTTAGCATACTCACTTACTTCTTGCCAACGCTTCACCTCATTATCGCTAATTAAAGTTTAGGCAACACCTGTTTTCCCTGCACGACCGGTTCTACCAGTTCTGTGGGTGAAACTTTCATTCTCAAAAGGCACATTATAATTGATAACATGTGTCACGTTATCAACATCGATGCCGCGAGATGCAACATCGGTTGCGACCAAATAACGTAATTTCCCAATTCTAAATTCCTGCATGACGTCCGAACGGTCATCCTGATCCATTCCGCCATGTAATTTATCAATAGGAATCCCAGCTTTTGCTAAATAGCTATCGACTTTATCAACCACCTCGCGTGTGTTACAAAAAATGATACACGTATCAGGATTTTCAATTGTTAATAGAGCCAACAATAACTTTTCTTTAGGTAAATCTTGAACTCGGATATATGATTGCGAAATGTCAGGTGTATTTTCTTCTGATTTTTCCATTTTTATTGTCTTATGATCTTTTTTCATATAAAAGAATGCGAGTCGTTCGATTTCAGACGGCATTATAGCTGAAAATAACATCGTTTGACGTTCTTTAGGTAGATAATCAATAATGTCTTCAACTTGTTGTATAAAGCCCATACTCAGCATTTCATCCACTTCATCAAGAATTAAACTCTTAATTTCATCTACATTCAAAGTACCTTCTTGAAGATGCTCTAAGATACGACCGGGTGTACCCACTACAATATGACTTTTTTGTTTTAATTCGGATTTTTGAGTTTTGAATGAAGATTTACCAAAGGCAGCCGTCACTTTAATTCGTTTAAAACGACCGATATTCATAATATCTTCTTTAATTTGCATCGCTAATTCACGTGTTGGTACTAAGATTAAAGCTTGTGGTTTATTCTCTTCCCAAATAACTTGCTCACAAAGTGGAATGCCGTAAGCCGCCGTCTTACCACTTCCTGTTTGCGATTCAGTGAGAATATCCTCATTATTTAATGCGAGTGGAATAATTTCTTGTTGTACCGGTGTTGGTTGGTAATATCGGAGGCTATCTAGTGCTTTAGTAATTTCCGAGCTGATGCCCATTGATTCAAATGTGATTTTTTTCATATTTTCCTACTTTCTTTACTACGTCGCATCAGTATATCAGATTGTTAGATAAATGGTATGATAAATTATAATAAATCACATAAAAACTGCTCTAAATGATATAGAGCAGTCCCATAAATTGTTTAACGACTAATTAAGACATCACATTGGGCATTTCGAACAACATAATCAGTAATTGATCCAATAAGCATCTTCGCTACACGACCCTTACCTGTCGCTCCTAATACAATTAAATCAATGGACCAACGGTCTACTAATACTTCAGCAATTTGGGTACGGGGATCTCCATAAATTAATTCTGATTCTAAAGAAACCCTTTCATTTCTTGCAAACTCTTTTAATGAGTTTAAAAGCGATTCACGTTGTTCCTTAGGAATATCTTGACCATCATCTTCTTTAACTACGCGAACTAAATACACATTACTATCCCATTGTCTTGCTAAATGGACGCCTTGTTTGAATGAATCGATCGACTGTTGTGACCCGTCAACTGGCAAAAGTATATTTTCATATATTTTTGACATTAGTATCAACACCTCTCTGTATTGTAAGCGTAACCAACCCATCTATATTCATTATAAAACATAAATCAAAATAAGCAAGAATTACAGATAGTAAAATCAAGATCAGCAATATATAACGAAAAAGGATACAACTGTGAGTGAATAGTTGTATCCTCCTAAGTATTTTTTAAAATGGATTATAAAACCTTCCATCATTAACAAAGAATAATAATACTCCAATGACGGTAATTATGATGATCAACGCCAAAGCGATAAAATCTTTTTTGGTAAATGGTTTATATCGGTACCAAGTTCTCGATTTGTTTTTACCAAAGCGACGTAATTCCATCGCCTGGCTTATAGTTTCAATTCGGTTTAAACTACTAAAGATTAAAGGCATAATAATCTGTGCAGATCGCGTTATTTGTTTCATTAGTGATGTTTTCCGACTCATCTCCAGACCGCGTGCTTGTTGAGCTTGTCTAATTTCAAAAAAACTGTCTTGAATATCTGGAATATAACGTAATGCCAATGAAACAGCATAACTAATGCGGTACGAGACTCCAATTCGATTTAGACTTGAAGCGAATTCACTTGGATCTGTTGTGAATATAAAGATTAAAGCTAAAGGAATTGTTGTGAAATACTTGATTGCAACATTGAATTCATAAAATAACTGCTCAGTCGTAATCGTATATCGTCCAATGCCTTCAAATAATACTGTGCGTGAATTATACAATTGAACGCCATACTCGGGTTCAAAAATATATATAGTAAGTAAATTTAAGATAGAAAAGACTAAAACAAAATAGATTAATACTTTAATATTTCTCCATGGGATACGAGCGATATAAAACAAGATTAAACTAAAGATTGTCATCGTTACTAAAAATCGAGTATCAAAGCTAGTCATTACAATTAAGGATAGTAAGATAAAACTAATCAGCTTTGTAGAGCCGCTTAAATTATGTATGATTGTTTTATTAGGTATGTAACCAAATAAATTCTCTTGACTCATCAGCGTATACCCCTCTCATAACGCATAAAGCGCCCAATAAAATCTTCTGAAGTCATCAAAGGTAAAAGACTACCTAATTGGTATAGACTTGACTCAGTAAGATGTGCGGCTTTTAATAATTGAGCATTAGAAAATAACTCTGAAGGATTCGTATCAGCTAATAATTTGCCCGCATCAAAAACCAATGTTCGATTTGTATACTCTTGCATTAAATGCATATCATGCGTAATCATTAAGATAGTCATATCTCTTTCATGGTTGAGTTGATTTAAAAATTGCATCATTTCAGTATAATGAGCATAATCTTGTCCAGCCGTTGGTTCATCTAAGATAAGAATGTTAGGGTCTAAAACGAGAATGCTCGCAATGGTCACCCTTCTCTTCTGTCCATAACTTAAAGCCGAGATTGGCCAATTTCGATACGGGAATAAGCCACATATTTTTAAAGTATCAAATACTTTTTCTTCAATATCGTTTTCATTCCATCCTCGATTGATTAACCCCAATGCAACTTCTTCATAAATCATTGTTTTAGAGATCATATTATTTGGGTTTTGCATAATGAAACCAACTGTATCTGCGATTTCTTTAATGGATAAATCATTAATATCTTCGGAATTTACGATAATTTTCCCAGAAATTGGTTTAATAAACCCACTAATTGCTTTAGCTATGGTCGATTTCCCGGCACCATTTGTCCCAACAATACTTATCATTTCGCCTTGATTCACTGAGAAGTTTATATCTGACAACGTCTGGACATCATCTTCTAAATTATATGAGAAATTAAAGTGGTCTACAGTCAATATAGTATCTTTTTCATTAGAATATTCATCGTGTGACACTTGACTAGCCCATTTTTCAATAAGCTTTATATCCTCAGTGAATAGATTCATTTGGTTAAAATTGTTAACAAAATCATATTTAGAAATATCGATCCCAGCGTACTTCATTGCTGTTAAATATAAAGGTTCTCTAACTCCGACTTCTTGTAAGATACTACTTTTTAATAGTTCCGTCGGTGTTGAATCTGACACAAGTCTACCTTCATCAATTACCAAAACACGATCAATATCTGCTAAAAGAGCTTCCTCTAAACGATGTTCGACTATTATCGTTGTATAGTTATGCTCTTTACTTAACCGGTTGATTAAACGCATTGTCTCTGCGCCTGATGCCGGATCTAAGTTTGCTAATGGCTCATCAAATAATAAGATTGGTGTATTATTGACTAGAATACCACTTATTGAAACACGCTGCTTCTGGCCACCAGAAAGTTTATTCGGCATGCTTTGAAGTAAGTCATCAATTTCTAGAGTTTCACTCCAATTTTTAACAATGGATTGCATCTTTTCTTGTTCTACACCATCATTTTCCAATGCAAATGCAATATCTTCAGCCACAGTTAAACCAACAAATTGACCATCCGTATCTTGCAGTACGGTACCCACTTCTAACGACAAGTCAAAAATAGAACTTGTTTGTACTTCTTTTCCATTGACTGAAACAACTCCGTCAAGTTGTCCTGGATATGTATTTGGTATTTGTCCATTAATACAACGAGCGATTGTCGACTTCCCGGATCCACTCGGTCCAACAATTAATATCGTTTCACCGGCGTAAACGTCAAAGCTTATATCGATGAGATTTTTTTCTGTCTGACTATCGTATTGAAAATTCACTTTTTCAAATTTGATTATCGGCGCTCTTTTTTCTTGAAAGTCCATAAAAATTACTCTTTCGTTAAACTTCCACTTTTAGTTCGAGTTTTTGTATAAGCTGTAATCAGTAACGTCCCTAATACTCCGACGGCAATTGAGTTTATAGCAGCTGATACAAATCCTTGGACAAACACTTTATTAGCAGGTTCTGAATAAATTAGAATATCTAGAAGTGGTGCAATAATTCCCCATGCAAGGACATTAGTAATAACTTGTCCGATATTAAAAGTAATCATATCTTTTTTTGTAAATTCACCTGAATGAATATTTAAGCGTTTAGAAATCAATCCATAACCAAAACCAGTTACTCCTGAAGAAAGCACCCAACTCCACCATAAACCATAAGTAAGTAAATCTTTGATTGCATGTCCAATTAAACCAATTAATAAACCCGCTACTGGTCCGTAAATGACAGACATTAAAGCTAAAAATGGATATGTCGTTTCAATACTTGTGTTTGGAACGCCAGTTGGAATTGAAAGAAAACGCCCAAGAATGAAAAAGACTGCTGCTCCAATACCAACGGCTACAAGTTTAATTATAGATGAATTATTGTTATTATTCATAAATCTATTCTCCTTTTACTTTTTTAATTTGAATTAACCAGTCATTCCCTGTCCCGATATTATATGTTTGAGAGAAGTTCTGTTGGTTAATTGCTATACCTAAACGAATTAATGAGTTAATATATCCAACTGTCTCCCCAACAGCAACATCAGCAAAGCTGTGTCCAAATAATAATTGGTTATCGTATTTTTTAATATCATCATGATAAATTTGAACACTAATTTTGTCACCTGTTTGAATTCCAGCTTCTTCAACGAGTTCTAATGGAATATTTGTCCATAAAGATCCAAAGCGAACATCTAAAATGTCAATGACACCGTGAATAACACCATCACGTAATTCAGGTTCTGTGATCTCTAATGTCTTAACGGAATCAACACTCACTTCTTTAGATAAATTATCATAATATGATTCATTATCCGCAATCATTGCACCATTATAAACATAAACATCACGCCCATGGAATGTATGACTTTTCTCAGAATGTGGTAGACGATCAACTTCTTCATTAATTTCTTTAACACTTTCTAAACCAACAAATTTTGCAACATGTGATAATGATCCATTATCTGGAGTGACAATGTATTGTCCAGCAGTTGTTTTTGCAACGACACTTCTTCTGCTACTACCAACACCTGGATCTACTACAGACACAAAAACAGTTTTTGCTGGCCAATATGCTACTGTTTGTAACAATCTATATGATGCATCATTAATATTATAAGGTTCAATTTCATGTGTTAAATTACTAATTGTAACTTCTGGAGCAACGGTGTATGCCACACCTAGCATGGCTGAAACTGCACCATCCACTAATCCAAAATCTGTCTGTAATACTAAATGTTTATTATTCATTTTGTCCTCCATCATGTAAGATATATTTAAATTTCTTCATTAAAAAAACCCTGCGTAAAAAAATTACGCAAGGACGAGAATATATATTCACGTGGTACCACCTTCATTTACAAGAGCGATGAACTCATTGTCTTATTCAGTAAACAAGGTATTCATTTACTGTAACACTGTAACGGGTGCCTACGTATACCTCTCAAGTCCTACTCTCAATATATCCACTCAAAGACCATATTCTATCTATCCTAATTACCTTTTTTCAGCTACAAGGCTCTCTATAAATTATGAATAAATATACTTTTCTTATCAAGGTGTTTAATATTCTCATTGTTTTTTCATGATATAATTTAAGGTTAATATAACAGCAAATTTTATTAATGTCAACGTTATTTGAAACATGTCCATCCCTACGATATTGATGTTCGTGTCGTCTCAGGATTACGCGATTATAAAATCTTTCGATTTCGAATAAAGTATAATAGCGTTTCAATCATTAGAAATGGCAAAGTATATAAGAATAAGTAAGCTGAGAAAGATTCTAAGAAACTATCGGAGAAAATAAAGAGGACAATTGATAATAAAAGCAAACCTAAGATGATAGAAAGCGTTACGATCAACTTTTGGCTAAAACGAGTTAATCTATTAACGGCATAGACAATGAATTGAAATATAGCCGTATTTATAAGAGTTGAAAAAATTGCTGTGAAAGGAATCATTGGAATCAACTCAATGATCGAATTCGAAGAATCGATCGCTCTTATTCCCTCAATGACAGCATACTGTCCAAGACCTGTGAATATTAAACGGAATATAAATTGTTTTAAGATAGATGTTGTTGTCATAGGCACCTCTTATGTTTGACTTATTGATCTAACCAAGCTGCTTTCAATACACTTTCCTTTGCGCCATTCGTTAGTGTCTTACCATCTGTAATTAAAGGGCGTTTTATTAACATACCGTTTTTCGAAAGTAAATCAATAATTTCCGATTCATTCATTGTGTCCAACTTATCTTTTAAACCCATTTCCCGGTACAGATTTCCAGACGTATTAATTATTTTGCGAACTTGACCATTCGCTGATACAATTGCTTTTTGAATGACTTGTTTACTAGGTGGATTATCACGAATATCGATAATATCATCCACACTGACACCTTTATCTTCTAAATATTTCTTTGCTTTTTGCGTAGTTGTACAATGACCTAAACCATAAATTGTTAACATAAAAAACTCCTTAATTAAATATTTCGTTTGTTACCATTTCTGTTGCCCTTGTTCAGTTTTAAGACAATTATCAGCATTTCTAACAATAGTAAAGGTAAAGACAAGATTGCGTATAATGTGATGATATATATTAAATTAAGGGTTGAAACAAGCAACAGTAAGTATAATACATAAGTAATGATTGCAATTATTATGAATGGAATGATACTTTATATTCATTTAAACCGAGTGTGCCATATTACGTTGATTTTCAGCACTTTTATTACCCAATTTGAAATCGTCCTATCTGGAATCGCAAATAGTATCAGAAGAAATAGATAACCAGCTGCTTCTTGTCCAGGAAACTGCATCTGTAGCGTAATTAATAAAATTTGACCAATTCCTTTTATTTATTAGCGAGTTTACAATCGTCTTAACCAATTTTCTGGCATCGCTACTCTCCTCCTCTTTAACTTTTAGTTGATAATATTCAAGGTTATTATGATTTAATATAAACAAGATAATTGAAAACTCTTTTTACTTAGTTTATATTAGCATATGTGAATTTACAAATCCTATCTATATATTACAAGTTTCAAAGGAAGGAATTAATATGGAATTATTTAAAGTAGAACCGGTAATTCCGGGAATTACTCGAATCAAGATGCCTTATGTGTGTTCCTATATCGTCAAAGGATCAGATCGAGCTGTTTTAATCGATACTGGTTTTGGTTATGGAGACTTAAGGTCCGTTGTAGATGAATTAATTGACCTACCTTATGATGTTATCTGTAGTCACGGTCATCCCGATCATGCTGGCGGTAATGGACAATATGATACTGTATATTTACCAGAAGGTGAATTTGAGTTAGTAAAGCACGGATCAAAGATTGAAACAAGACACTTAACTATGAATAATGTGTTGCGTCGCTTTAACAAATCGTTCCCTAAAGAGAATTTCTTACCGCAAGGTGACGTGAAATACATCTCATATAATGAAAAGGATATATTTGATTTAGGTGGCGTAACAATCCGCCCTGTCCACTTGCCAGGTCATACAAAGGGAATCATGGGTTTTATCATCCCCGAATTAGAAGTCGCAATGCTTGGTGATGCTTGTGCGAATCCAACATTATTAAATTTAGATTCTAGTGCTTCAATTCAAGAATATCGTGATGCTTTAGTGAAATTAAGTAAATTACAGAACAACTTTAAAGTTGTTTTAACTCAGCACAATTCGTTTTCAGAACCGATTGACGTCGTTAAAGATAACTTGTATTGGGCTGAACGCATCTTATTAAATTCAGATGATCGCTTAGCTGTTAGAATGTCAGGTAAAGAGTCTTTTGTCGCTAGAAACCGAAACATCTTTCATTACAGAGGGAATGCCGGGAATTTAGTCTATACTTCTCAAAGTCTATAATAGATGTTAAAAAATCCACAGTTAACTTGATGATAGACAATTTAATGTAGCGCCTCCCTAAATCCGAACATGGATTTAGGGGGGCACTACATTATCTTATTAATAATATAAAAGTAATTAGGTTATTTTGGCAATATGCTTTTACAATAAGATTCTACAATCCTGATATTTTATCTCATAACTAAACCACCATCAACATACAGTGTCTGACCTGTCATAAAGCCGCTCCAATCAGAAGCTAAAAATAAAACTGGTCCCACAATATCTTCAGGTGTTGCAATTCTTCCCAGTGGAGTAGCATCTGCTAACATTTCTTTTTGTTCTTCTTTGGTTGATTTAGTTGCTGCGGTTGGATAAACTAGCCCGGGTGCAACAGCATTCATACGAATACCTATACTACCTAGATCTTTTGCCATACTTCTTGTGTAACCAATGATTGCTGCTTTAGCCGTTATATAATCCTGATATGGTATAACTGGATGTTCCACTAAATTGGAACTAATATTGATAATACTTCCCTTCCCATAGTTTGTCATGTTTGGCAACACTTTTTGCACCAATAAGTGCGCAGCTTTCAATCCTCCTTGTAATTGTATCTCATAATCTTGCCACTCCATTTCCCATGCCTTTTTTCGATTTTCTGCATCAAATATATAGGGTGCAAATACATTATTAACCAACACATCGATTCTTCCAAATGTCAGTAGCGTCTCTTCTACCAACTGATTCACACCTTCTTCTGTGGTTACATCTGCTTTAATAGCTATTGCCTGGCCACCTAATTTTTCACATGCTCTTGCTACTTCTTCGGCCGATTCCTTGCTATGATTATAATTAACAACCACATAAGCACCCTGACTTGCGAAGCCTTTAGCCAAGGTGGCACCAATTCCACGACTTGAACCACTAACGATAACCACTTTACCTTCCAGCATATTTTCACTCCTCAATTACTTCAATGTACTGGCTCATTTCTAATTTTTTTGGAATGAGACCTAATTCAAAATACGTATCGGCACCTTCTTGTATGATATCAATATCCACTTTACCTATCTGACCATTCTCATCTAAACTCGCAGTATTTCTTAAATTGATAATTTCTCGGTTAATTTCTGGATCACGCCCATCGATGGCTAACTCTACGGCTAATTCTGCTGCTCTATCTGGATTTTCAATCATCCACTGGGTACTTTTTTTATAGGCGAGAATGAAATCTCTTAAAAGCGCTTCTTTTTCTTCGAAGGTTGATCGTTTTACTACAAAAAAATCACTCGGTATATTCAAAGAGTCTCGCACTTCAAAAATATTTGGAGCACTTAAACCCGCCCTTATGGCCGGAACTAAGGCTGTATCGGTTGCGGCTGTTGCATCCACTTGTCCCTGAATCAACGGTGAAAAATTAGCAATACCTACATCTAATAATTCTACATCTGATTCTGATAAACCTGCCTGATGCAATAATACTAATAAATTTTGATATGTTCCACTTGACCGACTATATATACCAATGTTTTTTCCTTTCAAATCTTTTGGAGATTGAATCTGATCATCCATCGTAACTACATTAAAAACATTTTGTGGATATACCGTATATAAAATAACTAAATCTTCGCCATTAGCGAGAGCACTATAAACTGCACCAGGATCGGTGAATGCGATATCAGCTTGGCCTGTTAACATATTTTTTAACGCATCTTGTCCGCCATTTCCCGGAATAATCGACAAGTCTATACCAGCTTCTTTAAAGAATCCATGTTCCTCTTCTGCCAATAAATTCGTCTGTTCAACAATTAATTGACTCCAATTGGCTATCGTCAATGAATTCGTCGTTTGAAAACTGCAAGCACTTAACACAGTTATAAAAATTAACACTAGCCCTTTTTTAATTTTTCTCATTTCTATTCTCCTTGCTATACCATAATTGATTTTCCAAAATATTAACTAATCCATATAGTATACAGCCTAATACTGCTAATAGAATCAGAACAGCAAACATTAAAGTTGTATCCATCATTCCTTGTGATGCAATAATCAATGCACCTAGCCCTTTTTTTGCGCCGATAAACTCCCCCACTAAAGCACCTACTAGCGAGAGAACTACTGCAACACGAAGTCCTTGAACAATCGTAGGCAAACCAGCTGGAAGCTTTAGATACCATAATGTTTGCCATCGCGAGGCATTCATCAAGCGAAACAAAGTTAATTGATCTGAGTTAACATGTTGAATCGCACTGGCAGTTGCTTCTAGTAATGGAAAAAAGCAAATCAAAGCAGTAATAACAATTTTCGACATCATACCATATCCAAACCACAACATGAATAATGGAGCCAAAGCGATTTTAGGAATAGCTTGTGAAATGACGATATACACAGAGAATACATTTTTCAAAAACGGGCTTTCCCCGATGATGATTCCTAGTAATACTCCTAAAAATCCACCCATTAGTAATCCAATGATTAGTTCAACGACTGTAGTCAATATATGAGAGAGAAAATAGCCATCGAGAATCCCTTTCCAAAGGACGGTAAAAACAGTAAGTGGGCGTGGTAAAATCAGCTCAGATACCTGTCGAGCACTCAATTCCCAGATGAATAATAAAAACACACCCATTAACAGTGATAGTAGCGAAGCTCTCTTATTCATGTTCCACCCCCAACAAGTGACGAATATTTATACAATATTCTCTAAATTTTTGAGTATCTCGGCGATTTATCTCTGTCTCTTCCCAAGATGGAGATTTTTTTTGAGAACTTATTTCACCCTGACTAATCACCCCAATTTGATCTGCCAAAAAAGCAGCTTCAGTTACATCATGGGTAACAAAAAGCATCGCGATCTTTTCTCTTTTATTTAATCTCAATAATTCATTTTGTAACTCCTCTCTCGTTATGATATCCAAAGCAGCGAATGGTTCGTCTAGAAATAGAAGTGTGGGTTTCTTAATTAGTGCTCTTGCTATCGCTACTCGACTTTTTTGTCCGCCAGATAAGGTAGATGGTATTCGCTCCGCAAATTCTGAGATTTGAAGAATCTCTAATAATACTTCTGCATAATTAATATCTTCTGTCGTAATTTCGCGTTGTAATTGAATCGGCAGCAATACATTATCTAAAACTGTCTTCCAATTGAGTAAAGTAGCCTCTTGAAACACAAAGCCAATCTTATTCGATGGCTTTGTAACTATATGTCCTTGATGGTAAACTTTTCCTTTCGTTGGATTTTTTAGCCCTGCTGCTAACTCTAGTAAAGTTGACTTACCACTCCCACTACGACCCAACCAGCAATGAATCTCACCCGTTGGTAGCTGCCAATCAATTCCTTTCAATGCAAAATTTTTGTCTTTATACTGATAAGAGACTTTTTGTAGTTCTAATTCCATGATATGTCCACCTCTAATCCATGTAGTCATTGAATAATTCTGAAGAACAAACAACCGAAGGGTCGATATCGACCATCCGAACCTGTTCTTTCAGAAATGAATAACCATCCTGATGCCAACCGGCATGTAACTGTACCATATTTTCCAAGCTAGTTACGCGCGTAATGCCTAAAGCACCCCAATCGGAAGCAATTTCAAATAATTCATCAGTCGGCGCAGCGATTCCTACTGTTTGAAGAAATTGCGATTTGTCACGAATGATTGCTGCTAAACTTTTCCAATGATCAATAGCAATAACTTGTACCACCCGTGACAAGGGAGTTGGTTCAAGCAAAGGCTTCTCACTGTAGCTTACTATCCAGGAGCGATCCTCAGGAACAATTACTTTACAATGATCGTCCCACATTTTTGATTCATAAAATTGTGAGCGATCATATGCTTCTTCAATTGATAAATTTCTTAAAGGATAACGATTCTGATAAGATTGAAGTTTTCCTGCTAATAGTAATGCCCATTCATGTGGACTTGTTTGTCCATTCTTTTCTACGAAAAAGAGTTGGGGAGAATAACATCCTTGCTGATCGTAGTAGATCACTGACTTTGCAGCTTGTTTAGCCAAGTTTTCTGCTTTTTGCTTATCTAAAACTAGCTTGTGTAGAAAACCAAAACTTAATTTATTACCAAAACCAATGAAATGTGTATTGTGGCCTATTTGTTGCTGCAGTTTGGATATAGTCCGATTACTACCATATCCAACTACTACTTCAGCTTCATTCAATAACATCTTTTCACGACGGGTATCTCCCCCCTTCCAAGAAACAATCGCAAGACTATCTGCTAACCGAGGCTCAATTTCAACCAATAGTTGACAGAAAACACCAATAAATAAAGGTTCGCTACTAGAAACTTTTCCAATCACTTTTCCTTTAACTAATAGACTTCCTACTAAACTCCAAAGAGGCAGAACTGGTACATTCCCCGCCCAAATATGTGCCGTTAATTTTGGTCCAACAGCCTTGGTAAATCCCCCATGAGAACTTGCTATAAATTGATCAAGTATTAGAGGATTTTCAAAATTCACAGATAACCAACGCATCAATTCATGTTCTCTAAAAGTCTTCAATGAATGAGTCAGACTTAATCGAATCGTTTCATGATTAAAGCCAGTAATTAGTGGCAGAAGTTTTTCTAGTTTACGACGTAAAGGATGTTTTCGATCTAATAACACCGCGACCGCCTTAGTAATTGCTGTGATAATTTCATTTGTAGTCAAGTGATTTCCTACCGTTTTCATTCGCTGTGATAAAATTTTCAATTGATCTTCATCAGGATGTGGCACTGAAATTGATACATCCTGAAAATCAATCTGTCGATTCTTAATCTTTAAATCTTTTGCCATCGGTGGTAAATAACCACTTTTTTCAATTTGAACCATTTTGATACTCCTCTATCCATTGTTGAGCAGATAATGAACAACCTCGTGATTCAATCAATGGTTGCCTTCCTACTAATTCAAAGCCACCCTCTCTTTCAATAGCTAAGTCCCCTGTTTGAATAGCTGGTACAGAGTTGATATTGGCTAAATCAACATGTACTAATAAGCCAATTTCTCCTTTTGGAACTTCTTGCTCAGTGATTGGATCAATAATTTTAAAGCGAATCCAATGTGGTCCTCGCTTTATATTTTTTCCATCCAATTCAATCTTCGAATAGTATTGCGAAGATAATTCTGTCATACCATACATATTTACTATTTTTGTCTTGACTTTAAACCTATCTTTTAATAATTTATAGAATTCATTTTCTGAATAAGACCTTGAGAAATTCTTAAATCCTCCTGTATCAAAAATTAAGCTATCCTCATGCAAATGAATCGATTTTTTTTTGTCTTCTAAGCTATCAAGTAAATGAACATAATTGTAACTCGCACCCAAAATCATTACGGGCGTATGCTCATGTTTTTGAGTCCATTCAATCAACTTTTCTAACTCTAAACCATCTTTTGACACAAAATGTGCGGAATCTTTTGTTCCATCAGCTTTTAATAGCGATAAATAATGGCTTAATGAAGAGTGAGGCATATTTTTTTCATCTGGAAATAAGATTGCCATGGGAAATTTTTTTGCACTTACAAAATTTTTAAAACTTTCCTTTGCTGATAGATCATAGACGTCTAGATCACGGTGATAATGCTTTCCTTTATTGCCACTGGTAGTTCCACTCGTCATAAAAACATATGAGCATTCCTCTTCAGGTGTTACACTTAAAAAGCTGGACTTAAATGCCTCTGTCGATACACTTGGAATGTCCTTCCAATGTCTAACTTGCTTAAGACCGATCCCTTTTTTACGACAATATTGTTGATAGGCCAGATTATTTTGGTAAAGATATCTGAATAATTGTATGGCTATTTCATCGAAACTTTTACACTCTTCTGGATTACAAATAAATTCTTGAATGATTGTTTTCATATCTTCTCTTTCTCCTTAATATTGACACAAAAAAGCACCCTAGACTGATTCTAGGGTGCACATACGCATTATTATTTACTGTTCTTCATAATCGTTATATGTTCCCTACGCTAGTGTCAACTAGATCAGGTTCTAAGGGTCATTATCTTCACGGATAATATCTCAACCAGCAATACTGGTCCCCCTACATGGAATCGCTATTTAATTGTATTATCATTTGTTCTCGCTTAAGAATAAGCTAAAGTTTTCTGCTTGTCAAGAAATATTGAGTAACCTGGTATGTAAACTTACTTCTACTTGTAATCGTTTATTGGTTGATAACATATAACATGACTTTGACAAAACCTGAATGTACGTACCTTTAAAAGTAAAAAATAACAACAGGCATTTCATTAAAGGATTGAATGTAATGTAAAAATCATTTCGTTACTTAGATGAAGTGTCAATGAGTATTAAAAAACTATAATAAATACTAAATTATTAAAGCCAACGTTTATGGTCGCTAACTCATGCTTTCTAAACGGGATATGAAAAATAAAATGATGTTTTATTTTCTAGCTTTTCTCACTTTTAAATGGTTTCCCTTTATCATGCGGTTTTGCATCTGTTCAATGATATATTGCCCTCATAACAACCAGATCAATGGACCATCGATCAAATAATACAAGAGCAATTTGTGTTCGTAGAACTCCATAGAGTATCTCTTTATGCAGACTAACGCCCTCATTATTTACATAATCTTCAGTGAGTTTAACAACGACTCTCTATGTAAAACAAGAATATCATCACTATCTTCCTTTAGTACATGAACAAAGTATACCTTACAATTCCATTGTTTACCTTCTGATATCCTCCGTTAAAATGTATCAATTGATTGTTGTGATCCATCAACTGGAAGTAAAATGTATTGGTACTCAATTATCATAAGTTTCACTCATTATGGAACTGTAAGCGCATCTAATCTTTCTACTTTAATTAGATACCATAAATGGGATTATGCACGTTCCTAACTCTACAGCTAAAAAAAAAGGACGGTCACAAGTAGTAACCATCCGCTGCTAAATTAAATGGATTAAAAACCATCCTTTATTGGCAAATAACAAGGATAACTCAACTAATGTTTTACAATTATAATGCATAGTTATCCGCAATAATTCGGTCAGCATCAGGTATAATAAAACCAATCATCTTGCTAAAGTTGCCTTAGCAACCCATTAGATCCTATAATACTAATATAATTGGTCTATCATTTTCTGTGTCATAGTTAAAGTATACTTGTTCCACTTGTAGTATATGGTTGTCATGCGGCGTTTTTACAAATTCAATAAAGGAATTTGCCCACTATTCCATCCGTTGAATGTCTAATTTGGATACATCTACTTGCTTCAACGTTCCGAGTGTAACATATGATTACATATACACGCCAGCATACTTCTTAGCAGTTAGATATAAAGGTTCTCTAATACCAGTCTCAGTAAATAGGTTACTTATTTACTAACTCAGTGAGGGCGGATCAGAGGTAAGTCTTCCTTCAGCTATAACTAAGATGTGATCAACATCTGTAAGCAACGGTATTCAACAATAATCGTTATATAGTGATGTTCTTGACACAGACAATTGATAAGTTTTATAGTCTTCACCCCTGCTTCAGGATCTACTACAGAGACAAATACTGTCTAAGCTGGCCAATAAGTCACTTTTTGTAATAGACAATATGACGCATTATTAATATGATACAGTTCGTTCTCAAGCGTAAGATGACTAATTGTAACTACGGGTGCAACAATATAGGTTACACTTTGCATAATAAAATTTATAAGATTATATGGATTCTTAAATCATTCAATATACTCAGTTTTTTTAATCAACATAGTAAATTGATTCACTATAACGGGTAATACCGAATGTATCTATCAATTTTACTCAACGCATCCATTCAAAGGCCATCTACGTTAATTGCTTACATTCGCGTATTCATTATCGAAGCATCTTGTGACTCGAAGGTTCGCACATTGCTTTGAGAAATTTGCTTATTTAAAATTTCAATACGTATAAAGTATGAAATAATTACGAAAAAATCAAAAATAAAGTAAGTGGAAGACTGATGTTAATTTTCCACGGATTATGCGAATTTATTTAATATAAAGGACATTAACGAGTAAAAAGGCTAAAGAATGATTAACTAACGCGTTCCATCAAAAGTTTAGACAAATCAAATAACTTTTTGACGTCCATTATTTTTAATTTCTCTCATATAACAAAAAATACTAGTATCAACGGACACTAGTATTTTTTGTTATATTAATGTTCAAGTAATTACTCTTAATCTTGAGTTTGAATTTTTTGAGCCTCTTTTACGATATCCCAAGCTGGTATGCTTCCGCCTTGTGTAATTTCTTCAATCTTTGCTGCAACATCATCTTGTTGAAATAGCTCCACAACTTTTAAATAAAGTGGGTTGTCCGAATCTTCGGAACGTGCTGCGATATTATTAACGCGGTCAATATTGATGGTCTCTGGCGTATCGCCAAATACATAGATAGCATCTGATGGTACAAAATTAGTACCACCTAAGAAAGAATTGTCAATAAAAGCTGCATCTACATCTAATACAGCAGCAGGAATTTGAGCGCCATCTAATTCAATCAATTCTAAGTTTTTAGGATTATCAGCAATATTTGAAGGTGTGGGTAGTAATTCTTCACTATTATCTAAAGTAATTAATCCTGCACGCACTAATGTTTGGATATTATAGCCTAAGCTTGTTGGAGCAGCGTTCACTGCGATTTTTGCACCTTCAGGTAATTCATCTAAAGAATTGTATTTTTCAGAATATATTCTTGTAGGTACAGCGTAAGTATAGCCAATTGTAACAATATCACCGTTATTTTCTTGATTCCAATTGTTTAAAAATACATCATGTTGGAAGGAGTTTAAATCAATCGATCCATCTCGGAGAGCTTCATTAGGAATATTATAATCCGTTAATAGAACAACTTCGATTTCTATACCTTCTTCTTCCAACGCTTTTTCAGCTACAAATTGCCAAATTTCTTCATACTCCGTCCCAACAACACCAACAGAAACAGTCTCCCCTTCAAATTTGCGCTCCTCAGCAGATACTTGTAAAGATGCCGTTGAACCAAATAATACGCTACTTAATAACCCAACCAAAGTTAATTTCTTTAACCATTTGTTCATATCTATTTCTCCTTCTTTTTTTATAACAAAATTAAACCCCCTTCCGAAAAGGACGAGAGTTTACTTCGTGTTACCACCTTAATTTATTATTTCATCGCTGAAATAACCTTATTCAATACACGTTTTCATTGATATAACGTATACTGAAGCACGTTTAACGGATGCGTCCGTTCTTTCTTATTGCGTTAACATTCAGAAAGACCACTCTGTGACCATTTTCAACTAATTTCTACTTACTCATTCCCACCATCTAAGAGCTCTCTTTATAGTTAAATTAGTTTACTTTCCACTTCAATGTGTTTATTTTAATGAAATTATAATATAATATCTTTTTATTTTTGTCAATTAGAACATAAATTTCATTACAAAAACTAATCTGTATCCTTTAATTCTTTTCCCATACAGTTTCCAGTTCCTTTTTCACTCCTCCAGTTGTTGCAATTTTTACATCTGTAATAAGAGATCGTTTTATTAACATACTGACTCTATCTACTCTTTTAATTGAGTCCAATTTCGTATTATATAGAATAGCATTTCAAGTAATAATAATGGTAGCGACAATACAAAGACAAAAATCAAAAGAAAGAATAAATCAAAAATGTTCAAGTTTGTTATGACAATAACAGTGATAAATAGACCAAAGATAATTATAAAGGGGTATGCTATTTTTAAAGCAAATGAATCTGATTCATTCATTAACTGAAAAATCCATTTCTTTAAGATGAGATTTATTATTGTTCCCACGGGGGCTGACATTAAAATTAAGAGTAAGAAATAAGCAATGGCCTCTTGACCTGGAATCAACATCCATAAATAAATTAAGCTAACTTGACCAACCGCGGTTAACAATAAACGGAGCATTACACTCCATAATTTAGGCTGATGTATTAACAAATGATTCACGTCCTTATTAGATTAGATATTTATTACGTGGCATGCCCTTTACTAATTACATTTTCTCATGTTTTCCAGAATTTTTAAAAGAATATGTTACAATATTCTTTAGTTCACTTCTCTTTAATCCAAGATTATAATGGATATTAAATAATCAAGTAAAGGAGTGCATTATAAAGATATTTGAAAGCGAACAAATTAACGACGCCATAATCCGTATTAAAATGCCTTAAGTCTGTGCTTATGTTTTCAAGGGGTGTGACAGAGCCGTTTTGATTGATACAGGTTTTGGGGATGGGGATTTGAGGCAATATGTTGATAACTTACTTGATATGTCCTATGATGTCATCTGCACACATGGTCATCCAGATCATGCGAAAGCAAGGCCTATCGTTCTCAACGGAGCACTTTATTGCTCAAAAAGAAATGAATTATCATTCTTATAAAGACTACGATGTGTTTAACTTAGGGGGAGTCACTATCATTCCCACACACTTACCAGGTCAAACTTCGGGGATTATCGGGTTCCTTATTCCTGAACTTAGGACCGCAATTCTCGGTGCCGCTTGTGCCAATCCAACAATTATGAATCAAGATTCAAGTGGAACCGTCGAATCATACCGAGAAGGTTTATTTAATTTAAATCAACACCGTTCTGAATTCAATTCAGTTTTAACGCCACATTCGAACTTTGGTGAGCCCTCTCTTTTAGTAGACCATAATTTATATTGGACAGAGCTAATCTTATTAAACAAAGACGATGGTTTTAGAATTCGTTTAGGCGGTAAAGAGTCTTTTGTCTCTCGAAATAAAAGGTTTTTCCACCAACAAGGCTACTCAGGTAACATTATCTATTGACTAGACAATATTCAAAATAAATAAATAAAGCGTTACTTACCCTAATGAGGGGGTAAGTAACGCTTTATTATTGGGACAAATTAAATGTTGTCCAAGGTTCTAATTGTGGTGGATTTGATTGAATTTTTATCAATTCTTGTAACGTAGGATGTGGAATTTCCATTTCATAAGCCGATATGAATTATATATTCAAATGTAGTTTTAAAATCATAGTTCTAAATAGGAATTATTGTTTAAAGGATTACGCGATAAAGGACTATAAATCCTGGTTTCTTTTGAATCATCAATCAACTCAATGTCGATTTTATTCAATTGACATTGATACTCTTATATTTCGAAACCATTTCGCATGAGACAACTTTTATTCAAAGTGACAATCTTGCTGATTTCTTACTGGTTAATTATTTTCAAGAGATTTAATAAGCCTTTTCGCTGATAGTTAAGTTCGCCACCAACTTCTGAAATGATTTCAGAAATATAATCAAGAGCTTGCATATATTCTTCAACAAGCTTAACTTGCGACCTTATTTCAGTCATTTGTGTCGAAGTGCTAACTCTACAATAACCAGTAATAAGTTTACCATCGTTATTGATAGTCTCGGTAGATAATCCTTTAATTGCTCCGAGTAATTATAGCGAGTTCCTGCATTAGTTATATGATGGGGAATCAACTCGCCATTTTGCTACAACCGTCTTAAAATATATGGAGTCACCCCTGTTTTTTTAAAAAACTTTCCGATAGACAATAATTCTATATTTTAAATTCCCTTCTATATATTATATTGATTATATCAGAGAGGATTCCTACTATAAATGGATTTTATATTTTTTTGATTTTTTTCGTGTTCATATTAAAGCGCAACCTTTAATACAGTCTTTCTCTTGCGAGTAGACTTCTATATGTTTCCATATAGCGCAGACTATTTCTTCTACCACATGGGTAGCCACATTTTTCTTCCGCCATTTGCTTGCGGCTTTACTCTCCCTCAAGGAGATAGTCGTTGAACGTCCCTCATATTCATTCATGAACTTAGAGTTTTCGCTGCTAAACAACCATTTAATTTATCCTTAGCGCTACTTATTTACATATTGTCCTATAATAAGTAGTTTTTATTTCAGCTTAGATTATCCTTATTATTTTTTCTGCTTTCGCACCTTGACGTTTATTTTTTAAAATTCCGCTTTGGTCATAAGGCTTTAGGTATTCTTAGCAATTAAAGTGGAGTACGCACCAATTACTTGATACGCAGGGTATTATAATTGAAATGTAGTCAATCTCACAATATTAATGTTACCCATAAAGCAATTTGGCTGTGAGGCTTTATTCGATGATCTCCATATTTTTGATCACCATATAAAGGTGAGCCAATTGCTTGAAACTGCACCCGAATCTGATGTGATCGGCCAGTATGCAATTGAACTCGTACTAATGACATACCGTGCTGATAAGCTAAAACTTCATAACTCAAGTAAGCCTTTTTGGCCTGGTTATGATTTTTATCAACAGTGTAAACTTGATTCGTTTTACGATTCTTCCAGAGGTAATGTGTCAATGTCCCCTTCGTCCTAGGCAACTTCCCCATTACTACGGCTAGATAATATCTTTTCAAGTCATGTTTTCTTAAGGTATTCGATAATCTGGATCCCGCTTTTGATGTCTTGGCAAATACCATCGCACCCCCGACAGGTCGATCAAGTCGATGCACTAGTCCTAAGTAAACATTACCTGGCTTCTTATCTCTGACTTTTATAAATTGCTTTAGATGATTGAATACATCTAAATCTTTACTACTATCTTCTTGTACAGGAACATTAACCGGCTTCTCAATAACTAAAAGATGGTTATCTTCGTACAAAATTGGCACATTCATAATAGCCTCCTATAAATATAATGTATCTATCCTAACATGGAAAAATAAAAAGGCAATAGGATGCTGTTTAAATAATATAAGTATTATTTTTATAATTGCTTATGTTAAACAAAATGAATCTATTGTGTATGGTCATTAGATATCCCTCTTTTATTTAAAGCGATAATCTCTTTCATTAGTATGAACTAAATTCTGTGATATAATTTAAACTATCAAAGAATTCATTTATCACCTAATTATTTTCAATGAAAGAAGGAATACATCATGGCAGAGAAAGAGACAAAAGCAAAAGTAATTGATCGTTATATTGTGCAAGCTGATATCGAAGGTTTTTCATATACTATGGATTATACTGATCGAATGCCTGAATTTACTAGTCAGGGCACTTCCCCAACTGGACTATTACTAGTTTCTTTATCTGGGTGTCATTTGATGACAGCAGTATCATACTTGAATATGAAAAAGATAGAATTTTCACAATTAACTGCTCATGTGGCAGGTGATTTTATTGATGAGAACAAAGAGTGGCGATTAGATGCATCTGTTGAACTTGTAACTGATGCTATATTGAATGAGGATCAATTAGCTGGGTTAGAACGTTTTATTCACCGCCATTGTAAAGTTTCAAGTATTTTAAGCAAAGGCAATAATATCAACTTAAATATTAAATTAGTATAAAAAATAGAAGTGGATAGATTACCTATCTCACTTCTGTTTTTTACTTTATAACTCAATCGTCTCACCAATTTCTGGAACATAACCCACCCCATCAGCTAATAATTTGGTAAATTGTGCCGGATCTTGTTCAATTATTGGGAAAGTTTTATAATGAATTGGTACAACTTTCTTTGCCATTAACCATTTGGCTGCATCTTCTGGTCCCATCGTAAAATTATCACCAATTGGAATAAATGCTAAATCAATGTCATTGAACTCGCCAATTAATTTCATATCTGAATATAAGGCTGTGTCACCAATGTGATAAAATGTTTGCTCATCAGCTGTTATCAAAATCCCAGTGGCTAAGCCAAGTGTAAAAGGCTTTCCATCTATTTCAATTGATGATCCATGGATAGCTGGTGTTAACTTAACTCGGCCAAAGTCAAAGTCATGATCACTACCAGGTTGCATACCGTGTAAATTCGCTAAACCTAATGAATTTAAATAGCCAACAATTTCAACAGTGGTTACAACCAATGCGCCAGTTCTTTTAGCGATAGCCATTGTATCTCCAATGTGATCCGAATGTCCATGGGCCACTAATATAACGTCTGCTTCCACCGTATTCGCATCTAAATCAGTCAATCTAATTCCACTAATAAAAGGGATCAATTAATATTTTTATGCCATCTTGAGTCTCTATACTAACCACAGCATGTCCGTGAAATTTTGCTTTCATAAGAATTGGTACCTCCTCAAAAATAAGTCATGTAATCGCTCCATACTATTTAGTTATATGATCTCATAGAAACGATTCAATCAATACACTTGTTAGACTTACTCATCTTTTCAAATTAAAATGCTAAATTAACCAATTCCTGTTTCAAAAAACAATCTGCAAATCGAAAATATAATTGAGTAATCCAACTTTCAGAATGACCTTTTGAACAAATTTTAAATCTTCACCACTGAACATCTATATCACACCAATGGGATCTTTGAACATGACGAATAATTCTGATCATTCTACGGGGCTTAAAGGCATTTCTACTTCTTCAAAACTAAGTGCATCGCTAAAACTAAAAGAATCATCGACACCCGTGTCTAAATCCATAATCATCTTCATTGTCATCTCATTTACCTCCACCGTCATTTATTTTTATCTTATCAAAAGTATAGTTGACTCATCCAATGATAGTTAGTTATCGTTACGTTTAAACACTCTTCAAAATAAAATGTTCGCATTCATAATTATTTCAAAATTCAAAAACAGCTCCTACTTGAGAGTAAGAGCTGTATACTTAGTCTACTTTTATAAAATCATTCACTAATCCATGCGTGATTAAAATTTCGCTTTCTTTTGTAATAACAACTGCTTCTACATCTTGTATTTGATTTATTTGTTTTATAATATCATGCGCTTCGGCTTTATAATACATCGTTGTATATAGTTCCCCTGTTAAAGATTCTTTAGAGACTATTGTTAAACTTGCGATATTATTTTTGACTGGATAACCTGTCTTACTATCAAATATATGATGATATTCTTCGCCATTATAGACAAATGTTCGCTCATAAATACCTGAAGTAACAACCGATTTATCTTTAACATTCAATAATCCAGCTAAATTATTCCGTGTCATGAAAGGATTTTGAACCCCGACTCGCCATAACGTGTCTGGATTTATTGGATGACTTCCTAGTAATAAGACATTGCCGCCTAAGTCAATGATCCCCTTTTTAACGCCTGCTTTTTTCAAGAAGTGTTTGATTTGATCAGCAAAAAATCCTTTAGCTAATGCACCTAAGTCAATTTCCATCCCTTTTCTTTCTAAATAAACTCTTTGTTTCTCGTCATTTAACTGAATCAAATTAGGGTCTATGAGTGTTAAGCGTTCGTCTATTTCGGCTTGAGTTGGAACTTTCGCATCAGAAAAACCAATCTTCCAAAGTTTGATTAAGGGGCCAATCGCAATATTCAATGTATTCGATGAATCTACACTATAGGCTTTGCCTATCTTAATGAGTTCAAATATATCAGGGTCAACAGCAACAGCTTCGATGCCAGCGGATTGATTAACCTTCATCAATAAACTGTTCGCATCATTCGCGCTAAAACGTTTTTCGTAATCTAACAACCGTTTTTTAGCTTCATTTAACAAATAGTGAGAAAATTCATGTTCGATTTGTAAATTAATCGTTGTACCCATTGCTTTAAAAGTAATACTTTCCATACTTAAAACCCCTTAAATCATTATTTAGCCAAAAAAGTTCGAAGATTTACCTCCGAACTTCTACTAAATTATATCATATTAATGTGAAGATGCACCTGATACTGTATCCACTTCTGGTTCTGCTGCATTACTTTGTGATGCACCTGAAACTGTATCAGCTTCTTTATTATCGCTTTGTGAAGCGCCTGATACTGTATCTTTTCCTCCTACTAATTCTTGACCTGTTTGTTGTAAGTACCAATCAACTGTTGGTTTAATATCCATAATATATTCATTAATTCCCATGTAATTACCTTCATCATCACGTATTGCTTGATAATTGTGAACCACAAATTTATCTGGCCCATGTGTTGGTACGTGAATACGGACAATATCTTGTTTTCCTGAACGTAATTGTGAGATAACCCATTTCACATTTTTGTGTGTATGGTCTGGGTGACATGCACCAAGAGGGTTTCCTGGTTGTTCTGGATAACGTTTGGCAAACATTTCTTCTGGTGGTAGAACGCTGTTGTAGTATAAGAATTGGTTGTTACTATCAGCAAACGTTAATTCCATTGGCATTGATCTTAAGAATTGATCAATTTGGTTTACTGTCAGGATACCTCTATTAAGTTTGACATAGTCATTTCCAGTAGCAGGGTTTACTTTTTCAGCTGCTTGTTCTACCCAGTCTGGAGCCGTCATCTCTACATCTTCAATTGTTGTGTCAATCTTTCCATTAGCAAATAAATCTTCTTCGATTGGTTTCACCACTTCAGTTGCTCCCCCTTTACCTTCTAAATCTGAAACAACTTTAATAAATCGGATGAATTTTTCTAAGCAAGTTGCTAAGAAGTTTATTGTTCCTTGATCTTTTAAATTATTCTCTTCGTCAAATGCTTCTTTCACATTCCCTAATAAGAACTCATTCCCTGGTAGTACAATCGCATTGACACCTGGTGAGTCTAATATTTGTCTTAATGAAAGTTGAGCACGTGAAGATCCTTGTGAAAAGTATGATGCACCAACAATCATGACAGGTTTATTTTCTAATGGGTGAATTTTAAATGATAGCCACTCAATTAAGCTTTTTAAAGCTGCTGGAATAGTATGATTATGTTCTGGTGTTGCGATAATCACACCATCAGACGCTTCAATTCTTTTAGCGATATCTTGAATAACGGGTGATTGAGTTTGGTCATCACTTTGATTAAATAATGGCACTTGATCAATCTCAACAATATCTAAATCAATTAATTTATTAAAATGTTTTTGGATAAACTGTAATAATAAACGGTTGTACGATCCAACAGCATTTGATCCAACGATTCCTACTAATTTCATATTATCTTATCTCCTTTATTAATCTTCCCAAGTATAATTATCTGCTTCTCTAACATTAACAGCATGTGCTTCCATTAATTGCCCAGTAATCTCAACGAAAGTTAAGAAATCTGTGAATAAGCCCTCAAGTAATTCAATTTTTTCTTTTGAAATTAATTGTCCTTGTTCATCAAATGCTTGTAATGAATGATCTAATAAGTATTCTGAACTTGGCATAATTCTAGCTTTTAATTCAGGTGAATCCAGGATTTGACGGGCATGCATTTGAGCACGTGATGAGCCTAATGTTCCATATGATGCACCTACAACCATAACAGGCTTATCTACGAATGGATGCGTTTTAAATGATAACCAACTTAAAGCATTCATTAATGCAGCAGGTACCGAATGATCATATTCAGGTGTACTAATGATAACTCCATCAGCTTGTTCAACTTTATCTGATAACTCTTTAACACTCTCTGGTAATTCGATACTTTTATCTTTGACAAACATTGGTAATTCTTTAATCTCAACTAATTCAATATCGGCTTTATCTGAAAAATGTTTTTCCATATATTGTAGTAACTTACGGTTAGTTGAATTATTTGAGTTTGTCCCAACAATTCCTAATAATTTCTTCATTTAAATATCCCCTCTTATTTAATATTCATTTTTTATATATTTTTCCATTGCATCAAGTTCTCTTAAGGCAATTTTATTTCGATTAATTTTTGAATAGGCCCGGGCGTCATAAATTAAAGCTAAAATTGTATCTTTAGACGCTTTTATGGTAATCGCATTTTTTGCTAACTGGATTGCCGCCCTTGCAAGATAATATGTCACATGGTTATCTGAGCAAATAGAAACGGCATGTTCAGCTAATGCATTACTAATATCTATCTCATCGATATGTGCATAAAACTTACTGCATTCAAATACGATATGTAAGACACGCCAAACTTCTTCCATGCGATTGGTCGGAAAATCATAAATCCGATCTAAGACTTTCGCAAAGTAAAACTCCGCTTTTTCTAACTCGTCTAATTTCTTAAAGATAATACCACTGCCTGTATAAGCAAGTAATTTATATAATTCATTCTCGTTGATATGATTATCAAGTAATATCTGATCCAACTCATACAACGTATCAATAGTAGAATGCTCATTATAAATCATCACAAATGCCTTTAAATAATGATATCGCATGGTTAATTCTGAGTTATCAATCAGGTTTAAATCAATCTTTTCCAGCAAATTACCCACTTTCTCATACTCACTCAAGATGAGAGAGAATTCGGCTTCTTCCATTAACTCTTTTAACTTAGAATGTTTTACACCGACTTTAGGAAATAATTCACTAAGGGGTAATTCTAACCGGTTGCATAATTTAATTAATATTTTTAAACTGGGCACTTGACCGTGGTTTTCAAAACGACTTAAAGTTGCTTGGGTGCAGATACCTTCAGCAAGATCACTTTGAACTAAGCCCTTTTGTTTTCGTACTTCGATAAATCTTTCTATGTTTATGATATCACCCCTTAAACCGATTTCTACACATTGTGATTATATTCACTATTGAATAATTTTATTATACATATAACGAATATTAATATCAAGTATTTATATAAAGTTTCATATAATTATTATT